>CACZFV010000001.1:0-39230 GCA_902780465.1 uncultured Lachnospiraceae bacterium
GCCAGAGATCTGGCTCTTTTTTTAAGGAGACAGAGAACCGTCCCCTGTCTCCTCACTTGTCCCGCTGGATATAGTCCGCGTGCTTTTTCCGCTCCGCCAGTTCCTCGGCCGAGAGGAAGAGGAATTTCCGGATGGCGAACAGCACCGCCACCGCTGCCACACCGATCAGAATACCGACCGCGCTTTCATGGTTTACGACCAGGTACTTCGTCACAGTGAAGATCATCACTTCGATAATGGAGTCAAGGTCATGACGGCAGAGCATCATGATGAGCTCCAGTCCCACCAGACCTTCAAGGAGGAACTGCAGGAAGTCGATGAACTCTGTCTCCCTGTTCAGCATGATTCCCGGTATATGAGTAAGATGGATCACGACTCCGGCAAAAATGACCAGCGCGAACACCACCTCAAACCACATCGCGAGACGGAAAAACACCGCCTGTACCTTGTGCAGCAAATGATTCATATCCATTTTTACCCCTCTCCGCCCTGAGGCATTCTGTGAAACGTGAACCTGATATTAACTATACATTAAACCGGCTGAATTAGTAAATACCATAAAAAAAAGTGATGCCCTGTCCGGGCATCATTTTTTCATTCTGCGCTGGCGCACGATCTCATAGGCGAGGATCCCGGCGGCCACGCTGGCATTCAGGGAATCGATCTCCCCCTTCATTGGGATGGAGGCAATAAAGTCGCAGTTCTTTTTCACAAGCTCGCTGACGCCTTTCCCTTCGTTTCCGATCACCAGGCCGATGGGTCCGGTCAGGTTCAGGTCGTACATCTCCGTCCCGTCCATATCGGCGCAGACGAACCAGATCCCCTGCTTTTTGAGGTCTTCCATGGTGCGCTGCAGGTTGGTCACCTTTGCCACCGGTGTATAGTTCAGCGCCCCCGCGGATGTCCGGGCCACACTGGCAGTCAGTCCTACGGCGCGGTTTCTGGGAATAATGACCCCGTGGGCTCCGGCCTGGTTTGCTGTGCGGATGATCGCCCCGAGATTGTAGGGGTCCTCGATGCCGTCCAGCAGGATGATGAACGGATCCTCATTCTTCTCCCTGGCTTTCTCCAGGATATCTTCCACCTCAGCGTAGCTGTAGCTTGCCGCAATGGCGATGACTCCCTGGTGCCGTCCCGTGCTGCTCAGCTGGTTCAGGCGTTCCCTGCTCACAAAGTCCACCTTGACCTTCTGTTTCTTCGCTTCTCTCAGCACCGTCTGGACGGGTCCGTCCTTCACGCCCTCCTGTACATAGAGGCGGTCGATGGTCTTTCCCGCACGGAAAGCCTCGATCACCGCGTTTCTTCCTTCAATTGCGTTCTCGTTCATGTTTTTCTTCCTCTTCCAGTTTTGAGAGCGCTGTCTCCACCAGCTCCTGAAGCCGCTCCTTCTGTTCAGACAGCCACAGGTATCCGACCAGGGCTTCGAACCCTGTGGCCATGCGGTACTCGATCACGGACGCGTTCTTCGCCGTGGTGTGGGAATGGGCATTTCTGCCCCGCCGGTACACCGAAAGCTCCTCCGGCGCAAGGACCGGCTCCAGGAGACGGATCATAGCCGCCTGAGTCCCTGCCTTCACCAGGTGCACGGAAGCCAGGTGAAGCCGGTTCACCTGACGGTTTCCCTGCCGGACGATCCTCTCCCGGATCATCAGTTCATAGACTGCATCCCCCATATAAGCGAGAACCAGCGGCGAATAGCTCGCCGCTGTATTCTTTAAGCTCTCTTCCACTTGACGCCCTCTCTCGTGTCCTCCAGAAGGATCCCCATCTCTGTCAGCTGGTTCCGGATCTCATCTGCCCGGGCAAAGTTCCTCGCTTTTCTGGCGGCCTGCCGCTCCGCGATCAGGGCCTCCACCTCCGCGTCCAGAGTTTCCTTTTTCCGCTCCGGGAGAATACCAAGTACATCCAGAAGCTTCCGGAGCGTCTCATCCATCCGGCTCACCAGCTCCTTCGCGCTCTCCTCCGTCACGGAAACATTGGCGAGCTTCACCATTTCAAACACCGCGCTCAGAGCGTCCGCCGTATTGAAATCGTCCTCCATGGAGCTCTCGAACTTCTGCACCAGGGTCTCCAGAGACTTCAGCGTCTCTTCCTCGGCAGCGTTCAGTTCTCTCTCCTGCGCCTTCCCGGCAAGGTCCTTCAGCCGTTCCATGCAGGTCAGGATCCGCTCGAGGCTCGCCTTGGCGCTCTCCATCATCTCCGCAGAGAAGTTCAGCGGGCTCCTGTAGTGCGCACTCAGCATGAAGAGACGAAGGATCTGCAGATCATACTGCTCGCTGATCTGCCGTACGGTCTTGAAATTCCCGAGGGACTTGGACATCTTCACATTGTCGATGTTCAGGAACGCGTTGTGCATCCAGTACTTCGCGAACTTCTTCCCGCTGACGGCCTCGGACTGTGCGATCTCGTTCTCATGGTGCGGGAACACCAGGTCTTCTCCGCCGCCGTGGATGTCGATCTGCTCACCCAGGTATTTTTTGCTCATCACAGAGCACTCGATGTGCCAGCCGGGCCTTCCGTCGCACCAGGGGGACTCCCAGTAGGGCTCCCCTTCCTTCTTCGGCTTCCAGAGAACGAAGTCGTTGGGATCCTCCTTGTCTTCTTCTCCTGTTACCTTCAGAGTCCTGAGGCCTGACATGTTGTCGTCCAGGTTCTTGTGGGAAAGCTTTCCGTAGTCCCTGAAGCTCTGCACGCGGTAGTAGACCGTGCCGTCCTTCGCGACATAGGCGTGTCCCCCGTCGATCAGCTGCTGGATCATCTCCAGCATGCCGGGGATCTCCTGCGTGGCAAGAGGATGCGTCGTGGCGGGCATGATATTCATCCCCTCCATGTCCTTTTTGCATTCCTTGATGTAGCGCTCGGAAATGACGGAAGGATCCACGCCTTCCTCTACAGCTGCTTTGATGATCTTGTCGTCCACATCCGTGAAGTTGGAGACATAGTTCACATCGTAGCCCTTGTAAAGGAAATAGCGCCGCACCGTGTCAAAAAAGATCATGGGACGCGCGTTCCCAATATGGATGAAATTGTAGACAGTGGGCCCGCAGACATACATCCGGACTTTTCCGGGCTCCAGCGGCACAAAATCTTCCTTGTACTTTGTCATCGTATCAAAAATCTTCATAGTTCCTGTATCCTTTCCGTCCCTCAGGTGCCGATGATCACGCACACTGCATGGGCTGATATTCCTTCTTGTCTCCCGGTGAATCCGAGGCGCTCCTCCGTCGTCGCTTTCACGTTCACCTGATCCGGTCTGACCCGGAGTGCTCCGGCGATGCCGTCCCGCATGCGGTCGATGTAGGATGCAAGCTTCGGCTTCTGGGCGATGATGGTGGCGTCCACGTTTCCCACGGAATACCCGCGGGCCTCCAGCATCTCCACTGTTTTTTTCAGGAGGATCATACTGTCGATCCCCTCCAGGTCCGGATCCGTGTCCGGGAAATGGCGGCCGATGTCGCCGAGCGCCGCGGCACCCAGCAGTGCGTCTGTCACCGCATGCAGCAGGACATCCGCGTCGGAATGGCCCAGAAGGCCCTTTTCCCAGGGGATCTCCACCCCGCCGAGGATCAGCTTTCTTCCTTCCGTCAGTCTGTGCACATCATAACCGTGTCCTATCCTGATCTCCATGATTCCTCCGTCAGCAGATGATATTGAGTTTCTGCTTCACGCAGCGCATGATGAATTCCGACTGCATCCCGCAGGTCTCTCCGTCCGCATGCAGTGGCATTGCTTCCTCCAGGATCACCTTTACCTCTCTGCAGCTGTACATCCGCACTCCGGCGTCATTCGGCGTGATGCGGAAGCCCGACGCCGTCAGCGCGCCGATCTGTCTGAGCCTGGACGCATTGTGCAGGACCGACACTGCCAGCAGTCCGTCAGCGCTGCTGGACCCCGGAGCCAGTCGTCTGCCGTTTTCCGTCGGCTGGATCAGGGCGGACATGAGGAAAATGTGGTTCAGTTCGATGCGCCTCGCTTCATCCAGGATCAGACTCCCCCGCACCGTCTTCATGTTCAGGAGACAGTTCAGATAGGCCGCTTTCTCTGCGGCGCCGCGGACCACCGGGATCCCGGAGAGCCGCCCTTCCTCATGCTGGATGCGCAGAAGCTCTGTAAAACCGGCTTCAAAACCGCAGCCGGCGCTCACAAGGAATCTGCGGTGCATGGGCGCATCGTCCCCGTAATCCAGGACGCCGTAATCGATCTTCCGCACTTCCCCGGAGGACAGGATCCTGTCAAGACAGGCTCCCGGTCTCCGCGGCAGATGCAGCCCCCGCGCAAGATCACTCCCGCCGCCGACCGGAATGTAACCCAGGATCAGGTTCTCCGAGATGTGGACGCCGTCCACGATCTCGTTCATGGTTCCGTCGCCTCCGACTCCCGCAAGAATGATCTCCTCACCGCTGCCTGCGGCATTCTCTGTCAGTTCCGCAGCAATCAGACGGGCTTCGCCTCTCCCGCCTGTCAGCACGACCTGGTATTCTGTTTTCTTTCTGACCAGCCGGCGTTCCAGTCTTTTCCAGATCCGGTAGCCATTTACCCCTCCCGCGTTCGGGTTCACGATAAAATACAGCATATCCATTCTCCCTGTTCCGTCCGGGCAGCGAATATATTTTACCATACTCCGGAAAATCTGTCTGTAAAAAGTATCTAAACTTCCTATTGACAAAACCTCCGGAAAAATTTATACTTGCATGGTGTTGATCAGAACACGCTGTGGCGGAGTAGCTCAGTTGGCTAGAGCACACGGTTCATACCCGTGGTGTCGAGGGTTCGAATCCCCCCTCCGCTACTAAAAAAGCAGTCCTTTTCAGGACTGCTTTTTTGTGCCCAAATGTCAGTTGAATCCGTAAAACTTCTGAGCGATCCGGTAGGTCACCTCGCTGATCTTCCGGCCCCCCTTTCCCGGCAGGTTCATGTTCTGTCCCAGAAATCCCCAGCGCAGACGCAGGAACAGGCGCAGGTTCTTTTCCCTGAGTTCCTTCCAGAGATCCTTCCTCTTCTGAAGATTCTCCTCTTTCCCGGAACGGACTGCCAGAATGGAGCAGATGCACATCATGATCTCGAGATACTTGATCATATAGCTTCTGAGCTTCTGCGGCTCCACCTTGTAGGGGTCGTAGGCATCCAGCATCAGTCTCGTGACCTTGTACTGCTGGTCGATCCGTCCGATCATCACCTGTTCGTTCACGGACTGGTCTTCCCGCCCGATGTAGTACCGGTAAAAATCCACATCCAGATAGTACAGCGTCTTCACATGGGGCAGGGGCTGGTAGACAAAAATATTGTCCACATAGAAGGTGTGCTTCGGCAGTTCCAGCCCGCAGTCCTTCAGAAGCTGGGTGCGGTAAATGACGGAATGCATCAGGATGTACTGGCCGATCCTGAAATGCCCGATCTCATCCCAGCTGATCAGCTGTTCCACAGGAAGCGCGTGATGGTAGCGCATCACCTTCTTGTGCTCCGCCCCTTCCTTCTCATAGACAAAGTTGCTGACCAGAAGGTCCAGCTGCACATTTGTCATCGTAAAGCGGCGCAGCGTCTCCAGGATCTTATCGTAAGCTTCTTCATTGACCCAGTCATCGGAATCCACCACTTTGAAGAAAACGCCGGTCGCGTGGGCAAGTCCTGTGCATACTGCACTGCCGTGTCCTCCGTTTTCCTGATGGATCGCGCGGCAGATCCCGGGATACATTTTTTCATACTTGTCCGCGATCTCTGCCGTGTTGTCCTTCGCGGATCCATCGTCCACGATCAGGATCTCTACTTCGTCTCCTCCGTGAAGAAGGGTGCTGATGCAGTGATCCATGTATGCTGCGCTGTTGTAGCACGGCACAGCAATGCTCAGTACTTTCATTTGTTCATGCCTCCAAAATTTTAGTCTGTATCCGGCCTTAGTGCTGGAGCCAGAGAAGTAAAGCCGCGGCATTCGCGGCAGCGTGCATCACCACACTGACCAGAAGCGCGTCTGTCCTTACATAAGCGTATCCCAGGGCCAGTCCTGCAGCGGCTGCAGCGATCCCCTGGGACAGATTCCCGTGGTACATTCCGAACACCAGGGCAGAGATCAATACTGCAGGCAGTGTTCCGGCTGCCCTCTCCACTTTTCTGAGAAGGATCCCCCGGAACAGAAGCTCCTCCAGGACCGGCGCCAGCACCACCGCCCACAGGAAGAGAAATCCCGGCGAAATGGGGTCTGTCTCCCAGGCTTCCCGGAAAGCAGCATCGTTTTCCGGAAGGCCGCTCAGATTCACTGCCAGGGAAACAGCCATATAATACAGGAAAAACAGGACGGCAGCAACTGCAAACACCCGGACTTCCGTCCCTGTGCTTCTGTCCGGCGGGCGCCGTCCGGCTTTTCCGTCTCTTCTGTAGATGTACCAGAGAACAGGCAGGGCCAGAGCTCCCGCCAGGACCGTCTTCAGGCCCGTCATGCTGCCACAAGGGCGGTCAGGAAGGTCCATACAAGAAAGACCGCTCCCACAGCGATGCGGTACCACCCATAGACCGCGTAGTTCTTTTTCTTCGCGCGCGTCACAAGAAAACGGATCGCGCTGAAGGAAACAATGAAAGCTGCAGCAAAACCAACAGCCATCAAAAGCCCCGCTCCCGGCACAGAAGGAACGCCTTTCCGGACCAGTGTGAGGATCGCCGCTCCTGCGGTGAGCGGGATCCCCAGGATCACAGAAAACTCTGCCGCCGTCCGCGCGGAGCATCCGAACAGAAGCGCACCGAGGATCGCGGCTCCTGTACGGGACACGCCAGGGATCAGTCCCAGGACCTGGAACATCCCGATGTAAAGCGCCATATGCGGATTCAGCTTTCTCAACAGATCTGTCTCCGGCTTCCGGTAGCGTCTTCCGCGCTCCACGGCCAGCATCACCGCGCCGAAAAGGATCAGCATCAGCGAGATCAGATATCCGCTCTTCAGGCGGGACTGGATCCAGTCAAACAGAAGGAATCCCAGGATCGCTGTAGGCACAGTCCCGGCAAAAAGATCCATGCAGAGACGGGCTGCGGCTTTTCTCTTTCTCGCTTTTCCGTTCAGGAGATCCAGCCTGGGCCAGTACATAATAAGCGCAGCAAAAGAGGCGCCCAGCTGAAGCGCCGCGTGCAGTGCCGTCAGCACCGCCGCGTCTGCTTCCGGGCGCAGGATCCCTTCCATCAGCATCAGGTGCGCCGCGGCGCTGACAGGGAGCCACTCTGTAAATCCCTCTGTCATGCCGAGGACAACGACCTTCAATAATTCGATCATATTCATCTTCCGACATTCTCAATCTGCCAGTCAACAGGCTCGACGCCGCTTGCCCGTAGAAAATCATTCGTTCTGGAAAAATGGCGGCAGCCGAAGAAGCCGCGGTACGCGGACAGCGGTGAAGGATGCGGCGCAGTCAGCACCAGATGCCTGCGGCTGTGCAGCATCTCCGCCTTCATCTGGGCGGGACGCCCCCACAATAGGAAGACCAGCGGTCTGTCCTCGGCATCGACCGCGCGGATAATGGCATCCGTAAACTGCTCCCAGCCGTGATCTTTGTGGGAAAATGCTGCGTGGGCCCGGACTGTCAGCACGGTATTCAGGAGAAGCACCCCCTGGTCAGCCCATTTTTTCAGATATCCGTTGTCAGGGATGTAACACCCCAGATCATCGTGCAGCTCCTGGTAGATATTCATCAGGGACGGCGGTATCTGCCTCTGGTCCGGCGGCACGGAAAAAGAAAGCCCGTGCGCCTGGTTCGGCTCGTGGTACGGGTCCTGTCCCAGGATCACCACCTTCACGCTGTGCAGCGGGGTGAGATGAAGAGCTTCAAAGATCCGGTCCGCCGGCGGATAGACCACGCCGTTCCTGTATTCATCGTTCACGAAACGGTACAGTTCTCTGTAATATTCTTTTCCGAACTCCGGCTTCAGCACCGGAAGCCAGTCATTGCTGATCGCCGCCATGAAGCGCCCTCCGTCGGTTCAGAGCCGGACAGGGATCCCCCTGCCCTTCAGGTATTCTTTCAGGTCCCGGATCTCCAGTTCCTTGTAGTGGAACAGAGACGCAGCAAGGGCGGCGTCCGCCTTTCCCTCTGTCAGCGCGTCATAAAAATGCTCCCTGGTTCCAGCTCCGCCGGAAGCAATGACCGGGATCGGCACCCGCTCAGCGATGGTCCTGGTCAGGAGACAGTCGTAGCCCGCCTTCGTTCCGTCGCAGTCCATCGATGTGAGAAGGATCTCTCCCGCTCCGAGAGCGTATCCGCGGGCAGCCCATTCCACCGCGTCCAGCCCCGTATCGAGGCGTCCGCCGTGCTTGTAGACGTTCCAGCCGCTGCCGTCCGGCCGGCGCTTTGCGTCGATGGCCAGCACCACACACTGGCTTCCGAATTTTTCCGCCGCGTCGCTCAGAAGGCGCGGATTGTCGATCGCTGCAGAATTCACGGAGATCTTGTCTGCCCCTTCTCTCAGGAGCATGCGGAAATCCTCCACTGTACGGATCCCTCCGCCCACAGTGAAGGGGATAAACACCTGGTTTGCCACCTGGCGCACCATGTCCACCACTGTTTTCCGGTGATCGCTGGAGGCCGTGATATCCAGGAATACAAGTTCGTCCGCGCCCGCCTTGTCATAGGCTGCTGCGATCTCCACCGGATCTCCGGCGTCCCTCAGGTTGACAAAATTCACTCCCTTAACCACCCGTCCGTCATTCACATCCAGGCAGGGAATTATTCTCTTCGTAAACATCGCGTCACATCTCCAGGAAATTCTTCAGGATCCTGAGCCCGGTCTCCGAACTCTTTTCCGGGTGGAACTGGGTCGCATACACATTGTCCCGTTCAACTGCAGCAAGGACTCGCATCCCGTACTCCGTTTCCGCCGCTTCAAAGTCCTGCCCCGCCGCTTCCGCGCAGTAGGAATGGACAAAATAGACGTAGCTTCCGTCCGGGATGCCCCGCAGGAGACGGGTCCCGGGCGCGATCTTCAGGGAATTCCACCCCATGTGCGGGATCTTCAGTCCCGGAGTGTCCGGGATCTTCCGCACCCCGCCCGGGAAGATCCCCAGACCCGGCACGAGTTCACCGCCGCAGAGCTCCTTCCCTTCTTCACTGGAAGCAAACAGGAGCTGCATCCCGACGCAGATCCCAAGGAACGGTGTTCCCGCGGCGATCACTTCCCGGATCACAGGATCCAGTCCGTAGTGCACCAGATTGTTCCTGCAGTCGCGGAACGCGCCTACGCCAGGAAGGATCACCCGGTCCGCCCTGAGCAGGGTCTCTCTGTCGCGGGTGATGACCGGTTCGTCTCCCAGCGCACGGAGCGCTTTTTCCACGGACCGCATGTTTCCGGCATCATAATCGATCAAAGCTGTCATGAATCTCCTCCCGCGGCGTCCTTTCCGGGGCTCACCGCTCCTCCGTCACCTGGAAGATGTAGAATTTCAGATAATAAGTCTCCCCCGCTGCCCACAGGATCGGATGATCCGGCGCCTGGGTAGAAAAGGATACCTGCCGCAGACGCTTTTTCGCGCCCACAGAGGCTTCCCGGATCGTCTTTGCGAAAAGCTCCTGGTCCATGAAATGAGAACAGGAACAGGTCGCCAGAAAGCCGCCGTCCTTTACGAGCCGCATTCCGCGGAGATTGATCTCCCGGTAGCCTTTCACCGCTTTCCGGATGGTCTCCCGGGACTTGGTAAAGGCGGGCGGGTCCAGGATCACCACGTCAAACTGTTCACCGGCAGCCTCCAGCTCCGGAAGAAGCTCGAACACGTCTGCTGTCCGGAACTTTACCCGGTCCTGCAGTCCGTTCAGAGCCGCATTCTCCTCCGCCTGGCGGATCCCCGTCTCAGAAGCGTCTACGCCCAGGACCGACGCCGCTCCCGCGTATCCCGCGTTCAGGGCAAAGGACCCGGTGTGAGTGAAGCAGTCCAGCACTTTTTTCCCGGGGCAGAGCTCCCGGACACGGAGACGGTTCAGCTTCTGATCCAGGAAAAAACCTGTCTTCTGTCCGTTCTCCACGTCCACCATCATGCGGACTCCGTTTTCCGTGATCCGGACTTTCGTGTCAAAAGGCTCTCCGATAAAGCCCTTTTTCCGTTCCATTCCTTCCTTCAGACGTTCCTTCGCGTCGCTGCGTTCATAGATCCCGCGGATCGTAATGCCGTCCTCCTGAAGCACTTCCTTCAGGATGGACATTGCCTGTTCCTTCATGCGGTCCATGCCGAGAGCCAGGCTCTCCACCACAAGGACATCGGAAAACTTGTCCACAGTGAGCCCGGGAAGAAAATCCGCTTCCCCGAACACGATCCTGCAGCAGGACGTATCCGTCACGGCCTTCCTGTATTCCCAGGCGGCACGCAGCCTCTGCCGCAGAAAGCTTTCGTCCAGCATCTGGTCCGCACTGCGGGTCATCATCCGCACCCGGATCTTTGAGTTCATATTGATGAAACCGTTTCCGAGAGGATATCCGTCAAAATCCAGCACCGTCACCGGTCCGCCGTTCTCGAACGGACCCTCGACCGCGCTGATCTCGTTGTCATAGATCCAGGCGCCTCCTCCTTTGAAAGAACGCGCCTCCCCTTTTCTGATATGGACTTTACATGGATACGACATTCTGCACTTCCCTTTTTTTAGTTCCGCACCCAGCCAGGCTCGGGTCGCTCCGCGCCCCTCGCTGTCGGGGCGCCGGATTATTACACAATATATCAAAAATGTCATGGAAGTGCAACGAAGTGTGTCCGACATTCCCGGGGAACGGGACAGGCGGAGTGTCTCCGAAAGGTGTCAGGATCGTGAGTTTTTGGACACGGCGCTTCAGGAAGCGGAGATACTGCTCTTCCGGGAAGCCCTTCCGCACCGCCGCAGTATCTTCCAGCGTTATTACCTGTCCGTCCTTTTTCAGCCAGGAGAGCTGCCGCAGAGCTTCCCAAGGGGCGTCCGAAAGAAGCAGATCCGCATGCCCCTCCGGGATGACGGGGGACAGAGGCCCGCTGCCGATCCGGAGATGACAGGCATATCCCCCGCTTGCTTTCTCTCCGGAAAGAAGGAGCGAGCACACAAAATAACCTTCCCCTGCGGCTCTGGCCGCGATCTCCCTCCCGGCTTTTTCCGGAAACACCGCGCTGCCGCCGGCCAGCACCACGTTCAGGCAGTCATTCATCTCAGTCTCCTCCCTGTCCGCAAACCGGTCCCTCCGGAAGAAAGACAGGCGGAAGCACCGGCATCCCCCGGAGGGACCTTTCCGAAGGCGTGCCGATCCTGAGGATCTGCTTTTCTGCATCCTTCCCGGCAAAACGGACTACAGCTTCCCGCAGATCTCTTTCCGAACTCTCTTCTCCGTAGAACGGAACGATCCTGATTCGAAGATCATATTTCCCCTTCACCGCATAGACCGCGTTCAGGAGGGCCTCCCGCTCTTCATCCAGCACCAGGACCTCGGACAGTCCTGTCAGGTAATCCCGCACCCGCTCTTCCGGAAAAGGCCAGGGTGTACCAAGTCTCAGAATCCTGCCCGCCGGATAACCGTTCAGGATCTCCTGCAGCTTCAGCGCTGCCGGACCGCGGACGATGATCCCCCTGCAGCCGCTTCCCGAGACGCGGTTCCATGCAGAATCAGAGAAAGCTTCCGGCAGTCCGCGGGAAACCGTATGACGGTAATCTCCCCGCCGCTTCTCCGCTTTTCCCGGCCGGACCGGACTGATCTCCGCCATGCCGAACCGCACCTCATAGTCAAGGCGCACAAGGATGGGCGTCCTGTAGGTATCCGCGTAAAGGCCGGCGGAACGCGCCATACGGAAGGCCTCTTCCGGATCCGCCGGATAGAATTCAGGAAGATGCCGTGCACTGCTGTCCTTGAGCATGGCGCTGCCTGCGGCAGCTTCCGCCGGAAGGATCAGCACCCCGTCCGGAGTCTCCATCCAGGGGTTCGTCCCCGCTCCTTTCTTCACCGCTGAAAGACCGGAAACCAGCTTTCTCCCGTTCTCCCGGTACATCTCCTGGATGTTCCTGCTCTCTGAACTCTGCATCGTCGTCCTCCTCCTGATCATTGATCTCTGTCAGTAATTCAAGGCCCGCCTGCGGGACTCGTGCGGGTGCGCATCATAAGCGTTTTTTCATGCCTCTATATATAAGGACGACGAAAACAGGCATTTTCCTTCACTATTTTTGTATTTTTTTGATAAAATGTTTTCTATGAATCCTACGGATGAACTTCTCTTCGCTGCTTTCCGGCAGCTTCTGGAAGAGAAACCCTATAAAAAAATAACGGTCCGTGATATCGTGGACCGCTGCCATGTGAACCGGAACACCTTTTATTACCACTTCGAGGGGATCCCGGACCTGATGGATCATTATCTCACCCACTGGAGCAGAGAGGTCCTTCTGAAAACGGAGACCGCCGAAGACCCGCTGCTCGCACTGATCCCCGCGGCGGAAGCAATAAAAGAGCACAGGACTTCCGTCCTTCATATTTCGGACTCCCGCGCATGGCCCGACGTGCTCCATCATCTGGAGCTTCTCTGCGGACAGCTTTCTTCACGGTACGTAAAAGCGGCAGCCGCCGGGGCTGCCGCTCTGAATGCTGCCGGAAAACCGGACGCTCTCCCCCTTTCAGAAGAGGACTGCAGCGCCCTGGTCCGTTTCTACAGTTCTGTACTGTACGGCTGTATCCTTTCCTGGCTGAAGGCTGACATGTCCTACGATCTGCCTTCTGACCTTCTCCGGATATCCCGTCTTATCCGCCGTTCCTGATCCGGACAGAACACTCACTCCGGGTCATAGGCGACGCTGACACCGACTCCGAAAGCGTCCGGGCCGGTGTGCGCGCATACCACAAGGGAGAGCGGGTCATACCACACTTCCTTTCCCGGAAATGCTTCCTCCACCTGCTCCTTCCAGCGCAGTCCTTCCTCGGGATCAATGAAGCTGCCTGCGCAGGCGTACCGGAGATGGTACCCTTTGTTCTCCATCTCCTCCGCTTCCTTCTGCATGGCTTCGATCGTTTTCTTTCTGCAGCTCTTTGTGCCCCGCACCGTCTGGAAAGGCTCAAACTTTCCGCCGCGGCACACCAGCACAGGCTTGATATGCAAAATGGAGCCGATCGCCGCCGCCGCACCGGTCACCCGGCCGGAGCGCTTCAGGTACTCAAGGGTCTCCACACCGAGATAGATCACAGACTCTTTTCCCATCTGTTCCAGAAGATTCCGGATCTGCGCCGCGCTCATCCCCTGCTCCGCCATTTTAAGAGCATCCATCACAGAATGCCGCTGCGTCACGGAGACCCTGTGGTTGTCCACCACCTGGACTCTTCCGCCATAGTCCTGGGAAAGCACCGTGGCCGTCTGCATGGCGCCGCTGATCCCGCTTGACAGCGGGATATAGACCAGCTCATCGTATTCCTTCAGGACATTGTCCCATACATCCATGATATCCGCCGGAGAAGGCTGGGATGTCGTAACGGACGTTCCTTTTTCCATCTCTTCAAAAAGACGGTTGATCGTCAGGCCTTTCCCCTCAAAACAGATCTCCTCATTAATAAGGATCGGCATCGACACGACGCGGACGCCGAGCTTCTTTCCTTCCTCTTCATAGATGCCGCCGTTATTATCTGTCACTACAGCTGTTCTCATCTGATCTCCCCCTAATGTCTGCTGTGAATGTGCTTTCCGCGGCATTCTTACAGAACTGTTTCCTCTTCTCTCCGAACTCTGCCTTTTCCGTCCTGTGGAAACTTCACCGTACAGAGCACGACGCAGTACTTCATGATCCCTTCCAGCACGACCGTCATTCCCGTAAGAACATGCCTGATCCTGGTGCTCTCAAACGGGTTGACGATCAGCAGTACTCCCATCAGCGCTGTGATGATCGCAGCCACCAGCAGGAGCACCCAGCTCCGGATCCCGAATTTCGCTGCGTCCTTCGCCATCTGGATGGTCAGGACACTGTCGAACAGGACCAGGAGCCCCAGGCCGGGTGTAACAATTCCCTGAAGCCGGGTATTGCAGAAGATGACCAGCACTCCGGTGATCATCAGAAGGATCGCGGAGGCCATATCATACTGAAACGCCAGACAGTAAAGATCCGGCGACAGATACCCCACCAGCTTGATGGCACCGTAAGCCAGGAGACACAGCCCTCCGGCGATGCAGAGCACAAACATGGAAAGATCCGGCAGGAACATATATGCGAGGCCCGTCAGACAGAAAAGGACGGACATGATCATATATCCATATTTGGCAAAATACAGTCGTTTCATTTCTCTTTCCTTTACGCGAACATATTTTGACAGTATGGATTTTATCGGTCCGTCCTTCAGGTTTCAATGGACAATCAGGGGGGCAATGTCCAAAAATCAGGGATCCTGTTTCAGGAAGGCTTCCCGGCACTGCGCCCGGAAACAATCGTCAGTGAGAATATCCAGTCCAGTGGAGGCCATCACGCCTGCGGCGAGCTTCAGAAGGTGGTGCGCGTACTCCGAATCCGTCACCGCAAGGTACTCCCGGTCGTGAATATCCGCCCCGCCGCTCACAGGCGCGGTGCTGAACACACCGTAAAATGACGGCGCTTCATAGCTGACGTTGCCGATATCGCCGGATGGCGCGGTAAACAGGTCGTCCTCCCGGATCTCCCCGGACATTGCAAAGTCTCTCCCCTCCGCGGCTGCGGCTTCTCTGTCGGCTTCCGCCAGCGCCCTCAGGTGCTCTTCCGCCCTGGCGTTCAGCGGCATATTATTCCGCATATCATAAAACGTATTTTCGTCCCGCCCGATCTCCACACGGCATCCGGTCATCAGGGCTGCGCCCCGGGCACAGTCGTTCACCCGTTCCAGCACCTTCTCAAGATAATCTTTCTTCGGCGCCCTCACATAGTAATCCATCACTCCGGTGTCGGGGATGATGTTGCAGGCCAGTCCTCCCTCCACGATCTTTCCGTGCAGTTTGGTGCCCGGCAGCACATGCTGTCTGAGGCAGGCGATCCCCGCAAAGGTCAGGTTCAGCGCGTCCAGCGCGTTGATCCCGTTCTCCGGGTGGGCTGAGGCATGGCTCGCCTTTCCGCGGAAGGTATAGCGGATATTTGTCAGCGCCAGAAGATAGTTCGTGAAGCAGTGTTTCGGCTGCCCCGACAGATGCGCCTCAAAGACCGCGTCAGGAGAAAGCTCCCGGAACAGTCCCTCCCGGCACATACTGATCTTTCCGCCCCAGGTCTCCTCCGCCGGCGTTCCGACAAGGAGGATCCGCACCGGCCTCCCTTCTCCCTTCTTCTCCGCTTCCTCCACTGCCTGCTTCAGCGTGACAGCCGCAGCGTATGCCGCCGCCGAGATCCAGTTGTGGCCGCAGGCGTGGGCGTTTCCGCTGCCGTCCGGGCTCAGTTCCCCGTAGCCCGGCAGGGCGTCATACTCCGCGAGGAAAGCGACAGTCGGCACCTCCGGACCATCGCTGCTTTTGTCTGCGCTCCGGACCGGAGTCCACTCGGCGACAAAGGCTGTCTCAAGCCCCGTGACGCCCTTCGTCACCTGGAACCCCTCTGCGGCGATCTGCTCCGCAAGGAACTCTGCCGAGCGGTGCTCCTCTCCGCTGAGCTCCGGGTGCTCCCACAACTCTCTGCTGATGAAAAAGGCCTTTTCCGCTGTCCGGTCCGTGATCTTCAAACTCATTCTGTTTCCCTCCTGCTTTTTACTGGGCGTCCAGATATTCGCTGGGACTGACTCCCGCCACCTTTTTGAAGGTGGTGGAGAAATACGCGATGTCCCGGTATCCTACCATTTCCGCCACCTCATAGACCTTGTAGCGGCAGGTCCGGAGCAGTTCCATCGCCTTTCTGATCCTGACCCTGGTGAGGAAGTTCAGAAGTGTCAGGTCTGTTTCTTTTTTAAAGGTATGGCTGAGATGGCCGTCGCTGATGCCCAGGGCTTCCGCCACGCTGCCGACGCTGATGGACGGCTCGCTGTAATGCTCCTGGATATACTCCATGGCCATCCGCACATAACGGCTCTTGTCGCCGCGCTTCACCTCCGGGACCAGGTTCCCGCTCTCCTCTCCCTGCGGGTTCGCCTCCTGCCGGCGCTTCACGCGTCTTACCGCTTCCTCCAGCTCCCCGTCGTGAAAAGGCTTCAGCAGGAAATCCACCGCGCCGAGCCGCAGCGCAGTCTGGGCGTAGGCGAAGCTGTCATAGGCTGTGAGGATGATGACGTCCGTCATGTCCCCCTTTTCCCGCAGCTTCTGGAGCATGGTCAACCCGTCCATCTTCGGCATCTTCAGATCCGTGACGATCAGCGTGGGGTTCAGACGCTCCGCCGCCTCCAGGCCTTCCTCTCCGTTTGCCGCCTCGCCAACCACGATACAGTCGATGGACGGCCAGTCCACCGTCAGGACGATCCCCTTCCGGATCAGTTCCTCATCTTCCACCACCAGTACTTTATACATGACGTTCTCCCTCTCTGTCAGGCTTCCTCCTGCTCAGCGCTGTTTCTCCGGTCAAGCGGCAGGATCGCGGACACCTCCGCGCCGCTTTTGCCGTCCTGCCGGTTTGCCAGCCGGACGCCGTATTCTTCCCCGTAATGCTTTTTCAGTATCGTATCCACATTGTAGAGCCCGAGGTGATGCTTTGCCGCCTCTCCTTCGGGACGATGGTAAGGACCTGTCATTTCTTCCGGAAGGCCGCTGCCGTTATCCGTCACGGTGATCCGTAAAAGTTCTTTCCCTCCGTCTCCCTCTGTCTGTTCCGCCCGGACAGTGATCTCTCCTCCCGCGCTGCTGTCCAGACCGTGGATCACAGCGTTTTCCGTCAGGGGCTGCAGCATCATCTTCGGTACAAGGCAGTCCATCAGCGGTTCCGGGATATCCACGGTAAATGTAAGTCCGCCGGACTGCCGGATCCTCTGGATCTCGATATAGCGCTCCAACGCCTTTGTCTCCCGGCGGAGTGTCACGAATTCCTCCGGCGAGATGGCGAATCGGAGGATATCCGCCAGGTCAGTTGACATCACGGCTACCTCCGGCACCTGGTTGATCTTGGCGATCCACTTCATGGTGTCCAGAGTGTTTCCCAGAAAATGCGGATTCAGCTGTGCCTGCAGCATGCGGATCTGCGTTTCGTTCAATTCCTTCTGGTTCTGCATCAGCGTCTCCTGATTTTTCAGGAGCACAGCCTTGTTTTCCTGGAGCGCGTCCGTCATACGGTTAAAGCGCGCGGCAAGCTCTCCCAGTTCATCTTCCCCGGCCTTCACATGGACGTCCAGATGGTCCAGGGCCACCTCGCTCATAGCCCTCCGGAGCTGCCCCACCGGCCGGAATAGCTGAAGACTTAATCCCGTACTCAGAAAGATCGCTGCGACGGCTCCCAGCGCCATGGTGACAAGGGTCACGCGGCGGAACAGGTTCATGGTGTCCCTGGTAAAGACCTCCGGCGTCCGGATCACCGCGATGAGTCCTGTGTCCGGATGCTGGGCCGCGCGGTACATAAATTCTTCGTCCAGATTCTCCAGCTGCTCCCCGGAGAGCATCGCCCCCCGGAGCTTTTCTCCTATTTCCTCCGCGATCGCCGGCTGAGTGCAGTACACCGGATGCCAGAACCGGTCCAGAAGCAGGAGCTCATTCCTGGCTCCGTATTTCCCCGCCAGCATGGAGCGCAGCTGCTCAAAACTTACATTCAGGACAAAGAACCCCGCCAGTTCGCCCCCCTCCCGGATCGGAGCCGCTCCCGTAAGAACGGGGCTCTCCTGGTCGTCCGGATCCTCCGTGGTGACGTACACAAGACTGTTCTCCTGTTCTGCCCGTTTTAACAGCCCCCAGTCCGTCTTCATCGAGACCGCTTTCGAGGAACCGGTGGTGGAATACCGCCGGTTCCCGTCCCTGTCATACAGTTCAAAGGACGCAGCTGCCCTGCTCTGCTCTGTTGCCCGGAACAGCGCGTTGTTCACTGCGGTTCCCGTAATGGACGGACCGGGATGCCCCAGGGCCCGCATCACCATCCTGTCGGAACACAAAGTTCCGGCTGCTTCCCGGAATCCGAGATGCATGGAATCCAGCACTTCCGTCACGATCTCCAGTTCTTCCTTCATCTCCTGCCGCACCCGGATGTGCTGCTGGGAACGGAACATCCGCCCTGTCATCCAGAGACTGACTGTCAGAGGGATCAGGGCCGCCGCAAGAAATGCCGCCAGAAGGCGCAGCCGGAAAGATCTCCGGAATGCTCCGGATATTCCGCTCATTCACACGCCCCCTTTCCTAAGAGCCAGCCCTCCCATTTTTTCAGCAGTTCTTCCCGTTCGTCTCCGGCTTTCTTCACATCGTAGCTGATCAGCCGGAGATCCTGCAGCGGGGGAAGCTCCTCCGATGCAGCAAAGTTCTTTAATACGGACCTGCGGCAGTAGCGCTGTACGATCAGGTTCTGCACATCGTCAGTCAGCGTAAAATCCAGAAACAGCTTCGCGTTCCCGCTGTGGGGCGCGCCAGCTACCAGGGCGCTTCCGTCCGGAACAGCGCTGGTCCCTTCCTCCGGGTATACGATGGTCAGCGTCTGTCCGTCCTTGATCTTTTTCAGTGCGGTCTCCTCCAGCGTAATGCCCGCCAGAGCCGCGCCGTTCCCTACAGCGTCCGGCACGTCTCCGGAACCGTCAAGCTGCTTTCCTTTCAGCTGGAGGGCAAACAGCTTCAGAGCCTTTTCTCCTTTCCCTTCTGCCTCCATCATGGTGACAAGGGCGGTGTAGGAGGAGCCGGAGCGGTTCGGATCCGCGAAGGCGATCCTGCCTCTGAAGGTAAGATCCTCCAGATCGGACCACCTCTTCAGTTCTTCCTCTTCCAGAAGCTTCGAGTTGTAGATCAGCACCAGGGGCAGAGCCGAAAAAGGCGTCCATAGATCTCCTTCCGCCTGAAACTGCGGGTCCAGCCTCTCCCATCCTTCCGCCCGGTAGGGTGTGAACAGATCAGAAAAGGACTGCAGGCTCTCCGCGCCGCCTCCGAACATGATGTCCGCTCTCGGATGATCCTGCTCCTCCCGGATCCTGTCCAGGAGCTCACTGGTCCCCCCCTCCGTCACCTCCGCCCAGATGCCGGTCCGGTCTTCAAATTCTTTTACGATGGGCCACCAGACTTCCCGCTTGTGAGAAGTGTAGATGCAGAGACGCTTCTCCTCCGGCGGGACGGAATACTCCGGTGTGGCAGCGGTCTCCGCAGGACCGCAGGAAACAAGCAGCAGAACGCACGCTGCCGCCATCCATCTCAGGAACCGCATTGCCTGTCCTCCTTTTTAAGCTGCTGCAATCTGTGACCATTATAGCACAGGGGCAGCTTCTTCTGCGCCGCCACTGCCCCGGCGGGCAAAAACAGGATTTTCAAAATTTAATCAGATTTGTCCACTTTTCATTCACAAACCGTTCATTTACAATTAATAACATACAGGATTCTGACCAATATATTCTGTTTTTTCAGCATTTTCACCAAAGGAGGAATTGTTATGAGAAAAGCTTTATCCGTTATTCTGTCAGCGGCCATGATCATGAGCCTTGCAGCCTGCGGCGGCGGAGGCGGCGCGACCACCGCGGCTCCGGCAGCTCCGGCGGCTCCGGCAGCAGCTGAGACCACAGCTGCAGCTCCGGCAGCAGGCGGCGGCACAGAAGCCAAGAAGGTCGACGAAGCAAACATGAGCAGCGTCCAGAAGATCATCAAGGAAGCTGAAGGCATGACCCTTGAGGAGCTGGCAAAGAAGGCCATCGAAGAGTCCAACGGCAAGATGTTCTACGGCGTCGGCAACTCAAGCCGCGGCAAATCCGCTCTTCCGCTCTTCATCGAGTACCTGAAGACCATCGATCCCTCCTACAACATGGAGTTCGAGTGGCAGCAGCCGAAGAACAACAAGATCTTCGACCAGCTGAACGCAGACAACAAGAAGGAAGTCGGAACCTTCGCCATGACCCTGATTCAGGACGGCAACCAGATCCAGACCAAAATGGTCGACCCCGGCATCCTTGACACCTTCATTCCGAAGGACTGGGCGGAAGCCAACGGCACCACCCCGGACGCCTACACCGGATTCCTTCCGCTGCAGACCCTGAACAAGGTCTTCATGTACAACTGCACCGGCAGCAAGGCCTACACCAACTGCTGGGATTACGTAGCGGACGGCGCACACGGCCTGTTCATGGACGTTGACTCCGAGATCGTCGGCAAGAACTTCCTGTACATGCTGACCAGAGACGACTACGCTGCATGGATGAAGGAAGCTTTCGACGCTCTTCCGGACGACCAGAAGGCATACTTCCAGCCCACCATCAACGAGTGCAAGTCCGTCGCCGAGGAGTTCGGCCTTTCCGAGGACGCAGCATACTCTCTCGCATGGATCAAGCTGTGGGTCGGCAGCTACAACGCTCAGACCGATGACGGCCCCATCTGCAACACCCTGGTCGATGCTTCCGCTACCGATCAGTTCGGTCTCCTTGTTTACTCCAAGCTCCGCTCCGTCGAGGAGTCCGCTACTGTTTCCGTCAACAACATCAAGGTCGCTGCCTATGAGGATGGCTACACCGGCATCGGCGGCTACGGCTACTGCCACTATCTGTTCGTCACCGACAACAGCCCGCTTCCGTGGACTGCCTGCGCATTCATCGCTTACATGACCTGCACCAAGGACGGCTTCTCCGCATGGGGCAAGGATATGGGCGGCTACTCCGCGAACCCGAAAGTCGCAGAGGAGAACGAGGCTGAGTACCACCACTCCATCGGCGGTATGGAAGAAGACGGCACCACCGTGAAGTTCGCCGCAAAGAACGACCGCGGATATGACTGGTGGACCAACGAGGGCAAGCTGGTCCTCGAGGATCCGCAGTACTGCGCAGACGCAGCCTTCGGCATCGGTTCCTGGATCGAGGTCCTGGACAAGTATGTTCCGCAGTAATCACGGCCGCTGACCTGACAGCGTATACCCGCCTGCGGACTGACAAGCAGGCACGTTATTGACAACCTTGCGCTCCGGCCGAGTAGAACTCCGTCCGGAGCGCTCTTTTAAGAAAACAGGAGCGCTTTATGGCACAGACTTCTTCCGTTAAGGCGGACGCAGCTGCGATCCGCAGGAATAAGATCAGGACCTATTTCTCCAAGCCGCATAATGTGATCCTTGTTCTGATGGGTATCGTCCTCACCTTCTCGACCTTCGCCCCGATCATCGCCATCGTCCAGGATACCTTCAAGATCCATCCCGGTACCATCGATGCGCATCTCACGGGACAGACTTCGGGCGACACGCTGGTGAACTACATCGACCTCTTCACCTCCAAACTGGCGAAGACCAACCTGTGGACGCCTCTCATCAACACGGTATGGCTGGCAGTAGGGACCTGCATCGTCTCCATTCTCTTCGGCGGCATCATGGCTTTCCTGGTGACCCGCACGAACCTGGCATGGAAACAGTATCTGAGTTCCATCTTCATCTTCCCCTACATCATGCCCCAGTGGACACTGGCTGTCGTCTGGCAGCACATGTTCAACTCCAACGCCGTGACCGGCACCTCCAACGGTCTCCTGGCTTCCACCACCGGCATCTGCATGCCGATCTGGTGGTGCAAAGGACTCTTCCCGTCGCTGCTGGTCCTGGGCATGCACTACGCTCCCTTCGCCTACATCCTGATCGGCGGCATCTTCCGCAACATGGACGCGAACCTGGAGGAGGCAGCCACCATTCTTGACACCCCGAAGTGGAAGATCATGACCCGCATCACCCTTCCCATGGTGAAGCCCGCCATCCTTTCCACCATTCTTCTGGTCTTCGGCTCCGCCATGGGTTCCTACCCGGTCCCCCACTATCTCGGTCTGTCGACACTGTCCACCAAGTACGTGTCCATGAACTCGAAGTACACCGGCGAAGCCTCCATCCTGGCGATCATCATGATGGTGTTCGGCGTGGCGATCATGCTCCTGAACCAGATCTCCCTCACCAGCCGCAAGAACTACACCACCGTCACCGGCAAGTCCGGCCAGATCTCCAAGATCAACATCGGGAAACACGGGCGCTACATCGTCGCCCTCATCCTGGTGGTGTTTACCTTCTTTACTTCCATTTTCCCGATCGTCAGCTTTGCCTTTGAGACCTTCCTGCCGAACCCGGGCGACTACTCCTTCCTGTACACAGGAGATGTGTCGAACCTGACCACCAAGTGGTGGATCACCTCGGAGAACGTCACCGAGAACGGCATGTACGGCCAGATGGGTATTCTCTACAACAACACTATCCGCACGGCCTTTGTGGGAACTCTGCTCGTCTCCGTGGCCTGCGCCCTGCTGGCCGGCACCATCGGCACCATGATCGGCTACGCGGTATCCAAGGACCGCCGGGGCAAGCTTGCGAACTACGTGAACGCAGTCGCTTTCCTGCCCTACCTGATGCCCTCCATCGCAGTCGGCGTCGCGTTCTTCCTGCTGTTCTCGAACAAGTACATCAACCTGTTCAACACCTACTGGCTGCTGATCATCGTCGGTACCATCAAGTACATCCCCTTCGCCTCCAGAGCTTCGCTGAACTCCATGCTGCAGCTCTCGGGCGAGATCGAGGAATCGGCCATCATCCTGAACATCCCCTGGATCCAGCGCATGACGCGCATCATCATCCCGATCCAGAAGTCTTCGATCATCAGCGGTTACCTGCTGCCCTTCATGACCTGCCTCCGCGAGCTGTCGCTGTTCATGCTTCTCTGCGTGCAGGGCTTCATCCTCAGTACGACGCTGGACTACTTCGATGAGATGGGTCTGTACGCTTTCTCAAGCGGTATCAACCTGATCCTGATCATCACCATCCTGATCTGCAACACTATCGTAAACAAAGTCACAGGCGCGAGCCTCGACAAAGGTATCGGAGGTTAATTATGCCGGAAATCAAACTGGAACATGTCGTAAAACGCTGGGGTAAATTCTACGGAACCGACGATGTCTCCATGGACATCGCGGACAATGCCTTTATTACGCTTCTTGGTCCCTCCGGCTGCGGCAAGACCACCATCCTCCGCATGATCGCAGGCCTTGAAACACCCACCACCGGAAAGATCACCATCGGCGACCGCGTGGTCTTCGACTCTGACGCGGGCATCAACATTCCCGCCAACAAGAGAAAAGTGGGCTTCCTTTTCCAGAACTATGCTCTGTGGCCCAACATGACGGTGCAGCAGAACATCTCCTTCGGTCTTTACAACGTGAAAGAGGTCATGCCGAAGGTGGACTTCGACGCAAAGACCACCGCGGACCTGGCGAGATGCCTGGAAAAGCCCGCGGACGTAAAAAAGATCGTGGAGGACTGCCGCGACAAGGATGGAAAGATCGACGAAAAGCGCGCGCTGATCAAGCTGATCGACAGCTTCATCATCTCCATGCCCACCGCGAAGAAACTGTATGACTACCATCTCGAGAGCGGGAAGGATGTCTCCGCGGAAGCTGCGGCACTGAAGAAGAAAGTGGAAGACGCAGTGAAGAGCCAGGGCCTGAACGAAAAATTCGAGTTCGTGAAGGACGGCCAGGTGGTCAAGGAAGAGCGCAAGCTCTCCCCCGAAGAGATCGACCTCGCGGTGCGCCGCGTGTCCCGTATCGTCAAGATCGGTATGTTCATGGACCGCTATCCCGCGGAGCTGTCCGGCGGCCAGCAGCAGCGTGTGGCTATTGCCCGTACGCTGGCCCCCGAACCCACAGTCCTCTTCATGGACGAGCCCCTCTCCAACCTGGATGCCAAGCTCCGTCTGGAGATGCGTTATGAGCTGCAGCGCCTCCATGTGGAGACCGGCTCCACCTTCGTCTACGTCACCCACGACCAGATGGAGGCAATGACTCTGGCAACGAAGATCTGCTTGGTGAACAACGGTGTCCTGCAGCAGTACGAAGTGCCGCTGAAGGTCTACAACGAGCCGGCCAACACCTTCGTCGCCGACTTCGTCGGCAACCCCTCCATCAACTTCATCGAAGCCGATGCTTCCTCCGACGATCCGAAGGCAGCCCAGGCGGCGGACGGCTCCATCGCACTGACGCTCCTCGGCGGCAGAAAGGCCATCTTCCACCCCGCGGAGAAGCTGGACCTTGCCGCCTGGTTCGACAAGCGCGAAGCCGACAAAGCAGCAGCTGCCGAGGCCCTGAAGCAGAAATCCCAGCAGCCGGGATATGTGGAAAAAGGCAACAAGGACGAAGCCTTCGCCTACCAGCTGTCCCGCGTCGTGGACGATGAGCTCTGGTCCTACGAGCCGGAAAAGATGACCAACAAGGATCTGCTGATCGGCGTCCGTCCCGAGTTCATCGACATCAAGTCCGGCAAGGGCCTGGAAGGCGAGATCTACGGCGTCATGCCCACCGGTATGGAGACCACTCTGAAGATCCGTGTCGGCGACTTCCTCCTGACCGGCGTCGTCTTCGGTTCCGACATCTTCAAGATCGGCACCAAGGTGAAGGTCGCCTTCAACTCCCCGAAGGTCATGCTCTTCGACCGGAAGTCCGGCAAGCGGATCTGCAGCGGCGAGCTGGAAGTGTAAAGAGCAGAACTGCTTATAAAGAGTGGAAATGCTTATAAAGGGGCTGGGATATCAGATGTTCTGTGCATGAGGTTATCCTGAAATAAAAATCAGCGCATCTCTGTTTCCGTGAGGATCAGGGATGCGCTGTTTTTTGTTCAGTTGATTGTTCAGTTGCGCGGAAACTTGTGCCGGGCGGCCCGGACTTGTGCTGCGCAGCCCGGACTTCTGCTGCGCAGCCCGGACTTCTGCTGCGCAGCCCGATTGGGCGTTTTCCGGCGTTTTTGGAAAATCTGTTCCCCCGTAAGAAGAGATTTTCAGGGAAATCACCAGGTCTGGAAAGGGCATTTGGGCGTTTCGGGGCTTTCTGGAAAATTTTGTTCCCCTTTTCGTCTGAAACAGCACCACAGATCTCCATCAAAAGGGAACAAATCTCAATAAAATACTCTAAAACGCCCGATTGAGAGGGAAAACTGTCTTGCGCAGCTCTCTTTTCAGGCTTGCAAGGGGTACAAATTTCAAAAAAGGTCTTCAAA
This sequence comes from uncultured Lachnospiraceae bacterium, assembly GCA_902780465.1. Taxonomy (GTDB): domain Bacteria; phylum Bacillota; class Clostridia; order Lachnospirales; family Lachnospiraceae; genus Moryella. Next base: position 24,975 of record CACZFV010000001.1, read on the forward strand.
ACGCCCAAATGATATGAAACTGCTGTTGCCAGGTCTTTCAGTTCAGCACATTCAGTTCAGGACTTTCTGTTCAAAACTATCTCTTCATGACTTTCCGCCCATCACCCAGGCAAAGGCTTTCGCCGTCCTGAGGTCCGGATCTTTGAAATGGTTTCCTTTGTTCCATTCCAGAGTGCAGCAGACACCACGTTCCTGCAGCATCTCATATGCTGAACGGATGCAGCTTCCGACCTGCGACATGACAGGATTCCGGGTCTTCTCTTCCCGGTCGCCGAGGCTGAGATAGATGCTCCGGGTCTTGATCTCGTGCTCCTTCATATAGTCCAGGAAGCCCGGGAACCAGATGGATGGAGACGCAGCGGCCGCACCGGCAAACAGGTCTGTCTGGTGTACTGCCCACAGAGCGAACAGCCCCGCGAGGGAGTAGCCGCCGATATAATACGTTCTCTCTGTCCCGGACACATCCATCCTGCCATCCCCGGGCAGGTGGGGTTTGTCTATGTCTGCCAGAAGCTTCAACACTTCGGACAGTGTGATCTCCGCACCGTCTCCGAAGCTTTCGTTACCGAAAACAGCAGGCGCTTTCCAGGGAGAAAGGTCGTGATTCCAGTCATTGACTTTTACAGCGATCAGGCGGAAATCTTTTCCGGAAAGTTCCCTGATCAGGGCAGCTTCATTCTCCAGCACTGCGAGGTCGTGGTCATCCGCCATCTGGACAAGCACAGTGGACGCTGCCGGATCTCCGTATTCATATACTTTCATCAGCCAGATACTCCTTCAGCACGTCCAGGCTCGCCGCAGGCACGCAGAACCTGCTGCGGTCCGTCCGGATCTCCTGCCGGACTTCTTCCAGGCCGAACCAGCGGACCTCATCGACTTCGGTCTCCTGCAGTGTCAGCGAGCTGATCTCCACACGGCCATCATACACGAAGACCTGCGTCACCTCGCTGTCCCGGAACAGCTTTCCGTGGAACACTTTTTCATACTGGTTGCGGAAGATGCCGGCAGACCTGAGCTGCTCCGGCGACGCTTCGATCCCCAGCTCTTCGGACAGTTCCCGGAGCGCAGAAGGAAGCGGCTCCTCTCCTGCAGGGATATGGCCTGCGGAGGATGTGTCGTAAAATCCGGGAAAGGATTCTTTCTCCATGCTCCGCTTCTGCAGGAGGATCTCCCAGCCGTCCCCGGATCTCCGCACGATCCAAACGTGGGCCGTGCGGTGGCGGATGCCGTCCCGGTGGGCAGCCTCCCGGGAAATGATCTCTCCGGTCGGCTTCCCGTCCCGGTCCACGATGTCAAGATATTCCATTTCCCGCCGTTACCTCACCCTCTCATGGTTCAGGATCACCACGTTCATAACCTCGACTTTCACGTCCGTCCAGACCTTTTCGACGTAATATGGTTCCGTGTTGAGATATTCGTCCAGCTGTTCCCTTCCCGGGAAGTCCATGACGAGGACCGACCCTTTCATTTTTCCTTCTTCATCCAGAAGGCCTCCGGCGCAGAGTACGCTGCCCTTGCGCTTTTTCATGTTCTCAAGGTGCCGTTCCCTGACTTCCATCCTCTTTTCAAGCATGCCCGGCCCGTCATAAGCTGTGATCAAAAACTGCATGACTGTCTGTTCTCCTTTCAGAAAAGTCCTCTTTTACTGCCTCACTGGTTTCACTTGCAGGTATCATAGTAATCGTCGTACATGCCGAGGCAGGCGTCCATCCCGGGATTCGTGGAAAAGGCCTTTTCCAGGGTAAACGCGGACAGTAAAATCGGACATTCGCAATCCGGTTCAATCCCCGAAGTATCTGCAGCAATAAGAAGCCCCGGACACTTCACGGACCCGTTTCAGGATCCCGATCAGTTCCCTGTTGCCCAATCCTTCTATAGAATCAAGACGCCCTGTCTCCGCGAGCCGGATCAGGGTGTCCATGTCCCGGACTCCTTCTTTCTCCAGCAGTTTCCTGATCTCAGGACTGAGTCCCTCATCCTCACTCAAAGCTCTCATCGTGCACCGTCCTTAGCTGTACTATTCCCTGTTTTTTACCAGTATATCACACCTGCGGTGTCCGGAACTGACACACCTGCGGACGATGTTATTCCGACGGATCCCGGTCTTCGCAGGGGACCCCGGTCTGGCAGAGGCCACACCCGTAGCGCGGACTGAAAAGCTCCCTCGAGCGGTCCAGGCACTGACTGCAAATGATATGATCTTTCCCTTTGACCGGGTCGATGGCTCCGACAGGACAGCGCACCACGCAGGCACCGCACTGGATGCAGTAGTCGTAGACCCCGGTATAAGGCCGCGGATCCGGCTCAAAGGCCATGTCCGTGACGACGCTGGCGAACCGCCCGGCGATGCCCCGCTTCGTGATCAGCCCCTTCGAAAGACCAAAGGTACCGAGACCGCAGATGTAGGCAGCGTGGCGCTCCGACCAGCGGCTGCCGAAGGTCTCCGGGGTCATCTCATCGTATCCTTCGATCCCTTCCCCGTTTTTCACCGACTGCCACCGGGGATCCGCCTGAGGAACACAGACCGACGCCCCGGATTCCCGAATCTTCTCCGCAAAGGCCTGCATATACCTCCCTATAAATGCCTGCCCCTCTATGCGCGCGTAGAGCCACGGAAGCGAAGCCAGCTCCTGCTCCCGGGCATTGGAATCACGGATCTCTTTTGTGATCGGGAAAAACAGGGAGATCACCGTTTCTGCTTCCGGCAGCCACTCTCTGGGAGACATGTGCCACGGACCGATGACACCGGGCTTTTTATACAGTTCGAACAGTGGATCCTCCGCAGAAGCAAATCCGACGATCGGGGCATCAAACAGGCGGAGCCCGGTATACTCCGGGACAACATCCGCCGATGCCGGAAGCGCACTTTCTCCCTGAAGATGATACAGTCCGGATATGAGAGCGCATATTTTATTTTTGTCCATAGTCAGCCACCTTTCCATGCAGCAGAAAAAAGGATATCCCTGTCATTATTGTAGAACATGTTCTGCGCCTGCGTCTACGAATCCCGGAGCTGGAAAAAGGAAAGGTCCGGACGTAAAACCGGCCCTGGAGATCACTCCGGGACCGGTATTTCTGTCAGTTGTCCCCCTGCATGGGAACAAATACTTTTTCAGCCAGGTTCATCAGTGTTTCAGAGTCCGCGTTATCTTTCATGCAGAGATTGTACACGAACCCCGGCACGATATCGACCCAGGCGATAAAGCCGGTCTTCTTGTCCAGACAGAACATGCCGCTCCTGCTCTTGATATCCGCGGTGCCCATCGCCGACCAGTTGTAATTCAGGCCTGAGATATCGAGATGCTCTGTGTCAAGTACGGCAGCGATCTCCTCCGGCTTCGCGTCGATCCCGGGATTCGACGGGACCCAGTCAGTGGACTGTGCCCTGAGATACGCGGTTTGACCGTCCAGTGTAAAATCCATTTCCGCAATGGGCTTGTCAGTGGAAGCCAGAAGAACATGATAAGACACGTTCTCCGCCCCCTCCGGGGCCGGCAGGTCGATCCCCGTCTTTTCCACCACCTCTTCATAAGTGATGTTGTGCAGCGCGTCCTCTACGGCGGCTGCCGTCGGTTCCGCTTTCTCCTGCTTCGGCTTCCCGCACGCCGAAATACCTGCTGCGATGCAGAGGCCAAGAAGCAGGACAGTTATGATCTTTTTGTTCACCATTGATGTCTCCTTTTCTGTATTTATCTCATTGGGAGTCTGATCTCCCACTTGAAAACTCCTCCTCACGCGTGAGTGAGCTTCCCCGCGATGGCGCAGGCCGCGGCAGTCTTCGGGGAGGCGAGATAGATCTTCACCTTCGAGGTCCCCATGCGGCCCAGGAAGTTCCGGTTGTTGGTGGCGACCACCACCTCATTGTCCGTGAGGATCCCGCCGGTGCGTCCGCAGCAGAGACCGCAGGAGGGGTGGGTGATGATGGCGCCTGCCTCGGAGAGAATGTCCAGAGTGCCGTTATCCAGGGCTTCCTTCCATACCTTCCGGCTTGCGGGCGTCACGATCAGCTTCAGGAAGGGCGCGACCTTTTTCCCCTTCAGGATTTCGGCGGCGGCCATCAGATCCTCCAGTCTGCCGTTGGTACAGGACCCGAGGAACACCTGGTCAACAGCCACGTCCCCCGATGCAGTGATCTGATCCACCGGCTGCACGTTGTCCACGTTGGAGGGCACCGCCATCACCGGGACAAATTCCTCCGCCCGGTACTCCATCACCCGGTCATAGACCGCGTCCTCATCTCCGAAGAGACTCTTCTGGTAGTCGTTCAGGCTGATCCCGCAGTACTCCTCTGTCTTTTCGTCCGGCGTGAACAGCGCGCCCTTGGCGCCTGCCTCAATGGCCATGTTAGACATGGTCGTCCGGGAAGAATTCGACATTTCTTTCACCGTGCTGCCGCAGAATTCCAGGATCTTGTAGGTGGCGCCGGCAGCAGTCAGGTCCCCGATGATCTTCAGGATCACATCCTTGGACATGACGTTCTCCGGCAGCTTCCCTTCGATCTTTACTTTGATCGTGGCCGGCACGCGGATCCAGAGCTCTCCTGTTCCAAGGATCCCCGCCATCTCAGTATAGCCGATGCCGGTGGAAAAAGCGCCTACACATCCGTAGGTCGTGGTGTGACTGTCCGTGCCGAACACCACATCGCCCGGCTTCACATGGCCCGCCTCCGTCATCAGCTGGTGGCAGATGCCGTCGGACCGGTGGAGGTTCTTCTCCGGCAGCCCCTGCTCCGCCGCGAAATCACAGCTGATCCTGTAGGCCCTGGTGTCGTCCACCTGGCTTGCCGGCACAAGATGGTCGCAGATCACCACCACCTTCTCCGGGTCCCAGACCTTTTTGAACCCCATCTCCTGAAACTTCGAGACGATAAACGGCATCATGATGTCGTCGCACATCACCTGGTCCACCTTCACCGTCACGATATCCCCGGGCTTCACGTCCTTCCCTGTATTGTGCGCGATGATCTTCTCAATAATCGTTTTTCCCATGTTCTCTCTGCTCCTCCGCGTCAGCCTTCCAGACCGTTCCTCTTCCGCATGGCCTTCACAAGGCCCCCGGCGTCCAGGATCTCCATCAGGTTCTCCGGCAGCGACACGATCTTGTATTCTTTCCCGCCGCACTCGATCTTCTCGTTGACCGTCACTGTGATCTCATCGCCTTCCTTCACCTGGTCCGCGAGTTCTTCGTTCTCGATCAGCAGGAGTCCGTTGTTGATGGCGTTCCGGAAAAAGATCCGGGCGTAGCTCTTCGCGATGACGCAGCGGATGCCCAGCGCCTTCACCACCTCCGGCGCCTGTTCCCGTGAGGAGCCGCAGCCGAAGTTGCTACCCGCCACAATGATGTCCCCCGGCCGGATCTTCGCCGCCAGCTCCGGACGGAGAGGGGAGAACGCGTAGGGCTTCATCTCATCTATCGTTTTAAACGCAAGGTACTCCGTGGGCATGATGATATCCGTGTCGATATCATCCCCCAGAAGCCATACCCTTCCTGTAAACTTTTCCATCTGTCTCTCCTTTTCTATTCGTTCCTGCGACCCGGTCTGCCCACGCAGCCCTGCCATGCGGCGGACCTGTTCTGCAGGACACAGGGCCTGCTCTGTCGGTTTCACTGCGCAGCGATGCGGACGCCGCTTAGGGCTCCATAAAACCGGGGTCGCCGCCGCGGCGCCGCGCTGCTTGTGAAACGCTCCGGCGCAGGCATGTGCCTGCAGTTCAGGTTCCGCCGTCAGGCAGGGCTTATGCTGCGCATGGCAGGCTCTGCGTTCCGCAGGGCAGGTCTGCCGTCATTTACAGTGTATCTGCTGTCGCGATCTCTCCCTTCACGGCGCTGGCGGTGACTGTCGCGGCGCTGGCGAGGTACACGAAGGAATCCTTGTGTCCCGCCCGGCCCTTGAAGTTCCGGGTGCCCGTGCTGATCAGCGTCTCGCCCTCTCCGATCACGCCCTGGCAGGAACCCCAGCAGACAGAACAGTTCGGGTTCATGATGATGGCTCCGGCATCCATGAAGATGTCCAGCAGCCCTTCCTTCGCGGCCTGCTCATAGACGGAGCGGCTGGCCGGCACCACCAGGAAGCGCACGCCGGGAGCTACCTTCCGTCCCTTGATCAGTTCGGCGCCGATCCTGAGTTCTTCGATGCGCCCGTTGTTGCAGGAGCCGAGGAAAGCCTCGTCGATATGGGTCCCCGCGCACTCCCTCGCGTTGACCACGTTGTCCACGAAGTGCGGCTTCGCGACCACCGGGGTGATGCTAGAGAGATCTACCTCGTATTCCTCCGTGTAGACCGCGCCTTCATCCGGCGCGAACACATGCTTCGGAGCTCTTCCGTGTTCTTTCAGGTATGCGAGGGTGAGGTCGTCCACTTCGCAGAGCCCGGTCTTCGCGCCCGCTTCCACGCAGAGATTGCAAAGGCACATGCGGTCGGACATGCTGAGGGTGTGAAGTCCCTCACCGCCGAACTCCATCGCCTTGTAGTTGGCGCCGTTGGCGCCGATACGGCCAATGATGGTCAGGATCAGATCTCTGGCGGAGACGCCCTCCGGAAGTTTCCCGGTCAGGTTGAAACGGAGCGTCTCAGGGACAAGGACCCAGGAGGTGCCTGTCACCATGGCGTAGAGATAGTCCGTGCAGCCGACTCCCGTACCGAAGGCGCCCAGGGCGCCGTAGGAGCAGGTGTGGCTGTCCGCGCCGAAGATCAGCTCGCCCGCAGTGACGTGCTTCTCCATCATCACCTGGTGGCATACACCCTCGCCCTCATAGAAGGTGATGCCGTGCTTCTTCGCGAAATCGCGCATCTTCTTCTGGGACGCCGCTGTCTTCACGGAATCGCAGGGGATGTTGTGGTCCACGATCCACACAAGCTTTGAAAGATCGGCGATCCGCTGGTGCTTCAGGCCTTCGAACATCCCCACGGTGAGGTGGGTGGTGCCGTCGTTGGACATCAGCCGGTCCAGCTCCACCGTCTCGATATCGCCCGCGCGCACAGCTTTCTTCCCGGCCGCTGCCGCTACGATCTTTTCTGCGATGGTCATGGGCCGGAGTTCCTCTTCCGCGCCGCCCTTCTTTTCCGCATCTTCGGAGGAACATCCTTCTTCCGGATCCTTGTCCAGGGAAGCGATCAGTCCGCCCTGGTTCAGAATGGCCTGCAGGTTCTCCGGCAGTCTGGTGCAGGGATAGGTCTCTCCCTTGACCCGGACCACGCCTTCCGCCATGTCGAGTTCCATCTCATCTCCCGCTTCCACATGGTCGTGAAGGTCCTTGCAGACGATGACCGGGAGTCCGATATTGATGGCGTTGCGGTAGAAGATGCGCGCGAAGGAATTTGCGAGCACCGCCTTCACTCCGAGGGATTTCAGGACGCTGGGCGCCTGTTCCCTGGAGGAACCGCAGCCGAAATTCTCCTTGGCTACGACATAGTCGCCGGGCCGCACCGTCCCCGCAAAAGAGCCGTCCAGGGATTCAAAGGTATGGGGAGCCATCTCTTCGACAGATGGATACAGCAGATACTGGGACGCAATGATCTGGTCCGTATCTACATCAGAGTGAAATTTAAAGATTCTTCCCATAAGTGTGACCTCCTTAATAAATGCCGCCGATGCCGGTGTCCGCATCCAGCGTGTTCATGTTGTAGAGCAGCAGTACGTCCGTGATCTCCGGATGTTCTCCGATGAAAGCGGACGGTCCTTTTTTATAATAGCGCGTGTCAAGCACGAAGATCTTCCGGAAATGCTCCGCGAGAAACGGGACCATGCAGTTTGCGTAGCTGTCTTTTATTAGCAGCAGTCCCCGGGGCGTATCCGCGTTTTCGTTCGTGATCCTGATCAGCGGGTGGATGTTGTCAAGGAACATAGAGTACTTGTCCTTTTTCTGAAGCCACTCCATGTTATAGAGGCTGTCCGAAGTCTTTTCCGTATCCTCGCAGTACATCGTGATGCCGGGAAGGGTGTCCTTCCTCTCCCAGATCTCGATCCGGTCCCCCGAAAACCGTGCGTCGTTCAGCTTCGACCAGATGGTCCCCCGGAAATCTTCTGATACCGTCGTGCGCCGGAACGCTTCCTCCGGCAGCGCGTCGATCGCTGCAGATCCACAGAAGGCGAGATACCCCTGATAGGCGCCATAGGTCGTCCAGTGATGATCCGTGCGGTAGTAGAGCCTTCTATTCTCCCGTTCACCGCTGTCCTCCAGAGCAAGCCGCTCCTTTTCCTTTTCAAGGAGCCGCTCCTTCAGGTGCACGGTGCGCACCTCCGGGAGACCGGCTTCCTCCGTGATCTTCCGGATCCCCTCTTCAATTTCGGAGGCGGTCTGTTCCTGGGACAGAAGCGTCGCGTTTTCCGGGAGCTGTTCCCTGAGGATCTCTGACGCGGTGGGCACCAGCATCAGTGTCACATTCAGGGCTCTGTTCTCCTCCCGGGTCCTTCCCAGGACCGCGGCCGAAAATTTCCCCATCTGGCGGATGACGCGGTCCGTGTTCACAGGCCGCCGGTACTCCTCGACAAGACTCCCGTCCTTCGCGATGAAGATGCCGCTGATCTCCCGCTTCCCCAGAAGGATCTCTGTCTCCGTCTTCACTGTCATAAAGGCGTCCCGGAATGGGAAGTGATCTGAGAAATACGCGACCAGCCTCTCTGTGTAAGTTCCGTCCTTCAGGTCCCGGAAGGTAAACGCGGGAAATGCCTGCAGGTACCGGTTCTCATTCTCCGAAAAATCTGCCTTCGGCAGCAGCAGGAAGGCCGATGCCAGAAAGACCGTCACGGCTGCCGCGATGGCGGAGATCCACCGGGCAGCGCTCTTGTTTGCTGTATCCATATATTATCAGTCGATCATACAGTCTGTGCCATGCCCGCGGTATGCGGTGCCAGGCACGTTGATTCAGAAGCGGAAATACAAAAACGGATTGTAGGTCTCGCTGACCATCCACGCCGTGCTCAGGAGGAACAGGCATACATACAGTACCACACTGCCTGCCGGGAACGAAAACCGCTGCTTCAGCTTCGGCCACACCGGGAAGGAAAGGATCAGCGCAATAAGGATCAGGAACGCGTTCTGGCCGAAGTACCAGAAGAACTCCCTTCCTGCCGGGATGGCAGCGCCGGGTGTCCCCGCGGCAGTCCCGATGCAGAACATGGTGGAGATATAGGACTGAAGCGCCGTGAAATCGTCAAAGACGAAGATTACGAAACCGAACACCACGATCAGGAACGCGTACAGATGCCTCAGGAAGCGCGGGAGCTTCTCCAGGGCCCTTCCCCACACAAACTTCTCCAGAGCCAACAGAACGCCGTAATAGAGGCCCCACAGCACGAAATTCCAGGAAGCTCCGTGCCAGAGGCCCGTGAGAAACCATACCACGAAGATGTTCCGGATCTGAAGCAACGTTCCCCGGCGGTTCCCGCCCAGGGGAATATAGACATAATCCCGGAACCAGGTGGAAAGCGAGATATGCCAGCGTCTCCAGAAATCCGTCACGCTGACAGCAGACAGCGGGTAGTTGAAGTTTTCCAGAAAATGGAACCCCAGCATCCGCCCCATGCCGATGGCCATGTCACTGTAGGCACTGAAGTCAAAATAGAGCTGCAGCGTGAACAGTACGGCGCCGAGCCACGCCGTCGCCGCGGAAGCGCCTCCCGCCGCCTGCAGGTCCCGGATCTGTTCCCAGACCGCTCCGATATTGTTGGCGATCAGCACCTTGCGGAACAGTCCCCGGAGGAATCTCGGAACTCCCTCCTCAAAGCAGGCGCGGTCTACTCTCCGCTCATGCAGCTCATGGTCCACAGTCCTGAAGCGGACGATGGGACCCGCGATCAGCTGCGGGAACATGGAAACGTACGTGAGATAAGTCAGGTAGTTCTTCTCCTCCGGGACGTCTCCCCGGTACCGGTCGATGGTGTAGCTCATGGACTGGAAGGTGAAAAAGCTGATCCCTATGGGAAGGCTGATCCCGGGAAGCGGCAGCGCCGTGCAGCCGGCAGCCCCCAGGAGTCCGTTCACTGTCCGCACAAGAAAGTCCGCGTACTTGAAAAAGCCGAGGCAGGCAAGATCTGTCCCGGCTGCTAAGATCAGTACAAGCTTCCTCTTTCCTGTCCGCTCCATGAGACGTCCCGCGGTATAGTCCACTATCGTCACGAACAGCATGAGCAGAATATATACGGGTTCGCCCCAGGCATAGAACAGCAGGCTGAAGAACAGAAGCACGTGATTTTTCAGCCGGTACGGCGCAGCATAGTACAGTGTCAGGCATGCCGGCAGGAAAAAGAATACAAACGGAATACTGCTGAATACCATGGCGTCAGTCCGGCAGCGGCCCGGAGGTATTCTGAAGAATATCCCTCGCGTACTGCCTCAGGACCTGGACCCATACCTGGTAAGCGGCAGATGTCTGGTGGACGTAGTGATCGCTGCAGTAGGCCGGCGCAAGGTTCCCGCTGCCGTCCGCCAGCGGAGTTGCCAGGTCCACGTATCCCCATCCGTTCTGTATCGCGATGTTCTTCATGTCAGCATTGAATCTCCGGATGTTGTCATTGTTCAGGCGCTTTTTCCCGGCGCCCGCAGCGGTGTACGTCATGCTGATGATGTTGATCTGTGCCTCCGGAGACGCCTCTTTGATCTTTGCCACGAGCTTCTGGTAAAGCTGCGGTGTACTGTCGTCCAGGGCGATGTCGTTCAGGCCGAAAAACAGGAACACGTGCTTTCTGCCCATCAGTGCAATACTCTCCCACACAGGGCGCTGCGCCCCCTGGTAAACAGGGTGCACACTGGAAGAAGAAACGGGGGCAAAAGCTTCGTGAACAGAAAAACTGCCCGCGCACAGGATACCGATAGATTTCAGGAAAGGATCAGAACTCCTCATGGTATAGTTCCGGAATCCCAGCATCACGGAATCCCCCACCAGAACGGAATCAGCGTAGAACGCATCGATCTCGGCTTCGCTGACCTCCCTGGATGACGCGCTGTACTGGAAACCATCCAGACGGGCAGTATGGTTTCCTGTCCCGTCCGTCACGGCACCGGCCGCTTCTCCCCTGGTCTGCACCTTTCCGTCCAGGACCCAGCGTCCCTTTTCATCGGTCTGAGCGCCGTCGCCTGCAGTCCCGGAGATCAGAAGCGCCCCGTTCTCCTCGAAGTAATAGCACTCAGAAACGCCGTCGCCGTCATCATCCAGCCAGTACCAGCCGTTCTTCGCCTGTGTGCCGTCCTCCATCTCGTAGGACACGGTAACCTTCCCGGGTTCCTTCGTCTCCTGCCATCCTGCTGCCGCAAAGACCGGCTGCGATGCCGCAAGGACAAGGACTGCCGCTGCCGTTAAAACCAGTTTCATTGATCATCCTCCAGAATCTTTTTATAACGTTCCAGCCTCTCCAGGAAGCTGTCGTAATCCTCCTGCCAGGGTCTGCCGGGATCTTCCCGCAGATCGTCTGTCAGGCATGCCAGCGCCTCTTCCAGAGGAAGCAGACTCAGCACTGCTGCTCCTCCCTTGAGATTGTGCGCTGCGTGGAACGCGCCGGATCTGTCTCCTTCCCGGAGACACCGGTCCAGTTTTCCGATATCCGAATCGTTTGCGAACTCCCTGAGGAGTGCAAGAAAAAGCTTCTCATCGCCCAGAAGGCGGCGCATAGCCGCCTCCGGATCCGCACCGAATTCTCTGAGCGCCTCTCGGGTCACCATCTGTTTTTCCCTCTGTCATTCTGTCCGCAATGATGTCGTTTATTGTTCTCCGGTTTCTGACGGCTTGCTCATGTCCAGCTGCTTCTCGAATTCTTCCGCAAGGCACCGGTACAGAGTTTCACTGTCGATGGGCTTGCGGATCACCCGCTGCATTCCTGCCGCCGCGACCCTGTCTTCCACATCCGGCGTAACGTCCGCTGTCAGAGCGATGACAGGAATGGTCATGGCATCCTCCTGGACAGACTTCCTGATCTCCCTGGCCGCTTCCAGACCATTCTTCCCCGGCATCATCAGATCCATCAGGACCGCCTGGTAATAATAGGGGCCGTGGACGCGGAACAGTTCCACCGCTTCCTCGCCGTCTCTTGCGAGCTCTGCCCGGATACACTTCAGGTGAAGGAACTTCATGATCACTTCCGCATTGATGCGGTTGTCCTCCGCCAGAAGGATATTCTTGCCATAGAGGATCCGGTCCTCATAGGTCGCTGTCTTCTGCTGCTGGAGAAGGATCTGCTCATCTGTCGCCAGTTCATACTGCAGCGTCACGGTGAACTCAGTGCCGTCCCCGAGTCTGCTCCGGCACCGGATGCGGCCTCCGAGCATATCCAGAAGGTTTTTGCAGATGTAGAGCCCGAGTCCGGTTCCTTCCCGGGTTCCATGCTCCTGCTCCTCCTGTTCAAAGGGCAGGAACATCCGCTTCTGGAATTCCTCGCTGATCCCGATCCCGTCGTCCCGGATCACATAAGTATGCGTAGCTCTCCTGCCGTCATACACGACAGAAGTCTCCAGTGTCACATGACCGCCCTCGGGAGTGTACTTGATGCTGTTGGTCAGCACATTCAGGAGGATCCGCTCCACATGGGGCTCGTCCATCATCACAAAGCGGTTCTCGGAATTCCGCACCGACGACGTGAAGGACACGCCCGAGGCCCTTGCCTGTTCCTTGATGATAGTCGTGACAGCGTCCAGGACGTCTTCTTCCCGTACCACACTGCTGACGGTCACCACTTTCCCGGAATTGATCCGGCTCGTCTCCAGGATCTCTTCGATCAGCTGCAGCATATAGCTGGAGGAGGCGTGGATCTTCTCCAGGTTGTCCCGCAGCGTCTCCGGGATATCCTGCTCCCTCAGGCTCAGCTCCGTCAGTCCGGAGATCGCCGTCATAGGAGTCCGCATATCATGGGACATATGGGAAAGGAAGGTCTCCTTCTCTCTTCCTGTGCGGACGGCTTCCCGGAGAGCCCTCGCCATCTGTTCGATCTGGTCCTGGTCGTCCACCTGTTTCGTGGTATCCATAAAGGTCAGCACCAGGCCCTGCAGGACCTTTTTCCCGCTGGTATCCGCCGCGGACTGCGCCCTGTAGGGAGCGATCCTGATGAGGTAGGTCTTTCCGGCTTCCGAAGCGCAGAGCCGCTCCACCTGCTCCTCGGTCTCCAGCACCTCCCGGCAGAGCTTTATCAGGTCGATGGTCGAGAAATTGTAGGCGATATACCTGAGGGACCGTCCCACGTCCTGATCCAGGATATTGAACTCGCTGGAGATGTACTCGGTGAATTTCCGGATGTTCAGTTTCTTGTCCACCATAAGCATGCCCACCAGGGTCGTGGACAGGAAATTCGCCATATCGTCGTTCAGGCTGGCAAGTTCTGTCATCTTGGACTGATACTCGGAGTTGACCGTGTAAAGCTCTTCGTTGACCGACTGCAGTTCCTCGTTGGAGGACTGCAGCTCTTCGCTTTCGGTCAGGAGCTCTTCGTTGGCAGCCTGCAGCTCCGCGTTCACCGATTCCAGTTCTGTCACGGTCTGGCGGAGATTGTATTTCGTGTTGCGGAGCTCCTGCTCCAGGTCAGAGATCCGCTGGGAAGCTGCCGTGTCGATATTGTAAAGACTCAGCCCCTGAGCAGGGACGTCATCCTTTCTCAGGAAGGACACCGCGATATAACCGGTCTTCTTCCCGGCATGGTCCGCAATGGGATCCGCGACAATGGAAATATATTCCGGCTCGTCGCCAAGCTGGACCGGGACTTTTTCATATCCCGCCCGTTTGTCTGTAGCACGCGCATTCTGCAGTACCGTAGAGACCGGTATCTTCAGGTCGTTCCGCAGCAGGAGGAAAATATCCAGCGTCGCCATGCCGGCGGGGATCGACAGGAAACCTGTCAGATCTCCGTAGCTGCGCACCAGCTCGTTGTCTTCATCAATGACGACACATGCCGGCATCAGGGATTCCAGCACTGCCGTGTTAAGATCAGACGGTCTCTGAAGCTTCTCCGGTTCCTCTTCCAGGTGCTGGTAGCGGATCGGTTCCATGCTGGATTCCACATTCTGGATACCGTAATTGATGCGTTCGTGGTCCGGCACCTTTCCCGCCGCATTGTGAATAAAGATCTTTTCTGTGGTGCAGATCGTCCGGAACACGTCGTCATAATCCACAACAGACTCGGAACGCCCCAGGAACAGATAACCCTGATCATTCAGCGCCATATGGAAAATGGCGAACAGATTCCGCTGGAGCACGGACTGGAAGTAGATCAGCACGTTTCTGCAGCTGATGAGATCCAGCTTTCCGAAGGGCGGATCCTGGAAGATATTGTGCTG
>CACZFV010000001.1:39239-87087 GCA_902780465.1 uncultured Lachnospiraceae bacterium
GCAAAAATGATCATCTTCCGGATGTCGTGATGGATCACATACTTATTGCCCTTGCGGGAGAAATATTTCGTGAGCCGCGTCAGCGAGACATCCTCCAGAATGCCGTCGCTGTACGTCCCGCGGACTGCAGCCTCCACGGAATCCGAATCCAGATCCGTGGCAAAGATCTTCACCTCCCGCTTGGTATTCAGTTCCTCCATCACCTCCGCGAACAGGATCGCGATGGAATATGCTTCTTCGCCAGTGGAACATCCCGCCACCCAGACACGGATCTGCCGGTCCGCAGGGGTGTTCTCCACCAGCTTCCGGATCACCTGGTCCTTCAGTATGGCAAAGTAATCCGGATCCCTGAAGAAGCTGGTCACACCGATCAGCACTTCCTTTGCAAGGACCTTTGCCTCCTCCGGATTCCGCGTCAGGTAAGAAACATATTCCCGGAGATTCCGGTTGTGGGTCACGACCAGGCGGCGCTCGATCCTTCTCAGGATCGTTGTCTGCTTATAATAGGCGTAGTTGATGTTCGTCACATTCTTCAGGATGGAAAACACCTGAGCCAGCAGATCATGATCCGACGGAAGAAAATGGGAGCTTGCGTCAATGATGGATGCAGCGATGTGCTCCATCTCTTTTGCAATGGCGTCAGGATTCTGGACCAGGTCCGCAAGTCCGGTGGAAATGGCGTTCCGCGGCATACCATCGAACTTCGCGGATTCCGGCGTCTGGACGATGATCACGCCGTTCTGCTCCTTTACGGAACGGATCCCGCTGGTGCCGTCGGAGCCAGCGCCGGAAAGGATCACCGCAATGGCGCGGTTCTGATATGCCTTGGCCAGCGATCTGAAGAAGACGTCGATGGGATGATTGATCCTCTTCGGATCATATTCCCGCAGGCGCAGAATGTCCTGCTCGATCTCCACATTATATTTCGGAGGGATCATATAGATATGATTCCTCTCCACCATCATTCCGTCCCGGATCTCTGTCACCGGCATCCCGCTGTACTTCGCAAGGATATCCGTCACCAGGCTCTTATGATTCGGAGCCAGGTGCTGTATGATCACAAATGCCATCCCCGTATTGGACGGAAGGAATGTAAGAAACTGCTGCAGCGCTTCCAGTCCGCCGGCGGACGCACCGATCCCGACAACACAGTTCGGCTGCAGATTACCAGACGAATTCTGTCTGTACATATCCCGACCCCCTTTTTTTATCTGCATTTAATTGTAGTATTTTTTTGATCAAAATGGAACGGATTCCGTATGGAAAAGAAACTGTTTTTAGTTTATGATGGATACAGAAAAAACCCGACAGAGAGGAACGATTATGTACGCAGGTGATAAAGAACTGCTTCTGAATTCGCTGATTTCACATGAGTACCACACTGTAGTGATCCTCTGTGTCTCCGAGGGAACGGCGCGCACTGTCCACGCTGCTCTGCCGCTCTGGAAACGTACCCTTGGAACTCTCTTCAATTATGACCAGGCCGTCACGGACTTCCTGATGGAGGTCTCATCCGACGTGAATCCGCGCTCTATCGCGGAATCCATGCGGATCTCCGCAGTAGAAAACGCACTGGAGAAAGAAGATCTGCACAAGATCCATTTCTCCGTGAGAGGAAAAAACGGGTATGAGTTCCATGAGGCGTCTTTTTTCCGGATGGATGAGGATCATATCGTCCTGACGATCCGCAACATCACATCCGCTTTCCAGGCTGTCTCGGAAAGCGTGGATCACCTGGCAGAGGCTCTTCACTCCGCAGAGGCGGAAGCGAAGCGCAGGAATTCCTTCCTGAACCTGATGAGCCGCGCTCTGCGCTCACCCCTGTATTCCATCATGGGCCTGACCTATATTGCCAGCCAGTCAAAAAACGGGCCTCTGGACCGGGAGGATTATCTTCATAAGATCTCCATGTCCGGCTCCTATATGAATGAATCCATCGAAGATATTCTGGAGCTTCGGCGGATCGCCACGGAGGACATCCGGCTGCACCCGGAGCCTGTCGTGCTGAACCGTGTGCTCTCCGATGTGCTCCACCTCGCCACTCCCATTGCCCAGGGCAAGGATCTTCTTCTCTCCGCCGACGCTTCCGGTGTAAAGACCCGGAGTTTCCTGGCGGATCCGCAGTGCCTCCGGCAGATCCTTCAGAAGATGCTTCGGAGCGCCATTTTCTATACCGGCGACGGCGGCTGCATTCAGCTGACGGTCCAGGAGCTGTTCTGTTCAAAACGGATGGTGACCATGGAATTTTCCGTGGAAAGCCGGGGTGTCGTTCTGGACAAGGAGCGCCTCACTTCTCTGTTCCATCCCTACAATTTCCTCCAGGATACCCTGAACGACGATATCTCGGACATCGATGTCAGCCTCATGATCCTGAAAAAATATCTTCAGGCCATGAACACCGACTCACTGACGGCGGAATCCGTGGAAGGAAAAGGAACCAGGATCTCCGTAGCCCTGACCTTTGCGCGGGAAGTCGAAGATACTGCTGATACTTCCCTGAATACCGACGAGCTTCCGGATCTTACCGGGAAGCGGATCATGGTGGTGGATGACAACAAGATCAGCCTGGAGATTGCTAAACGTCTTCTTGTTCCCCGGGGCGCCGAAGTGGTCACCGCGGAAAACGGCAGAGAAGCTCTGGAGCTTTACACCAGAAACAACGGACGCTTTGATCTGATCTTCATGGATATCCTGATGCCTGTCATGGACGGCCTGGAAGCCACCCGGACGATCCGTTCCATGTCAAATATTTCCGGCTCTCTTGAGATTCCGATCGTGGCGATGACCGCCAACGCCTTCCGGAAGAATTTCGAAGAAAGCTTCCGCGCCGGAATGAACGCCCACCTTGTGAAACCCATCGAGCCCGTAAGCTTCTACAGGATCATCGCGGAGCTTCTCGGCAGCAGGAAATAACACGCAGTCTGATCATTTAAAAAAGCACAGCCTGAGCTGTGCTTTTTTGGTGGTCTTCTCACGGATCCTTCTGTCCCGTTTTACATAGAGATCAGTCCGAAGACGCTGCCGACGGAACTGAACAGGATGATTGCCACAAAGAAGGGGCAGAGATACTTGATCATAAAATCAAAGACCGGTTTTCTTCTGAAGGGCGCGCCGTTTTCCCGCACTTCCTCCGCGATCCTGTCGATCCCGATCACGCGGACGATCAGCAGGCATGTAGCCATGGCAGCGATGGGCATCATCACGGAATTCGTCAGGAAATCAAAGAAATCCAGGAACTGCATGCCGATCACCGTGACAGCGGAAAGCGGACCATAGCCGAGAGCAGACAGCGTCCCGAGCCCAAACATGAGAAATCCCATGAACAGAGTTGCCTTTTTCCTGCTCCAGTGCAGTTCATCCTCAAAGGTGGACACACCGCTCTCCAGCAGCGACAGCGCGCTGGTAAGGGCTGCAAACAGCACCAGAACAAAGAAAATGATGCCTACAGGTGTACCGACGCCCATGGATGCAAAGATCTTCGGCATAGTGATGAACATCAGGGACGGACCGGCCTTCAGCATCGTCGGATCTCCTCCCGAGAAAGCAAATACCGCGGGGATGATCATCAGGCCTGCCAGCACAGCGATACCTGTGTCGAAAATTTCCACATGAGCAGTCGCCTGTTCGATGGAAACGTCCTTTTTCATGTAGGAACCGAAGGTGACCAGGATACCCATTGCGATCGACAAAGAGTAGAACATCTGCCCCATGGCAGATACTACCGTCATCCAGGAGAAATTCGCCATATTCGGGATCAGGAAGTATTTCACACCTTCCAGGGCTCCGGGGCGGGTTACGGAGTAGACCGCAATGATCACAGCCAGCAGCACCAGGACCGGCATCATGAAGCGGGACACGCGCTCTATGCCGTTCTGCACTCCCATATAGATGATCACCAGACTCGCCAGGGAAAACAGAATGAACCAGAATTCAACATCCGCGCCGTTAATGATAAAATCCGTAAAATATCCGTCCTGGGCCAGCTCCTGCACGCCGCCGGAAAGATATCCGGCAAGATACTTGCAGACCCAGCCGCCGATCACAGAATAATACGGGCAGATCAGGATCGGGATCACGGCATTGATCCAGCCGCCCCCGGAAAACTGCCACCCTCTGCCGAATTTCGCGTAGGCGCCTACCGGACTTTTCCGGGTCATTCTTCCCAGCGCTGTCTCTGCGATGATCATCGCGTAGCCGAAGGTAAGCACCAGGATCAGGTAGACCAGAAGAAAAATGCCGCCGCCGTACTTTGCCGCCAGATAGGGAAAACGCCAGATGTTGCCGAGTCCTACTGCAGATCCCGCCGCGGAAAGGACAAATCCGATCTTACCTGAGAAGCTGCTTCTTTGTTTTTCAGTATTCATGATCTCTTCTTTCTGTCCACATAGTAATACGGCGTTGAGACGCCGCGGTCTTTTATTGTACCAGAGTATCACGGAATAATCCAGTACAAAAAAACCGGCTCCCGAAAGAGCCGGCCCTTCTGGAATTGATCTCAGCCGTAACAAAGATCCTTTATATGAAATCAGTGACCCAGGGCGTGGGATCCGGTGTGGATATAGGCGGACTTTGTCTGGACGACGCCGTTCACGACCCACTTTCCGTCCGCGTTGACGCGGTAGCCGTCCGGAGTGGTGCAGTTTGTGAACAGCCATCCGCCGTCATTGAAGCAGTAGCACTCGGAAGTGCCGTCGCCGTTTCCGTCCAGCCAGTACCACTTCACCTTTCCTGATTCCGCGCGGCACCAGTTGTCGCCGTTGTCCGTCAGCGCATACCACCAGCCGCTGGAGCCCTGTCTCCAGCCGACAGCCGCGAAGGCTGTAGTCGCCATGGCAACAGAAAGGACTGCGGACACAAGCAATGTTTTCACTGATCTCTTCATAACTAACCCCTCTTTTCAAATGAAATTATTACCACCCGGCACTCAGTATGAACTGCCGGAAAAGGTCACAGTGCAGCGTAGCCGTACGCGTTCACCAGTGCTTCGATCTTCTTTCCTGCCTTGCAGAGCGGGCACTCACGGTAATCCCAGCTTGCAAAATCCGGAACATCCTTCAGTCCGAACACAGAGAAGATCGGATAGCCTTCATATGTATCCTTCGCGCTGAAGACAGAAGAAATGCCGGCCAGATTGCCCTGATAATACTGGACGCACTCTATCGCTTTGTTCAGTGCTTTTCCTGTGTTGACCATAGCCATGAGGATCATGACATTCTTTCCGCGGATCTCCGGTACCAGGTTCTGGCGGAAGATCAGCTGAGAGTTGTTGTTGAACTCCGGACTCACGACATAAATGGTCTTATGAGCGTTGGTGGAAAGGAAGCCGTAGTTTTTCAGCTCCTCGGCCAGATAAGCGCCGATCACTTCTGTTCCTTCCATGCAGATGATGGTATCGATGACCATATCGTTCAGGTAGAGAAGCGCCATCGCCTTGGCGATATCCCTCGCTTCACTGCTTCTTGTCTTCAGCGTGGTGACATCGAAATAATAATTCAGGTGCGCATGGTTCGTTGCGAAATGACCGGGCTGGACTTTCAGAGGCGCGTCACATCCCGCGGTGAAAGTCTTTGTATATGGTAAATTATTCATAAAGCTTCCCTCCTTTTCCGTATTAATATTGTGCTAAATCAATTATACACACATATTTTCCGCAACTCAAGAGGCCCGCGGGGAATCCGGATCGGTTATTCCAGTTCCGGCCATCCCGGATCCCGCTCGTAACTTTCCGGAAGCTCCGTCAGCGGCTGCCCCTGAAGAGAAGCATCGCAGTACCACAGACATCCGTCCGCATACACTTCTGTCCAGGCATGGTCCGTTCCGGCGTAGGTTCCGAAGACCACCTGCGCATTCACACCGTTCATGCGGCACATCATGGAGATGATCTTCGCCCGCCCGTTGCAGTTCTGGTCGTGCCCGGAAAACCAGCCGTAATAATAATCCCGGGGATCAGCCCCCTCCGCGATCTCTGCCTGCGGAAAAGTCTCCTGCACCCAACAGAAGATGTTCTCCATCGTTTCTGTCTCTGTTCCGCCTTTCAGTTCCGCAGCTTTCTGCTTCATGCTCTCCGCCTCGAACCTGAAAGACTTCAGCACGCCGCTTCTTCCCCTGACCCTGTCGAATCCCAGAGTACAGCCTCCTCCTGTCAGCTGGAAGGCTGTCACATAGCACCCCCGGGCAAACCCGAATTCATTGTTGACGTAGTGGGAGATCCGCAGGATCTCATCCGCATCCCTGGTGCGGCGCACAGTCAGGAAAGCCGGTCCCGCACTGTCCGGCAGCGACTGATAGCTGTCAAAACAGTCCTTCACGTAAGCGTCCCACTCCGGATGGGGTGTCAGGGAACAGACTGACAGCGCGTATTCGGAAAGCGAAGTGATCTCTGAGGAAGAATGCCCCCTGCCGCGGACTTCCCCCGCGAAAGCGGATGCTGCGCCCGCTGTGAAGAACACTGCCGTAAAGACCATCGCTGCAAAAGTACGGAGCACCGCTCTGCCGTGCCGTCTCCGTCGCTCTCTTCTCTCCCCAGTGTATGCCATACTTTTTCCTTCCTCAGTCATTGATACCTCCGCAGTGCCGTGCAGACAGATATAAAGCACACATCAGCGGAAAGCTCTTAATGAATAACGTCCCGACAGGACAGTATCCCGGCTTGTCTGAGCCCGGAAACCTTATGCGAAGAATACACTTCGCGCGAGTTGCCGGGATACTGTCCTTCTTTGAAGAGACGTTATGAATTTAGAGCCTTTCCAGCAGTGTGCGGTATATCTGTCTGTCCGGCGCTGATGTATCGATCGCACCTTACAGGAAAAGTATAGCATACAACATACTTGCCAAGCAGGGGAAATTCGGCTAAAATAAGGTGGTTCACGGGATGTAGCCCAGCCCGGTAGGGCGCCTGCTTTGGGAGCAGGATGCCGCAGGTTCGAATCCTGTCATCCCGACGACGTGAAACGCTCCGGGATCCCGCATACACTGCGGTGATCCCGGAGCGTTTTTTTCATACCATATCTCCGCTTCTCTCCAGCATCTCAAAGTACTTGTCATGTGCCTCTCTGTAGGCACTGTTGTACCTCTCGTTCCGGCCGGAACGGAGATTCTCGAAATAGGAGTGCTCCTGCTCCGCCAGGCCGGGACGCACACGGATCACCGTGGCGTTGCCGACATTCGAACAGACGGAAGAGATCCTCTTGAATTCCCCCAGAAGGTTCATATAGGAAACATCCGAATAGACGCTGCACTTTCCGGAGCACATCCTGCTGAGATGATTCCCTTTCATTTTATTGATGAGCTCCGACATAACGTCGGCCATGCCCTCGATCTGGTAGGCCGCCTCCAGGTCACGCTTGCCGAAGGCCAGCTCTGTCTTTTCCAGGATCTGCTCTGTCAGCGTGCGCAGGATATCCATTTCGTTCATGGCTTCATTGGAAAACCTGGTCCCGGCACGGGACAGATCCGCCGCCGTCATCGCAATGCGGGCGCCATTGTCCCCCAGACGCTCAAATTCATTCACGACTTTGTAGTACTGGTCCAGGATGCTGATGTGGTACTCCGACTGCAGGTGCGGCATAAGCTCCACGACATACTTGCTCACGCGGTCTGTCATCAGGTCCACATTGTCCTCTTCCTTCATGATGTCCTTCAGTGAACCTTCATCATAAACATCCAGCAGCGTGATCGCTTCCAGAATGTTAGACCGTGACACCGTGAACATCGTCATCAGGATATCGTAACAGCTCCGCAGCGCCAGGGCCGGTGTGTCGAAGAATACCGGGTTGAGGGCATCCAGCTTCTCCTGGTATTTGTTCTTTTCAACGGGCTTGTCCTTGATGATCTTCAGAGAAAGCTTCTCATAGACCGGAACCATGGGAAACAGCAGCAGCGCGCATCCCAGGTTGAAGATCGTGTTGGTATTCGCAATGATACCTGAATTCACCACTTCGTTCCAGAGCGAATCAAGAAGGCCCAGATGATGGACGATCGTCACGATGACCAGGACAGCAATGGATTTGCCCAGGTTATAGAGGATGTTCACAATACCGACGCGCTTTGCCTCAGGAGGGGCGCCGATGGAACAGACGATGGCTGTTGTCACGCAGTCTCCGAGATAGACGCCGACGATCACTGCGTAGATCGCCTTAAAGGTCAGCATGCCTGAAGTGGAAAAGGCCTGCAGGATACCGATGGTGGCTGAAGAGCTCTGAAGAATGAATGCCACTGTGGCGCCGGTCAGGTAACCCAGGAAGGGATTCTCCCCCAGGCCGGAAAACACATTTTCGAACACGCCGGATTCCGTCAGAACGCTGACTGCGGCGGTCATATTCATCAGTCCGGAGAAGAGGATCCCGAATCCAATGGCAATGTTGCCGATAGGCCGCGAGTTTGTTCCCTTTCCCGCCATAAGGACCAGGCATCCGATGATCAGTGCGATAGGAGCCAGGGATGAAGGACGGAACAGCTGGAGCCAGGCGCCGGAAGACGCGTTCAGGTCCATCAGACGGATGATCTGTCCGGTCACAGTGGTTCCGACGTTGGCGCCGATGATAATGCCCAGGGACTGGCGGAGCGTCAGAATGCCGACGCTGACCAGACCGGAGGTGATGACAATGGTCGCTGTGGAGGACTGGATCACCGCCGTGATCACGAGTCCCAGAAGAAAGGCTTTGACAGGGTTGTTGGTAACATTTTCCATCGCGACCTTCAGGGTGCCTGAAGAGCTTTCCTTCAGGCCGTCTCCCATCAGCCGCATTCCGTAAAGGAACATGGCCAGGCCGCCAAATAATGTCAGGACGTCAAAAATACTCATATAATAACCGTGGGTCCTCCCCCCGCGTATCCGCGCGCGGGATATATATAAACAATCGTTATAGATATCCAACAAATTCTTATGGATTTGTTCTATTATATTATACTATCTGAACCGGTGAAATACTACTGTCCAAAATGACGAAAGTGCTTCCGGAATAACTTCCGGAAGCACTTTTCAGTTCACAGGTTTTTCAGTGTAAATACCGCTTTTCCTGACTCGTCCAGCTCCATGATCATGTAGGTGGGTCTTCTCCCCTGCTGCCGTGGATAAGAAAGACTGCCGGGATTCAGGATGGTCACGTCTCTGTATTCCTCCAGGCAGGGCCTGTGGGTGTGACCGAACATTGCGATATCGAATCCTCTTGCAGCTGCTTCTTTCCGGATGAATTCCGTGTCCAGGGACACATTGTAATAGTGACCGTGGGTCAGAAGGCAGTTGTATTTGCCGATCTTCACCGCCTTCTCGGAATCCAGGCTGGAAAAAAAGTCATTGTTGCCTCTGACGACGATCAGCCGTGTGGAAAGAGGAAGCCATTTCTGGTACATCGTCTCGCTTCCTTCCGCATCGCCCAGGTGGATCAGCATATCCAGCGGGGACTCCAGTTCCAGCACCTTTTTCAGGTTCTCGTCTTTTCTGTGGGTGTCGCTGCAGATCAGTATCTTCATTCAAGTTCCTCTTTCAGCTTCTGTCTCATCATCCGCAGTGCCTTGCCCCGATGGCTGATGGCATTCTTCTCTTCTTCTGTCAGTTCGGCGGAGCACTTTCCGTACTCCGGCAGATACAGCACCGGGTCGTAGCCGAAACCATTGCTTCCGGCCGGTTCATGGGCCAGCTGCCCCTCCATGGAAGCCTCCGTCACCACATGCCTCCCGCCCGGAAGAATGCAGGCGATGGCTGCCCGGAACCGGGCGCTTCTCTTTTCGCCCTCAACTCCTTCGAGTCTCCTGATCAGTTCCGCGTTCTTCTCGCTGTAAGGTGTCTCCCGTCCAAGCCAACGGGCGGAGTAAATGCCTGGCTCCCCATTCAGGTAATCCACCTCCAGGCCGGAATCGTCCGCCATGACGATGGTATCCGGCAGGAGCCTGTGCACGGCTTCCGCCTTGATCAGCGCGTTCTCTGCAAACGTCGTGCCGGTCTCTTCGGGATCCGCTTCTGCGCCAGCCTCTTTCATGGAAAGGATCTCTGCGTCCAGATCGGAGAAGATCTCCCGGATCTCCCGCATTTTATCCTGATTGCCGGTGGCGATTACGATCTTATGTCTCATTTCTGTTCTGTTTCCCTTCTTTTCGGCGGCTTCTTGCCCAGGAACTGATAGAAGTAGGTCTTCATCATTCCATTGTAGATCTTTCTGTTTTTGTCCGCCTTTCGTCCGATGCACCGCTCCGCGTCCTCAAACGCCGTGATGAGGAACAGCGACCAGTCGTCCAGCTGCCGGAATCTTTCTCCCAGAGTCCTGTACAGCTGCGCGATGCCTTCGTCTGCTTTCAGGCGCTCCCCATAGGGAGGATTTGTGATCAGAAAGCCGTATCTTTTCGGATGGGAAAGCTGGGCGACGTCCCGCTGCTGCAGATGGATCATTTCCGCCACGCCTGCCTGGGCGGCGTTCACACGCGCGCGGCGAAGCACTTCGGGATCGATGTCGTAGCCCTGGATATCTGTCTCCACGGAGAGGTCCTTCAGTTCCTCCGCCTCGTCCAGCGTATTGTACCAGTGCTTTTTCGGAACGATCCCATCCCACTCCTGGGACAGGAACTCCCGGTTCATGCCCGGTGCCATATTGGCTGCCATCATGGCGGCCTCGATGCAGAACGTGCCGCTGCCGCAGAAGGGATCCACCAGGATCCGGTCCTTATGCCAGGGCGTCAGCATGATCAGCGCCGCGGCGAGTGTCTCCGTGATAGGAGCCTTCGCAGTCTCCGTTCTGTAGCCGCGCTTGTGGAGCGAGTTCCCGCTGGTATCCAGAGACACCGTAACTTCGTCATTGTGCAGGAACACTCTCACAGGATACTCCGCACCGGTCTCCTCAAAGCGCTCCAGTCCGTAATGCTGACCCATCCTCCGCACCATGGCTTTTTTCATGATGGACTGGATATCCGACGGAGAAAACAGTTTGCTGTTGATCGAGGTCGCCTTTGTCACCCAGAAACGGCTGTCCCGGGGCAGGAACTCCTCCCAGGGCAGCGCGGCGGTCTTCTCAAAAAGCTCCTCAAAGCTTTCTGCCCGGAACTTTCCTACATTCAGCAGCACTCTCTCCGCCGTGCGGAGCCACACATTCGCCCGGGCCACCGCCTCCGCGTCGCCGGCAAAGGTCACTCTGCCGTTTTCCGTCGCGGTCACATCGTATCCCAGGTCAACGATCTCTCTTTTTAACACCGCCTCCATGCCAAAGTGGCAGGGGGCTGTCAGTTCATAAATATTCGTCATAATAGCCCTATGATAAACGAAAAAAACGGTATCCGCAAGAAAAATGACTGCGGATACCGCTTCTTTCTTATGTCAGTCCAGGAGATTCCGGATGGTCAGCGGCGCCGCGTAGTCAAACGCCGTCATCCTGATACCCTTCCCTGTTCCTACTGCGTGGATCGCTTTGCCGTCCCCGGCGTAAATACTCACATGGTTCACAATGCCGTCCTTCGGGGAGCCGTCATATGCGATGATATCGCCCGGCTGCATCTCCGTCACCGAGACTGGACGGCCCTTGGAGGCCTGCACAGCCGACTGGTGATAAAGCTCGATCCCTGCCGCTTCCTTGTATACGTAGAGGATCAGTCCGGAACAGTCAAAGCCCTCTTCCGGCGAATCTCCGCCGTAAACGTAAGTCCCGCCGATAAAGGATTTCGCAAGGTCCACGATCTCCTTTCTGGTCGCGCTGACCCTGCTCCAGTCCGTAGCGGGCGCCGCGCCGGAGGTCTTGATATCCGACACTGTCGGCTCATTGACTCCGTAGGAGCTGCCGCCCTGCACCTTCGCAACACCGGGCCCCGTCACTCTGTCAAGGGCCTCCAGTTCTTCATCGGTCAGGGTCTCATAGGAATTCGGCTTCGGATCGCCGCCCGCCGGTTTCTGCTGCGGTGTCTGCTGCTGCACGGGCTCAGGCGTACTCTGCGGTGCGGGTTCCGGTTCCGGTGTTTTCTGCAGTGCAGACTCCGGTTCCGGCTCGTCCGGTCTGGGTGCCTCCACTGCATAGGCGCTTTTCGTCTCGGATGAAGGCGCCGCTGCAGCTGTCGTCTCCGCCTTCGGAGCTTCGTTGCTTACGGAGGAAGTCCCCGATTTTGGCGCTTCCGATTTCGGTGCTTCTGTTTCCGCAGCCTTGGTCTCCACTGGAAGCGCAGGCACCAGTCCTGCAGATTCCGCAGATTTCTGGGAAGAAGCGGCTGAAGTTCCGGAAGCAGCTTCTGTCTCTTCGCTTCCCGGCGCGCCTCCCACAACTTCTGTCGGAGCTGCCGCTGCCGGCATTGCAAAAACCGTGCACAGGCAGAAGCCCACGGCCGCCGCTGCGCAGAAGGATATAAACGATTTTTTCATGAATCCGCTCCGTTTTTCTCCAGGATGTCTTACTTGTTACAAATATATTTCACAATTAACAGTATAGATTTCATTCCCCGGATAGTCAACGAACGAATATTTACGAGTTATTTAAGGAATCAGCCAAGAAAGCTTGCGATGCGGATGGGATTCCGGTAATTCCACTGAGAGACCTTGATACCGGTCCTGGATGTGGAAGCATGCACGATCTGTCCATCCCCGATGTACATCGCGACGTGATTCACGCGGCTTCCCTTTCCATAGAACAGAAGGTCTCCCGGCTGCATTTCCTCTGCTGAAACCGTGGTTCCTTCTCTCGCCTGGTCAGCGGAAGTGCGGCTCATGGAGACGCCGGCAGTGTTGGAAAGGATATAACGCACAAAACCGGAGCAGTCAGCGCCTGTATGGGGATCGGTGCCGCCCCAGACATAGCGTCCGCCGACAAAGGACAGTGCGTAATCGACGACACTCTCTCTGAGCTGTTCCTCGGCTGTCTCCTCAGACACTTCCGCGCCCTCGATTGGGATATCTTCCGTCACTCCGGGGCCCTTCGGCTCCTCAGCCTGTGCCGGCGCACTCTGCGCGGCTTCCTCTGTCTCCTCTGTATCTTCAGCGGCCTCTGCCGTTTCCTCAGCTGTCACAGTCTCTTCAGCCGTCTCCGCGCTGTCTGCGGTCTCCTCCGCGGAAACTGCAGCGGTCTCTTCTGTCTCTGCCGGAGCGGCATATACCTGTACCGCTGTGCCGGAGGCAAGTGCCGCCGCCAGTCCGAAAGCTGCCAGCCATCCTGTGATCTTTCTCATCTATGTATACTCTCCATTGAATGCAAATTTAAATGTCGCGATCGTTTTACGCAACTGTTACAAATTTGTTACAAGCAGAGTATACAATTTTCGAACTGCAAAAGTCAAGGAGTTAACTATTTCTTAATACTTTTTCCGTTTTTCTTCATAGTTCATAAGAAACCCGGCGGAGATCCCTTGCAGGATCCCGCCGGGCTGCATTCAGTACCCTGTTCCTCCGAACATACGGACAAGACGTACGATCACGATAACGATGAGGATCGGCACCAGGAAATAGGAAAGGATGGCAAAAAGCCCCAGGACCAGGATGACGACGACAAACAGGACTCCGGCCAGGATCACCCATGGCATGACCTTATCCGTGACCGGCCGGAAGCTTTCTTCCGCGTGTTCACTCCTTTCCGAAAACTGCTGGCTGAACTGTTCTTCTTCTGTGGTACGGGCATTGTCATACCCGCCCGGCTCCCCGTCCGGGACCCCGTCCACCTCATACCCGGCAGCCTCGAGAATCGACCTGGCGATCAGCGCCGGATTGCCCAGCTCCTCAAGGACGTCCTCTTCCGTTCTTCCTTTCTGTTTCTCTTCTTCAATATAGGAATCATAGTAGTTCAGGTTTTCCGGCACCAGGACGTTCGCCCCTTCTTCCAGAAGACGTTCCCTGAGCCCTTCCAGGAATTCCTGTTTTGTCATCTGAACCGCTCTCCTTTCGCTGCAGTGTTTTCGATATCTCAGATCTCATGGATCAGGATGCCGCTCATCAGCTTGGGCTCGAACCAGGTGGATTTCGGCGGCATCAGCCCCCCTTCGTCCGCAACACGAAGAAGCTCCTCCATCTGAGTCGGATAAAGGGTGAAGGCCACTGCCGTCCCGGCGGCAGCTCCCTTTCCCTTTGCTCCCCTGGCTTCATCAGCTTCATCCACGAGGCGCTCCAGTTCTTTCGTGCCCCGGATCCCTCCCACAAAGGAGATCCTGCTGTCTGTCCTCGGATCATCGATCCCCAGGACTCTGCCCAGGGTCGTGTCCTGCAGGATCGACACGTCCAGGCCTTCCACAGGATCCTGAGACATCACATCCTCGTCCGCGATCATCTCATACCAGTGACCACCCAGATACATTCCGAAGATCCCTTTCGCATCCGGCACCACCGGCTCTTCCCCGAAGTCGCGCAGACGGAAATGCGCATCCACCTCCAGCAGAAAGTCCTCTGCGGAAAGACCGTTCAGGTCCTTCACAAAACGATTGTACGGGAGGATCTTCAGGTCCTCTGCCGGGAACAGGACCGAAAGGAAGTAATTGAATTCCTCTTCGCCTGTATAACCGGGGTTTTCTTCTCTTCTCTTCAGCGCTACTTTCACCGCGCTGGCCGCTCTGTGGTGACCGTCCGCGATATACACCGCCGGGACCGCTGCGAACAGCTCCGTGATCCTTGCGGAGTCCTCTTCGCTGTCGATCCTCCACAGACGCTGACGCACGCCGTCGGAAGAGCAGAAATCGTACAGCGGCTCCTGCTCCTTGGCCCGTTCCATGATTTCTGTCAGCTCCGGAACCTTCCTGTAAGTGAGAAAGATCGGCCCCGTCTGGGCTCCGCACACATCCACGTGACGGATCCTGTCCTGTTCCTTCGCCTCCCTGGTATTCTCATGCTTCCTGATCACGCCGTTCAGATAATCATCCACGGAAACACAGGCCGCGATCCCTGTCTGGCAGTGTCCCTTCAGTTCCTCCGCCAGACTCCCGCTTTCCGCCTTCTGCTCGTACACATAGAAGGAGGGGTTTTCTTCCCGGATAAAAATTCCTTCCTCCGTTTCCTGCCTGAGCAGTTCTTTTGCTTTTTCGTAGGCGGCGTCCGAATACATGTCAAAATCCGGCCCGAACTGAGTCTCCGGCCGGTCGATATTCAGGAAAGACAGCGGGTGCCCTTTTACCGCCTCCCGCGCTTCCTCTCTGCTGTACACATCATAGGGAAGAGATGCCACTTCCCCCGCCGCGTCCTGATTCGGCCGCAGACTCCTGAATCTTCTTATGATCGCCATGCTGTCCTCTCCATCGTCTGTATTCTTTCTGTAAAGCTGAAAGGCCGGGCGCTGAGGCCCGGCCGGTGTTTCAAGGCTCGATTTTACTGTATCTTGACGATCCGGACACGGATCATGCCCTGGATCCCCTTCAGCTCCTCAAGAATATCATCGCTCACTTTGCTTTCCAGGTCAAGCAGAGTATACGCATAATCCCCGCGGCTCTGGTTGGTCATGTTCGCGATATTGAAATTTCTGCTCGCCAGGATCCGGGTGATCTGGCCGATCATATTCGGAATGTTGTGATGGATCAGGGAGATCCTCTCTTCGCTCTGGCAGATGCCCATCCAGCAGTTCGGGAAATTGACGGAATTGCGGATGTTGCCGTTGTCGATGTAATCCATCAGTTCCTTGACCGCCATCACTGCGCAGTTATCCTCCGCTTCCTCCGTGGAAGCTCCCAGATGCGGCGTGATGATAGCGTTCTTCATCTTCACAGACTTGCTGTTGGCAAAATCAGAGAAGTACGCTTTTACCAGGCCCTTTTCCAGAGCTTCGGCCATGGCATCCTCGTCCACCAGCCTGTCGCGGGAGAAGTTCAGGAACGTGCAGCCTTTTTTAAGCCAGGAGATCTCCTTTGCCCCGATCATCCCTTTGTTCTTGTCGGTAAGCGGGACATGGATCGTGACAAAGTCACAGAGTCCCAGCATTTCTTCCAGACTGGTGGCGTGTCGGACTTCCTTGGAAAGCCTCCATGCGCCGTTGACGGAAAGATAGGGATCAAAGCCGTAGACCGTCATGCCGAGATCCACCGCGGCATTGGCGACTTCCGCGCCGATGGCGCCCAGACCGATAATGCCCAGCTTTTTCCCGCTGATCTCGCATCCGACAAACTTCTTTTTTCCCTTTTCCACGTCCTTCTCAATGGTCTCGGAGTCGCGGATGGAACGTACCCACTCCGCCCCTTCGATCACATTTCTGGAGGACACCAGCATCGCGCAGATCACCAGCTCCTTCACACTGTTGGCGTTTGCGCCGGGAGTATTGAATACCACGACGCCCTGTTCCGCGCATCTGTCCAGCGGGATGTTGTTCACGCCGGCGCCGGCTCTCGCCACGGCAATCACCTTTTCCGGGATCTCCATCGACTTCATGTCCGCGGAACGGACCAGGACAGCCTCCGCTTCATTGATGTCATCTGTCAGCTCATAATGGCCCAGCAGACTGTCCGTTCCCACCTTGGAGATCGGATTGAGGCATTTCACTTTGCACATCTTACTTTGCCTCTCTTTCCTCGAACGCTTTCATAAATTCCACCAGCTTCTCCACGCCTTCCTTCGGCATGGCATTGTAAATGCTGGCGCGCATACCGCCGACAGTGCGGTGGCCCTTCAGATTGATAAATCCGGCTGCTTCCGCTTCCTTGACAAATTTCGCGTCGAGCTCCTTGTCGCCGGTGACAAAGGTCACGTTCATGAGGGAGCGGTCCTGCTTGCGGACAGGATTCCTGAAGAGACGGCTCTGATCCAGGAAATCATAGAGGATCTTTGCCTTTTCTTCGTTTCTCTTCTGCATTGCCTCAAGTCCGCCGGTCTTCTTCAGCCACTTGAACACCTTGCCGCAGATGTAGATCGTGTAGCAGGGCGGTGTGTTGTAGAGAGATCCGCTCTCGGCATAGGTGCTGTACTTCAGCATGGTGGGAGTTCCCGGAAGCGCTTCCCCGATCAGGTCCTCACGGACGATCGCGATCGCCACGCCGGCCGGACCCACATTCTTCTGCACGCCGCCCCAGAGGATGCCGAACTTGCTGACATCCAGCGGACCGGACAGGAAGCAGGAAGAAATGTCTGCCACCAGATCCTTGCCCTTGGTGTTGGGCAGCTCGTGGAAGACTGTTCCGTAGATCGTGTTGTTCATGCAGATATATAAATAATCCGCGTTGTCATCGATGGGCAGGTCAGAGCAGTCCGGAATATAGGAGAAGACCTCGTCCTCGCTGGAAGCCACAGCCTTTGCTTCACCGTAAAGCGCAGCCTCCTTGCACGCCTTCTTTGCCCACTGGCCGGTGATCACATAATCAGCGACCTTGTTCTTCATCAGGTTCATGGGAACCATGGCGAACTGCACATGGCCGCCGCCCTGGATAAAGAGGACTTTGTAGTTGTCCGGGATGTTCATCAGGTCACGGAGATCCTTCTCGGCCTCATCCATGATGTCCTGGAAGGCCTTGGAGCGGTGGCTCATCTCCATCACGGAGGTGCCGGTCCCCTTGTAATCCATCATCTCAGCCGCTGCTTCCTTCAGGACTTCCTCCGGAAGGCAGGCCGGGCCTGCGCTGAAATTATACACTCTGCTCATTTCTGTATACCCCTTTCGTATATTGCTGTGTCCTTACTCGTCCTTTTTCACCTTCAGATCGGATTCGTCAAAGGTGTTCTCCAGAGGAGCTCCCGGGGAGCACATCGGGAACACCATGTCATCCTGGTCGATCAGGACTTCGATCAGTGCGGGCTTTCTGTCCGTCAGCGCTTTTTCCAGCGCCTTTTCAAATTCTTCCTTCGTCGTCACCTTGTACGCGTCAACGCCCATTCCTTCCGCGATCTTGCAGAAGTCCGCCTTATCGTTCAGTACTGTGGCGGAGTAGCGCTTTCCGTAGTACAGATTCTGCCACTGGCGCACCATGCCGAGGACGTGGTTGTTCAGAATGACCTCGATCACCGGCAGTTCCTCGCGGCTTATGGTGGCAAGTTCGTTCATGTTCATGCGGAAGCATCCGTCTCCCGCCACATTGATGACGACCTTATCCGGATTCGCCGCCTGGGCTCCGATAGCTGCACCCAGTCCGAAGCCCATGGTCCCGAGTCCGCCGGAGCTGATGAAGGTGCGCGGCGCTTTGTACTTGTAATACTGGGCCGCCCACATCTGATGCTGCCCCACCTCGGTTACGATGATGGTATCGTCCGGCGTCATGCGGTCTATGGTCTCGATGACCCAGGGTCCGGTGAGAAGCTCCTTGTTATAGCTCAGCGGATACATGTCCGTCATCCGCTCCGCGTGCTCAAACCACTCCTCATGGCGGACCGGATCCATCCGGGCGATCAGCTTTCTAAGGACAGTCCTTGCATCTCCGGTGACCTGCGCCATAACGCGGACGTTCTTGTTCACTTCCGCGTCGTCGATGTCGATCTGGAGGAGCTTCGCCCCGCCGCCGAATTTGGCCGTATTTCCGGTCCAGCGGTCGGAGAAACGGCCTCCGATGACGATGAGAAGGTCGCTCTCCGTGACGCAGAAGTTGGCGGCCTTCGTCCCGTGCATGCCTACCATACCCATGTAGTGCTCGTCATACTGGTCCAGTGCGCCCTGTCCCATCAGGGTGCAGCAGACCGGCGCCTGAAGCTTTCTCGCAAAGGCAGCCAGTTCTTCCGAAGCACCGGAGATCACCACGCCGCCGCCCGCGATAATGCAGGGCTTCTGCGCGGATTTCAGGAGCTGCAGGGCCTTTTCGATATCTTCATCTGTAAAGTTGTTGACCGGAGCGATCTTTTCCGGTTCCCTCGGCACGTAGTCGCAGACCGCGGCAGTGACGTCCTTCGTGATGTCAACGAGCACAGGACCCGGTCTTCCGCTCTTCGCGATCTTGAATGCGCGGCGGATGGTAGCAGCCAGCTTCTTCACATCCTTGACGATGAAGCTGTATTTCGTGATAGGAAGCGTGATGCCGGTAATATCGACTTCCTGGAAGGAATCCTTACCGAGCAGCGGCAGCGTCACATTGCAGGTGATCGCCACGATGGGGGAAGAATCCATATAAGCCGTCGCGATGCCGGTGACCAGGTTCGTTGCCCCGGGACCGCTGGTGGCAAAGCACACACCAACGCTGCCGGTGGAACGGGCATAGCCGTCCGCCGCATGGCTTGCTCCCTGCTCATGGCTCGTCAGCACATGACGGATCTCCGGATGCTTGTAGAGCGCGTCGTAAATATTCAGGATCGCGCCGCCCGGATATCCGAATACCGTATCAACGCCCTGTTCCTTCAGGCATTCGATGACGATCTCGGAACCATTCAGTTTAGCCATAGATCATTCTCCTTATTTTTTCAGGCCTTCCGCGGAAAGGACCGCGCCCTGGGGCGCTCCGGTGACAAGCTCCCTGTATCTCGCAAGATAGCCGTCCACCTCGTTGATCCGCGGCTTCCAGGTCTTTCTTCTCTCAGCGAACTCTTCCTCGCTCACGCGGGCGTTCAGCGTATTCGCGTTGATATCGATGTCGATGATGTCGCCCTCTTTAATAAGGCCGATGGGACCGCCTGCAGCCGCTTCCGGAGCCACGTGGCCGATAGAGGCGCCGCGGCTCGCGCCGCTGAAGCGTCCGTCCGTGATCAGCGCCACGGAGCTTCCAAGTCCCATGCCGACGATGGCGGAAGTCGGGTTCAGCATCTCGCGCATGCCGGGTCCGCCCTTCGGTCCCTCGTAGCGAATCACCACCACGTCGCCTTCCACGATCTTTCCGCCCTTGATAGCAGCGATCGCATCGTCCTCGCAGTCAAATACTCTTGCCGGCCCGGAGTGCTTCAGCATCTCAGGCGCGACAGCGCTCCTCTTAACCACGCAGGAGTCGGGGGCGATGTTTCCCTTCAGGACAGCGATGCCGCCGGTCTCGGAATACGGATTCTCCACGGTACGGATCACTTCCGGATCCAGGTTCGGGCAGTTCTTAATATTCTCACCCACCGTCTTTCCGGTGGCCGTCAGGCAGTCCAGATCGATGAGGCCCTTTTTGGAGAGCTCGTTCATCACGGCGAAAACGCCGCCCGCCTCGTTCAGGTCTTCCATATAGGTGTAGCCCGCAGGCGCCAGATGACAGAGGTTCGGTGTGCGCGCGGAGACTTCGTTGGCGATATTGACGTCGATCTTCACGCCCGCCTCATGGGCGATGGCCGGAAGATGCAGCATGCTGTTCGTGGAGCAGCCCAGCGCCATATCCACAGTCAGCGCGTTCATGAAAGCAGCCTCAGTCATGATGTCGCGGGGACGGATATTCTTTTCCAGAAGCTCCATCACCTTGTTTCCGGCGTGCTTCGCCAGGCGGATCCTCTCGGAGTACACGGCGGGGATGGTGCCGTTGCCCTTCAGGCCCATGCCGAGGGCTTCGGTAAGGCAGTTCAGGGAGTTCGCGGTGTACATGCCGGAACAGCTTCCGCAGGTCGGGCATACCTTGTTCTCGTATTCCGTGACTTCTTCCTCGGTCATCTTGCCGGCGGCATAGGCGCCGACAGCTTCAAACATGCTGGAGAGAGAGCGCTTCTTTCCCTTCAGATGTCCCGCCAGCATGGGGCCGCCGGAGACAAATACGGTCGGGATGTTTACGCGCGCCGCCGCCATAAGAAGGCCGGGCACATTCTTGTCGCAGTTCGGGACGCAGACCATGGCGTCGAACTGATGGGCTTTCGCGAGACATTCCGTGGAATCCGCGATCAGATCCCTGGTCACCAGGGAGTACTTCATGCCGACATGACCCATGGCGATGCCGTCGCAGACCGCGATGGCCGGGACCACCACCGGCATGCCGCCGGCTTCTGCCACACCGAGCTTCACCGCGTCCACGATCTTGTCCAGATTCATGTGTCCGGGGACGATCTCATTGTAAGAGCTGATAATGCCTACCAGCGGCTTCCGCAGTTCTTCCTGGGTAAAGCCGAGGGCGTTGAAAAGAGAACGGTGAGGAGCCTGCTGCATCCCTTTTTTGACGTTGTCACTCTGCATTTTTTTAATTTCCTTTCTGTGGATTCGAAATAATCATTAATGATATCACGGATTGCTTCGCTGCTTCGCAGCTTTCGCAATCCTCCGGACATTCGGAATCCGCTGGTTTTGCTTTGCAAAACCGCTCCTTCCTCATGTCCGGGCGGGTCCCAAGCCCACTCTCCCGCCGGCAAGTAAACTTGCCGCGGGTTCGGGGCTTTGTCCCCTGATATCTCAAATGCGGCGGATGATCTCCTGCCCCATCTCTTTCGTTCCGACTTTGGTGCATCCTTCGGACCAGATGTCCGGGGTGCGGACGCCGTCCCTCAGGACCTGGCGGACCGCCTCCTCAATGGCATCCGCCTCCTTGTCAAGATCCAGGGAGTAGCGGAGCAGCATCGCTGCGCTGAGGATCGTCGCCAGCGGATTCGCGATGTTCAGGCCCGCGATCTCCGGAGCGGAACCGTGGGCGGGCTCGTAAAGGCCCAGCTTCGACTCATTCAGGGACGCGCTGGAGAGCATTCCCATGGATCCGGAAATCTCACTGGCCTCGTCCGACAGGATATCCCCGAAGGTATTTTCTGTCACCACAACGTCGAACTGGGAAGGGTCGTGCACCAGCTGCATGGAGCAGCTGTCCACCAGCATATTGGTGAGTTTCACCTCCGGATATTCCCTGCCGACTTCGGCGACCACCTTTCTCCAGAGTCTGGAGGTATCAAGGACATTGGCCTTGTCCACGCTGATCAGGTTTTTGTTCCGCTTCATGGCGATCTCGAAGGCTTTCACCGCCACTCTCCTGATCTCCGGCTCACTGTAGATCAGGGTGTCCACCGCTGTAGTGACGCCGTCGATCTCTCTGGTCCAGCGGTCTCCGTAGTAAAGACCTCCGGTCAGTTCCCGGACGATCACCAGGTCAAAGCCCTTCTCCGCGATATCCGGTCTGAGGGGGCAGGCCGAGGCAAGCTCCGGATACAGATATGCCGGTCTGAGATTGGCAAACAGCTGCAGCGCCTTCCGGATCTTCAGAAGACCTGCTTCCGGACGAAGCTTCGGTTCCAGCTTGTACCAGGGAGAAGTGGTGGTATTTCCTCCCACCGCTCCTAACAGGATCGCGTCGCTGTTTTTCGCAATCTCCAGATTTTCATCTGTCAGCGGCTCCCCGTATTTATCGATGGAGCATCCGCCCATATCGATCTCCGTGAAGGAAAATGTGTGACCGAACCGGGCTGCCACATGTTCCAGCACCTTTTTCGCCTCTCCCACGATCTCCGGGCCGATGCCGTCGCCGGGGATCAGAACAATCTTTGCATTCATCCTCTGCCTCCTGAAACCTGAGTGGTAAATGTTTCTACCTATGATAAAACAAGACCCCCTTTTTTTCAACATAAGGATTCTGAATGCGCCAAAAAACATCTTTTTTCAGACAGTAAAGGGCGGCCGCATTTCTGCAGCCGCCCCTGTCGATCGATTCTGTTCATGGATCGTCTTTCTGTTTCCCGTTACCACTCCTCGCCGGGTCTTTTCAGCGCGTCGGAATCCGTCGCACTTCCTTCCATCACACCGTCGATTCCGACGTAGTACCCGTCAGGAGTCGTGGTGTTCTTCCACATGTCGCCGTTCTTTTCGTCCAGGTAATACCACTTCGTGCCGTCCAGATACCATCCGGTGCGCGCAAAACCGTTATCATCGAAATTGTACCACTTATCGTGGATCTGTCTCCAGCCTGCCGGAGCCTTGTTCCCGTCCGGAAGGGTGAATTTCCAGCGGCCGTTCTCCTCGGACCACATTCCGGCGCTCTCTTCGGCTTCGTTGGCCTCTTTCCGGGCACGGGCGTTGTATTCATCCACGTACTCCATCGGCGAATCCGTCCACCGTCCTTTTATATTCGGGTCATTCTTATTAATTGGCCTTACCATGCAGTGATAGTTCGCAGCCTTTGTCATATACTTCGATCCGTCAAATGAGCATTCTGTCACCGTCTGAATCCCGCCGATCGTGGACATGTTCCGCATGAACTTCACTTCATAGGAACCTGCCCCGGCTGGTGCGTCCCAAGTTACTAAACCATTCGATAACCTAACCTCTTCAATGTCTTTTACCTGAGTCTTTAAAGATGGCAATTTAACTTCTATCCAAAGGGTATATCTATCATTTTCTGTACGTGCAGTAACATATTTCGCATCACCATGTACTGTAATCTGAGATGCATACAAAGTATGAAAATAATAGCCCTCTGCTGCCTCTAAATAGATTTTTATATCCGGTACATCATCTTCTGTCCAGTAAAAAGTATCATTTTCAATTTCATAGTGATCAAAAGAATACTTATTTCCTGATGTAGTTACTTCAATCTCCTCTTCCCCTAAATCTGTCTCAACTTCTACATACCCACGTACGCTTATAGATACTTTTCTAATAGGTTTATCTTCTTTGCTATAGGCAAATACAGTCCCAGCCGCAGCGGAAGACAGCAGAAGGAACAGTGCCGCTGCCGCAGTCTTTCTTAACAGTCCAAACTTTTTCATTCGTATTTCTCCTTTATCTGTCCGCATTTTACACTACCATCATAGTACATTTCAGTCAAATTATCCGTCAATAAAAAAAGCCTTACGATTTACGTAAAAACGTTCATCGTAAGGCTTGATCTTTCTCAATACAGCACAGCAGCCGGTTTATTTCGCGACGTCCTGAACTCTGGACTCGCGGATCACATTCACCTTGATCTGGCCCGGGTACTGCATCTCCTGCTCGATCCGCTTCGCGACATTATGCGCGAGCAGCACCATATCATCGTCACTGACCTTCTCCGGGATCACCATGATACGAACCTCGCGTCCTGCCTGGATGGCGAAGGACTTCTCGACACCACCGAAGGAATTCGTGATCTCCTCCAACTGGGCGAGACGGTTTGTATAGGTCTCGATAGTCTCTCTGCGGGCTCCCGGTCTTGCCGCGGAGATCGTATCCGCCGCCTGCACGATGCACGCGATCAGGCTGTCCGGTTCCGAATCTCCGTGATGGGATTCAACAGTGTTGATAACGATCGGGGACTCCTTGTATTTACGGCAAAGTTCCGCTCCGAGCTGCACATGGGACCCTTCGATCTCGTGGTCAATGGCCTTTCCGATGTCATGAAGCAGGCCTGCACGCTTCGCCATGCGGACATCCGCACCGACTTCTGCGGCAAGATGTCCGGACAGCTCCGCCACTTCGATCGAATGCTTGAGAGCATTCTGACCGTAGCTTGTGCGGTACTTCATCCGTCCGAGAAGCTTGACAAGCTCGGGGTGAATGCCGTGGACGCCGGCCTCCAGGACCGCTGCCTCGCCTTCCTCGCGCATGGTGTTCTCCACTTCCTTCTGGGCTTTCACCACCATCTCCTCGATCCTGGCCGGGTGGATACGTCCGTCAGTGATCAGCTTCTCCAGGGCGACCCTCGCCACCTCGCGGCGCACCGGATCAAATCCTGAAAGGACCACAGCCTCGGGAGTATCATCCACGATCAGTTCCACACCGGTGAGCTGTTCCAGAGCACGAATGTTTCTGCCTTCGCGGCCGATGATCCTGCCCTTCATCTCGTCGTTGGGAAGCTGCACCACGGAGACTGTGGACTCCGCCACGCTGTCAGCTGCACAGCGCTGGATCGCGGAGACGACATACTCTCTCGCCTTCTTGTCTGCTTCTTCTCTGGCCTCTGCCTCAAGCTCCTTGATGAGCCGCGCAGTATCGTGCTTTACGTCCTCTTCCACCGACTGAAGAAGGAATTCCTTCGCTTCTTCCGTGGAAAGGCCGGCGATCCGTTCCAGTTCGGCAATTCCCTTGTCATAAAGGGAATCCACCTCGCGGCTGCGCTCATTGATCTTTTCTTCCTTGCTCACCAGCGCGGCTTCTCTCTTTTCAAGAGCAGCCTGCTTTTTGTCCAGGTTCTCCTCTTTGCTGAGAACACGGTTCTCATAATGCTGCAGCTCAGCTCTTCTCTCTTTGGTTTCCCTCTCCAGCTCATTCTTAGTCCTCAGGGACTCTTCCTTAGCTTCGAGGAGAGCTTCGCGTTTTTTTGTCTCAGCGGTCTTCAGGGCTTCTTCGATGATTTCGCGGGATCTTGCTTCCGCGCTGCCGATCTTGCTTTCATACGTCTTTTTCCGATGTGCGATTGCAAGGTTCCAGCTCAGAAAAGCCACAATCACCGCTGTGATAACAACTGCAATGATGATTTGTGACACAGAGCACCTCCTTATTTAGTTTTCATTGTACGTAACTGCAATAGTGTTATTCTAACAGATGAAAAAGCTATGTGCAAGATAATACTTCCTAAACTTCTTCCGCATGCCGCATCGCATTTTCGATCTGCGTCCAGGAATAACCCCTGCGGGAAAGCTTTGCCGCGATCCTCTGACGTTCCTTCAGATCTGCTTTTTCAGGATGGTACTTCTGTTTTTCCAGTTCCTTCCGGATCTGCGCCGCTTCATCCGGAGGCATCTCCTCCAGCAGTTCTTCCGCCAGTTCCCTGCTGATCCCCTTCTGTGTCAGGTCATACATCAGGCGCTTCCGGCTCTTCCCCTCTCCGTTCCATCGGATATAATTCTCCGCAAAGCGCCGGTCGTCCACATAGTGTTTTTCCTGTGCCCACTTAAGCGCATCAGAGATGCACTGTTCCGGGTACCAGGAGAGCTTCAGCTTTCTCCGCAGCTCCTCCTCCGGATAATCCCGGTCTTTCAGGAGCTTTACGATCCGTTCCCTGGCACGCTTCGTGAGCAGCGGGAGCAGGACATCCTCCGTCATTCTCTCCGAAAGCTCCGCACCTTCTTCCAGCCCGTACTTCTTTAATTCTCCCTTGTAAACAGAAAAAACAAGGTCCCCGTCTGTGAGGACCCTGCTTTTCATTTTTCCATACGGAAGGATCTCCGTGATGATCATTCTGCTTCCTCCGCGGAGACTGCGCCGGCAGCTCCCGCCGCTGCAGCGGCCGGGTCTGCGGGCAGACCGTGGGCCTCCCTTACCTTCGCCTCCACTTCCGCCATGACCGCCGGATTCTGGGCGAGATAGTTTTTCGCATTCTCCCTGCCCTGTCCGATCTTCGCGCCCTGGTAGGCATACCAGGCACCGCTCTTCTCGATGATATCCTCCTTCGCCGCCAGATCCAGGATATCTCCCTCTCTGGAAATACCCTTGCCGAACATGATGTCAAACTCCGCTTCCTTAAAGGGCGGCGCGATCTTGTTCTTCACGACCTTGACGCGGACCCGGTTCCCGATGACCTCACCGCTCTGCTTCAGGGAGTCGATCCTGCGTACATCCAGGCGCACCGAGGCGTAGAATTTCAGAGCGCGGCCTCCGGTGGTGGTCTCCGGATTTCCGAACATCACGCCGATCTTTTCACGGAGCTGGTTAATAAAGATAACAGTGCAGTTTGACTTCGACATCACACCGGTCAGCTTACGGAGTGCCTGGCTCATCAGGCGGGCCTGCAGCCCCACGTGGGAGTCACCCATGTCGCCGTCGATCTCCGCCTTCGGGACCAGCGCCGCAACTGAGTCCACGATCACGATATCCACTGCGCCGCTGCGCACCATGGTCTCCGTGATCTCCATGGCCTGTTCCCCATTGTCCGGCTGGGAAATATAAAGGTTGTCGATATCTACGCCGATATTTTTCGCGTAGACCGGGTCCAGGGCGTGCTCGGCATCAATAAAACCGGCGATGCCGCCGCGCTTCTGCACTTCCGCGACCATGTGGAGCGCCACTGTCGTCTTACCGGAAGACTCCGGGCCGTAGATCTCGATAACTCTGCCCTTCGGCACGCCGCCGAGGCCCAGCGCCAGATCCAGGCTCAGTGAACCGGTGGGCACCGTTTCCACGTTCATGGTATTCGCCGGGTCGCCGAGCTTCATCACAGCGCCCTTTCCGTAAGCCTTCTCTATCTGTGTCAGCGCCGCATCCAGCGCCTTCATTCTGGTCTCTTTATCCATCATTTGTTTTCCTCCAAAAGAACATATGTTCGTCTTAATTGACATAATACTAGTATCACAGGAAATTGTCAACAGAAAACAGGAATATTCTGCAGAACTGCAGCTGACCTGCCGGGGATCCGGCATCTTCGGAACGAAACAGACCGGCGCCGTCACGGAAGCGCGAAACTGTATTTATTATATCACGCATAGAACAAAAAGAACAGAGTCCGGTGCGACGAACAGCGATAGCAATGAAAGAACCCTCCGGGGAGAGGCCGGAGGGTTTTATCAGGGATGGTTTCAAAAGAGAGCAGAAAGTCGTAATCCGATTTACGTTTTTCTTTAGTAAAACTATATCATGCCCGGCGGGAAAAAGCGTGAAGATACTTTAAATGAATTCTTATGAGATTCTTAATTCCCGTACTTTTTCATTATGTCGCAGAAATCGAAGGTCGCGAAATAATCCGCGGGAGTCTCGGCTCTCCGGATCATCTCCACGGTGCCGTCTGTCTTAAGAAGCAGCTCCGCGCTGCGGAGTTTTCCGTTGTAGTTGTATCCCATGGCGTAACCGTGGGCACCAGTGTCATGGATGAAAAGGTAGTCCCCCATGCTGATCTCCGGCAGCATCCGGTCCACCGCGAATTTGTCGTTGTTTTCGCAGAGGGAGCCGGTGACATCGTAGAGTTCCGTCTCCGGAGCGTTCTCCTTTCCCAGTACTGTGATGTGATGATAGGCTCCGTACATGGCAGGACGCATGAGGTTGCAGGCGCAGGCGTCGGTGCCGATATAGTGCTTGTAGATCCGTTTTTCATGAACAGCCTTCGTCACCAGCGCGCCGTAGGGGCCCAGCATGAAGCGCCCCATCTCGGTATAGATGGCGACGTCGCCCATGCCTGCCGGCACCAGGATCTCCTCATAGACCTTCCTGACGCCTTCCCCGATGGCGATGATATCGTTCGGCTCCTGCTCAGGACGGTAGGGGATGCCCACGCCGCCCGAAAGGTTGATGAACCGGATATCCGCGCCGGTCTCCTTTTTCAGCCGCACCGCCTCCCGGAACAGGACGCCCGCAAGCTTCGGATAGTACTCATTGGTCACGGTGTTGCTGGCCAGGAACGCGTGGATGCCGAAATACTTTACACCCTTTGCCATCATGATCCGGTACGCTTCCGTGATCTGCTCCGGGGTCATGCCGTACTTGGAGTCCCCGGGATTGTCCATAATGCCGTTGGCCAGTTCGAACATCCCGCCCGGGTTGTAGCGGCAGCTCATGGTCTCCGGGAGTTTTCCCAGCACCTCTTCAACGCAGGCGATGTGGGTGATGTCATCAAGGTTGATGATGGCGCCCAGACGGTCCGCCAGAGCAAATTCCTGCGGGGGAGTATCGTTGGAAGAAAACATGATCTCATGTCCGGAAAAGCCGCAGGCTTCGCTCATCATAAGCTCTGTATCGGAGGAGCAGTCCGTGCCGCAGCCGTACTCCTTCAGGATCTTCAGGATGAAGGGATTCGGGGTCGCCTTGACCGCAAAATATTCGCGGAATCCCTTGTTCCATGAAAAGGCCCTGCGCACTTTTTCCGCGTTGTCCCGGATCCCCTGTTCATCGTAGATGTGCCAGGGCGTGGGCCATTTCTCCGCGATGCTCTTCGCCTGTTCCAGTGTCAGAAATGCTTTCTTTTCCATAAAAATACCTTTGACGCCTTTCTTTGATTCTGCGGCCCGCAGAAACGGGCCATTAACGATTTCTTTCCTCAGTGAGATCCCTCTCCGCCGTCCTCTGTCACGTGAGTGTGTGTATACAGATGCTCGGAGCAGTATTCGTGATCACCGGCACATTTCGAGCAGTAGCGGAATTCCAGATCCGGAGCATCCAGCTCTGTCCTGCCGCAGACGGCACATTTGTGCCGGGCTGTCCTGACAGGACTTTCCTTCCGTGTCACCGGCACGATCTTCCGCTCCGGCTGTCCGTTCCCGCTGCCGGAGGCCCGCCTGTATTCCGCTCTCCGCTTCATGTCCTGCGGTGAAAACCGTCTGAGGGTCCCCGACCAGGCGAAGAAGAGCAGAAGGTTCAGAAGGCAGAGGGCTATCGTGATCTTCTGTGCAAGGCCTCCTGTGATAAAGGCGTACAGCTCCATCACTCCGTAGAAGATCGCCAGGTATTTCGCCTTCAGCGGGATCACGAAATAAAGATAGAACGTCATCTCCGGGAAGCTCAGGGCGAAAGCCAGGAAGATCGAAAGGTTCAGGTTTTCCGGCGTGATGTACGTCGGCATTCCAAGGCCCCAGAGGATGAACGCGGCGATGATGTGAAGCAGAACGCCGGAAAACATAAATACATTGAAGCGGAAAGTCCCCCACACATTCTCCAAAGTGGTGCCAAGGGAATAGTAGATGAACAGCATCAGGATGCCCCAGATCATGCTGCTGCTCGGAGGATAGATGAGCCATGTCACCAGACGCCAGACCTGCCCCCGCATGATCAGGTGCGGATCCAGGTACAGAAGTTCAAAGGCGGCCTTGTTGCCGATGCTGATGACGAAGCCAGCGGCGTAAAGGATGCAGAAGTACCTCATCAGTCCCGGGATCGCGAATCTTCCGAAACGTTTCTGCAGGCGGTCAAAAAAAGTCATGTATGCTCCTTCCGGTAATAGTTGAGATTCCGTTGAGACAGTATCACTTTTCAGTACCCTCAGTATATGAATGATTTCCCGTTTTTGTCAACAGCCGAGGTTAACAGCCTGTTCAGCTTCCGGGTCCTTCGTTGAACTTAAAGTACCT
The DNA here is from genome assembly GCA_902780465.1 of uncultured Lachnospiraceae bacterium. GTDB lineage: Bacteria > Bacillota > Clostridia > Lachnospirales > Lachnospiraceae > Moryella. Next base: position 68,854 of record CACZFV010000001.1, read on the forward strand.
TTGTGTTAAAATTTACTGATTACTGTTACTAACTATGACCAGAGAGTGTGTTTTATTATGATCAAAAACCTTGGGATCGATATCGGTTCCACTACTGTAAAAATAGCGATCCGGGATGAAAGCGGCGCGCTGCTCTTCTCCGATTACGAACGGCACTTTGCCAATATCCAGGAGACTCTTTCCGGTCTTCTGGAAAAAGCGGAAAAAGTGCTGGGCCCTGTCGAGGTGCGCCCCCGCATCACCGGATCCGGCGGGCTTACGCTCGCGAAGCATCTGCATATTCCTTTTGTACAGGAGGTTGTGGCTGTTGCCACAGCCCTGAAGCACTATGCTCCTCTGACGGACGTGGCGATCGAGCTCGGCGGAGAGGACGCAAAGATCATCTACTTCACCGGCGGCATCGACCAGCGTATGAACGGCATCTGCGCCGGCGGCACAGGCTCTTTCATCGACCAGATGGCTTCTCTTCTGCAGATGGACGCCTCGGAGCTGAATGAATACGCCAAAGGCTACAAGGCCATCTATCCCATCGCCGCGCGCTGCGGCGTCTTTGCCAAGACGGACATTCAGCCCCTGATCAACGAGGGTGCCACCCGGGAAGACCTGGCGGCATCCATTTTCCAGGCGGTCGTGAACCAGACGATCTCCGGCCTTGCCTGCGGCAAGCCGATCCGCGGCCATGTCGCTTTCCTCGGCGGCCCGCTGCACTTCCTGTCAGAACTCCGGAACGCGTTTATCCGTACGCTGAAACTGGAAGGCGAGTACATTATCGCCCCGGAGAATTCCCACCTGTTTGCGGCCATCGGCGCTGCCATGTCCGCTGACGACGACAGCACGGTGCTGACTTCGGACCTCATCTCCACTCTGAAGCGCGGTGTTTCCATGGACCACGAGATCCAGCGTCTTCAGCCTCTCTTCCATGACGAGGCGGAATACATGGAATTCCGGAACCGCCACGACGGCCACGCTGTAAGGAAGGGCGATTTTTCAAGCTACACCGGGAAGCTTTTCCTGGGGATCGATGCAGGCTCCACCACCACGAAGATCGCTCTGGTGGGCGAGGACGGCACACTTCTGTATCGTTTTTACGCCAACAATGAGGGATCGCCCCTCGCTGTCTCCATCCGCGCGCTGAAGGAAGTCCGGGAGCAGATGAACCCGGCGGCAGAGATCGTCTACTCCTGCTCCACCGGCTACGGCGAAGCGCTCCTGAAAGCCGCCTTCATGCTGGACGAAGGCGAGGTGGAAACTATCTCCCACTACTACGCCGCTGCTTTCTTTGAGCCGGATGTGGACTGCATCCTGGACATCGGCGGCCAGGACATGAAATGCATCCGCATCAAGGACCAGACCGTGGATTCCGTCCAGCTGAACGAGGCCTGCTCCTCCGGATGCGGCTCCTTCATCGAGACCTTCGCGAAATCTCTCGGCGTCTCCGTCCAGGATTTCGCAAAGGAAGCGCTCTACGCGAAGAATCCCGTGGACCTGGGCACCCGCTGTACAGTGTTCATGAACTCCAACGTGAAGCAGGCCCAGAAGGAGGGCGCCACCGTGGCGGACATTTCCGCCGGTCTCGCCTACTCAGTCATCAAGAATGCCCTTTTCAAGGTCATCAAGATCTCTGACGCCTCCAGTCTTGGCGCCCACATCGTCGTACAGGGAGGTACCTTCTACAACGACGCCGTGCTCCGCGCATTTGAGCGCATCGCGGAATGCGAGTGCATCCGCCCGGACATTGCAGGCATCATGGGCGCCTTTGGCGCAGCCCTGATCGCCAGGGAGCGCTGGGAAGGGAAGAAGACGACCATGCTTTCTCTGGACCGGATCGCCGCTCTGGAGTACCGCACTTCCATGACCCGCTGCAAGGGCTGCAACAATCACTGTGTACTGACCATCAACCAGTTCGGCGGCGGCCGCCGCTACATCTCCGGCAACCGCTGCGAACGCGGCCTGGGTCTTGACCGGAAGAGCAAAGACGTGCCGAACCTGTTTGACTACAAGTTCCGCCGCATCTTCGGGATCGAACCGCTTCCGGAGGAGGAAGCGCACCGCGGCATCATCGGCATTCCGAGAGTCCTGAACATGTACGAGGACTTCCCCTTCTGGGCGGTCTTCTTCCGGGAACTCGGCTTCCGCGTTATCCTTTCTCCGGTCTCCAGCCGTCAGCTGTACGAGCTGGGCATTGAGTCGATCCCCAGCGAATCGGAATGCTACCCGGCGAAGATCACTCACGGACACGTCACCTGGCTCATCCGGAACGGTGTCCGCACGATCTTCTATCCCTGCATACCTTATGAGCGGAACGAGCAGCCGGATGCCGGCAACCACTACAACTGCCCCATCGTCACCTCCTACGCCGAGAATATCAAAAACAACGTGGAGGAGCTCACGGAACAGAATGTCCGCTTCCTGAATCCTTTCATGTCCTTTACCGACGAACAGGTGCTCACTTCCCAGCTGGTGAAGATCATGCAGAAGGAATTCTCCATCGGCCCGGCGGAAGTCCGCGCCGCAGCCCACGCAGGTTGGACAGAGCTTCTGAAAGCAAAACAGGATATTGAAGATGAAGGCGAAAAGGCGATCAAATGGTGCATTGACAATGATCGTCACGGCATTGTCCTGGCCGGCCGCCCCTACCACGTGGATCCCGAGATCCACCACGGCATCCCGGACCTGATCACAGGCTATGGTCTGGCGGTCCTCACGGAGGATTCCGTCTCGCATCTCGGCACTGTGGAACGCCCGGTGATCGTCTCCGACCAGTGGATGTATCACTCCAGACTCTACGCCGCTGCCTCCTATGTGAAGACCACGGATGTGCTGGACCTGGTCCAGCTGAACTCCTTCGGCTGCGGTCTGGATGCGGTGACCACCGACCAGGTCTCCGACATCCTGACCGGATCCGGAAAGATCTACACCGTGCTGAAGATCGACGAGGTGAACAACCTGGGCGCCGCCCGGATCCGCATCCGCTCACTCATCGCCGCCCTCCGGGTCCGCGACAGAAAGCACTATCACCGGACCATCCGGACTTCCGCCTACGAGCGCGTGCTCTTCACGCGGGAGATGAAAAAAGAGGGCTACACGATCCTCTGCCCCCAGATGTCCCCGATCCACTTCGATTTCCTGGCGCCGGCCATCAGCGCCTTCGGCTACAACGTTGAGCTTCTCACCAACGACAACCGGGCAGCTATCGATATGGGTCTGAAGTATGTGAACAACGACGCCTGCTATCCGTCGCTCTGCACCATCGGCCAGATCATGGAAGCGCTCCACTCCGGAAAATACGACCTGGACAGGACCGCTATCTTCATGAGTCAGACCGGCGGCGGGTGCCGCGCTTCCAACTATATCGGCTTCATCCGGCGCGCCCTGGCGAAAGCCGGCATGGAGAAGATCCCGGTCATCTCGGTCAATGTCGGCAACATGGAGCAGAACCCAGGCTTCAGGATCAGCCTGCCCATGGCAGTCAAGGTCATCCAGGGTGCGGTCTACGGGGACGTCCTGATGCGGTGCCTCTACGCCACCCGTCCCTATGAGAAGGAGCCCGGCAGCGCGGACCGCCTGCATCGAAAGTGGAGGAAGATCTGTATCCGGGCCGTCTCCCGCCGCTCACCGGATATGCGCGAGTACGGAAGGATCCTCCGCACCATGATCCGGGAATTCGACGAACTGCCGCGCACCGGCGTGAAAAAACCGAAGGTCGGTGTGGTGGGCGAGATCCTGGTCAAGTTCTCCCCGCTGGCGAACAACCACATCGTGGAGCTCCTGGAGCGGGAAGGCGCGGAAGCGGTGGTCCCGGATCTTCTGGACTTCATGTACTACAGTTTCTACAACCTGAACTTCAAGTCCGAGAACCTGGGCTTCTCCCGGCGGCAGGCCTTCCTCTGCAACGAGGGCATCCGCCTGATGGACTGGTTCCGGGCTGACGCCAGAAAAGCGCTTCTCGCCTCAAAACACTTCGACGCTCCCGGCGATATCCGCCACATGGCGAAAATGGCGGAGCACTTCGTCTCCCTCGGCAACATGACAGGCGAGGGATGGTTCCTGACCGGCGAGATGCTGGAGCTGATTGAAGGCGGGACCAGCAATATTGTCTGCACACAGCCCTTCGGCTGCCTTCCGAACCACGTGGTGGGCAAAGGCGTCATCAAGGAACTGCGCCGCGCGTATCCGAAGGCAAACATCATCGCCGTGGACTACGACCCCGGCGCCTCCGAAGTAAACCAGCTGAACCGCATCAAGCTGATGCTGGCTACCGCCCAGGCGGCACTGAAGGAAGAGGCGGAAGATAAATAATAAAATTTAAAATACCCCCTGCCCTTCGGATCGAGGGACAGGGGGTTGTTCTATGGATTGATTTATTCCGCGTGGCTGCAGACGAAGTCCACAAATTCCACAACTGCGGCTTTGTCCGGCACCTTCGCAATGTACATCTGGTTGCCCATGGCGTGGACGTTGAATTCCGGCACCCGTTCCTGGGCCATGATGGCTCTTCCATACTTCTTAATGATCTCATCATGGCTGTGAGCGTAGGTGAACTGGTCTCTCCGGCTCGCGAAGACGCAGAACTGGTCGCCCTTCGGGCTGGAGGTCACATTGGTATCAATGGTGATCATGTCCGCCCAGATCTGGTAGACGTCCGTGGCATGTGCCCAGTTCGTCATGTCGCCGAGATAGCCTTCTGCCGGGCGCATGTTCACTTCCAGGATCACGTAATCGCCCTCTTCTCCCACACCTTCCTTGGATTTCTTCATGTGGCAGAACTCCAGGTGAACGAAGCGGCTCTTCACGCCGAAGGCCTTACATGCCGCGCGGCCGTAGCGCTTCATCTGCTCCGGAAGGCCGGCGACGACATAGAAGTACAGTTCTTTCTGCTCGTTTACAGCATCCTGCATGGACGGCCAGGTCGTCTTGGACTCAAACAGCGGCTCGCCGTTGGAATCAATGATGGCGTCGTAGGAGCAGATATCTCCCTCCACGTACTCCTCCATCACGTACAGCTCCTTCGGCTTTTTCACAAAGAACTGCTTCATCTCTTCTTCATTGGAGAGCTTGAAGGTGTCCGTTCCGCCTCTTCCGATATCCGGCTTCACGATGACCGGGTATCCCACTGTGGCGACAAAGGCGTTCGCTGCCTCCAGGTTCGTCACCTTGATCTGCCGCGGGGTCGGCACGTTCGCGATGCGGAAATACAGCTTCATCTCGGATTTGGACCGGAAGTGGCTGACTTCGTCCGCCTGGACGCCGGTGCGGATGTTGAAATCCGTGCGGAGCTGCGCGTCCTGCGCGAGCCAGTACTCGTTGTTGGACTCGATCCAGTCGATCTTACCGTACTTGAAGGAGAAATACGCCACGGCACGGAACACCTGGTCATAATCCTCCATGGAATCTACCCGGTAGTATTCCGTCAGGGCATCCTTCAGTTCCTCTTCCAGGGTATCAAATGACGCATCGCCGATTCCAAGTACATTGACGCCGCTTTTATGCAGTCTGTCGCAGAAATTCCAGTACGTCCGCGGAAACTGCGGAGAAATGTATACGAAATTCATGGAATGTCCTCCCTGTGCCGGTAAAGTAGTTAATTCTATTTTACATGAACCACTGCGGGATTTCCATATCCCCGGAGCGGTTTTTGCCTGAAATCGCTCTGTCCCGGAACCCCTGCCTGCTGTATTTCAGATCGCTTCCAGCGCCTGGCGAAGATCCGCGATCAGATCCTCCTTGTCCTCCAGGCCGCAGGACATGCGCACCATTCCGGCGGGGATGCCGGCAGCTTCCAGCTGTTCCTCAGTCATCTGCCTGTGGGTGGAAGTGGCAGGATTCAGGCAGCAGGTGCGTGCGTCGGCCACATGAGTCTCAATGGCTGCCAGCTTCAGGTTCATCATGAACTTCTCCGCCGCCGGCCGGCCGCCCTTCAGGACGAAGGAGACCACGCCGCAGCCGCCGTTGGGCAAATACTTTTTCGCGATCTCATAGTACTTGTCACCGGGAAGGCCGGAGAAGGTGACGCTCTCCACCTCCGGGCGGTCCTTCAGGAATTCGGCGACCGCCTGACCGTTTTCGCAGTGCCGCGGCATACGGACATGGAGGGACTCCAGGCCAAGGTTCAGCAGGAACGCGTTCTGCGGGGACTGGATGCTTCCGAAGTCGCGCATCAGCTGCGCTGTCGCCTTGGTGATGAAAGCGCCGCCCTGGCCGAACTTCTCCGCGTAGGTGATCCCGTGATAGGAATCATCCGGCGTGCAGAGTCCCGGGTACTTGTCCGCGTGGGCCATCCAGTCGAACTTTCCGGAATCCACGATAGCGCCGCCTACTGCCGCGCCGTGGCCGTCCATGTACTTGGTGGTGGAGTGGGTGACAATATCCGCGCCCCACTCGATGGGACGGCAGTTCACCGGTGTCGGGAAGGTATTGTCCACTACCAGCGGAACGCCGTGGGCATGGGCCACCTTCGCGAACTTCTCGATATCAAGGACCGTCAGGGCCGGATTGGCGATGGTCTCTCCGAACATGGCCCTGGTATTCTCCTGGAACGCCGCGCTCAGCTCCTCCTCGGAGGCATCCGGCGCCACGAAGGTCACGTCGATCCCCATCTTCTTCATGGTCACGGAGATCAGGTTAAAAGTCCCGCCGTAGATGGAGGAGCTTGCCACGATGTGACTTCCCGCCTCGCAGATATTGAACAGCGCGAAGAAGTTCGCCGCCTGCCCGGAGGAGGTCAGCATCGCCGCCGTGCCGCCTTCCAGCGCCGCGATCTTTGCCGCCACATAGTCGTTGGTGGGATTCTGCAGTCTTGTATAAAAATAACCGGCTTCTTCCAGATCGAACAGCTTTCCCATGTCCTCGCTGGTATCATATTTGAACGTGGTGGACTGGATGATCGGGATCTGTCTCGGCTCTCCGTTGCCCGGCCTATATCCCGCCTGTACGCACCTGGTGTTGATTCCGTAATTCATCTCGCTCATAGCTTTTTCCTCCGACAGAATACTTTGCCCCTTCAGGGCGCTGAACCATTGAAAAGTATCATACCACAAATCAGAGCGATTGTCAGCGAATGAACCTCTCCCGGCAGACAGTATAACGCCGCACAGTCTTACACCGCTTCGGTCTCGTACTGCCTCGCGTAGAGACGGTAATAGCTTCCGCGTTTCGCCATCAGCTCCCGGTGGGTCCCGCGTTCGGTGATCTTTCCGTCGTGGACCACCAGGATGAGATCCGCTTTCCGGATGGTGGAGAGACGGTGTGCGATCACAAAGGAAGTCCTGTCCTTCAGCACCTCTGTCAGCGCCAGCTGGATCATCTGCTCTGTCTCGGTGTCCACGGAGGAGGTGGCTTCGTCCAGCACGAAGATCGCGGGATCCACCGCCAGCGCCCTGGCAAAGGACAAAAGCTGCCGCTCTCCGGCGGAGAGGCGTCCTCCGCCCTCTCCCACGTCGGTATCATAGCCGTTTTCCAACCGGGCGATCACATCCTCCGCGTGGACCCGCCGGACCGCATCGTATATAGACTCCATGGAAACATCGGGGTTTCCGAAGCGGAGATTGTCAAGGACAGTGCCGGAGAACAGGTGCGGTGTCTGCAGGACATAGCCGATGTGGCTGTGCAGCCAGTGCTGGCTCCGCTCCCTTAAGTCCCGGCCGTCCAGGAGCACCCGCCCTTCCGTGGGCTCGAAGAAGCGGCACACCAGGTTCACCAGGGTGGACTTCCCGGCTCCGGTCTCGCTAACGATGGCCACCATGGAGCCCCGCGGGACCTCCAGGTCAAAATGCTCCAGCACGTTGACGCTGCCATCCGGATAGCGGAAGGTAACATCCTCGAACCGGATGTCGCCTCTCACCTCTTCCCAGTTTTCCGGCTTCGGCGAGAAGGAATCTCCGTATTTTCTGATCACTTCCTCTGTATCCCGGACCTCCGGTTCCGAAGTCACCAGGGAAGCGAAGCGTTCGATGTTCACCTGCACGGTGATCAGGTCGGAGATCACCTTCACCACCCAGCGGACCGGATCCATGATGCCCAGGGCATAGGACATAAACACAGAAAGCGTCCCCAGCTCCATCAGTCCCTGCTCCGTCAGCTTCCCGCCCTGCCAGAGCACAAGGGCAAGGGCCGTGAAGCCGGAAAAGGAGATGAGGGAAAGGAACAGGCCTCTGAGATGACCGCTCAGGACTGCTGCCCGGCGCATTTCCCCGGACTCCGCGAAGAAGCGCGCATCCATCCGGTCTTCGATCCCCAGGGTCTTTACCGTCATAGCGCCGGTGATCCCTTCGTTGAAACTTCCGGTCAGTCTCCCGTTGATCTCCCGGATCCGGCGTCCCAGTTCTGTCAGCCGCCTCTGGAACACGCCTGAGAAGGCGGCGGTCAGCGGGATGAGTAGCAGGACGAACAGCGCGAGCCCAGGCCGGAGCCGGAGCATCACGACAGATGCGCCGGCAAGGTAGGATCCGTACCAGATGCCTTCCATCAGGTTCCAGGAAAGGAGGGTCCCGATGCGGTCCGTGTCGCTCATCACCCTCGCGTGAAGATATCCGACGCTGTTCTGGTTGTAGAAGGAGACGGACAGCACCTGGAGGCGGTGAAAAGCTTCGTTCTTCAGGTCCCGTCCGACATACATCTCCATTCCGCAGGCCTTGTAGGCGGAGATGCCGTTCATCAGGATCTGGAACAGCAGCACAAGAATGTAGACCGCCGCAAAACGGCCCATTCCTTCCGTCGTGTTTTTGCCGATAAAATTCCGGATGGCGTGATCCGGGAAGAAGGGGAGGATGATATCTACCAGCCCGCCCAGGATCCCCGGCACCACCATCAGGAACAGCGTCATCCGGTAGGGGCGGATCCAGGGAGCAAGAAATTTCAGGCCGAACCAGGGAAGCTTTGTTTTTCTGTTCTCTGTCACGACGCCGCACCCCCTTCCTCCTCCGGGAGCGACTGCAGGCGGCAGATCCTCGCATATCTTCCGTTCTTTTTCATCAGCTCCTCATGGGTGCCGGCCTCCTCGATGCGTCCTTCATGGATCACATAGATCCTGTCCGAGCGCATCAGGGTGGAGACGCGGTGGGACACCAGAAAGACTGTGGCGCCGTGCACTGCTTCGCCGAGGGCGCTCCGGATCCGGCTGTCAGTCTCCGCGTCCACGGCGGAAAGGGCATCGTCGAAGATCATGACCGGCTTTTTTTCTGTCAGCATCCGCGCGATGGCGATGCGCTGCTTCTGCCCGCCGGACAGGGTGACGCCCCTCTCTCCCACCATCGTGCGGAAACCTTCCGGGAACTCTTCCCGCATGCCTGAAATGCACGCAGTGTCCACGGCCCTGTTGAACTCGTCCGGTGAGACCTCTCCCGCGATACTGATATTCTCATGGATCGTCCTGCTGAAAAGGAAGGGCTCCTGCAGCACGATGCCGATCCTTGACCTGAGCTCCTTCAGGGGCATGGTCCGGATGTCTCTTCCGTCCAGCAGAATGCTGCCACCCTCTTCCGGAAGCTCATAGAGCCGCGGCAGGAGGTGCATCAGAGTGGACTTGCCGCTTCCCGTGCTGCCCAGGATCCCGATGACGGATCCGGAGGGCACGCGGAAACTCACGTCCTTCAGGACTTCCTTTTTCCCGAAGGAAAAGCTTACTCCGCGGAACTCGATCTCCGGAGCTTTTCTTTCTTCTGCCTCACCGATATCTGCTTCTGCTGCACCGATGTCCGCTCCTCCGGCTCCGTCTTCGCTTCCCACGCCGGTCTCCTCCGGCACCGCTGAGAGGATCTCACTGATGCGGTTCAGAGACACCTCCGATTTGCTCATCTCGGAGATCATGCGTCCCAGAGCGCGGATCGGCCAGATCAGCATGTTCGTGTAGGAGATAAAAGCAATGTATCCTCCGACCGTCAGCTGACCGCCGACACAGAGCCAGGCGCCGTACAGCACTACCGTGAGCAGCTGCAGTCCGCTGGAGAGGTCTCCGAAAGCCCAGAACCAGGCGAGATACCCGCAGAGCTTCATCCAGAGGTCCGTGTATACCTCGTTCTGTGCGCGGAATTTCCGTTCCTCCGCCGCCTCCTGTCCGAAGGCGCGGACTACTCTCACACCGGTCAGGTTTTCCTGTGCAATGGCGGAAAGCATCCCCTCGTTCTCATCGCACTTCTGAAACTGGTCCCGGACACGGAACAGAAAGAAGACAGAGTAGCCCACGATCAGCGGGACGAACAGGAGCGCTGCCAGCGTCAGCCGCACGTTCATGGAAAACATGAATCCCAGTGCCAGAACGATCATCAGAATGATCCGTACCAGGTTGTAGAGCTGCTCCGAGCAGAATTCCTTGATCATATTAACGTCGCTGGTGCAGCGCTGCAGGATGTCCCCGGTGGAGTGCGATGCGTGCCAGGAAAAGGGCAGCCGCGCGATATGGCTGTACAGCCGGTCCCGCATGGTCTTCACCAGCGTCTCGCCCGCCCGGGCGTTTAAATAGGTGGAGAGCCACCGGAACAGTGCTCCGAGCGCCGCAATGCCGATCAGCAGCGCGGCGGTCCTGCCGTTCCAGAGCTTCCGGTCCACCGCGGCACGGATGATCTGCGGGATCAGCATGTCACAGACCGTCATGAGCAGCGCGGCAATGACCCCCCCGATAAAAAAGCGCCCGCTCCCGTCCAGAAACGACAGGAACAGACGCCAGTTCTGCTGTCTGTTCATCACTGAAGCACGTCCCCCATATACTCCGCTGCCTCCGCAAGGATCGCGGCGGCATCCTCAGCGCCGGTCTCCCCGCTGTCTTCCAGAAGGCCAAGGAGTTCATCCAGAAGATCCAGCGTGTCCTCGAGGACAGCGCTTTCCTCCTCCAGCGCTTCTCCTTTCGCGCTGAACCTGACGCTTTCCGTCATCTTTTCCAGTGACTGTTCCATTCTGTCCCGGAGCTCTTCTCCCTCCGCCTTCAGGTCAGACGCAGCTTCCATCAGTTCTTCCGGAGAAAGTTCCCCGCACTTCTGCTCAAGGTCCTGCATTTTCTTTTCCAGACTGAGCCAGAGTTCTTCTTCCTGTCTGTTCATAATCTGTCCTTTCTCATGAAATGATGCCGCCGCCCAGTACCTCGTCCCCGTCGTATGCCACCGCCGACTGTCCCGGCGTAATGGCTCGCTGCGGTTCGTCAAACACGATCCGCACTCTTTTCCCGTCCAGCACCTGCGCCAGAGCAGGCTGCTCCGTGTGACGGTAGCGCACCTTGACCCGGCACCGGACCTCACTTCCCGGAGCCTCCCCGGCGATCCAGTGGAACTCCGGGACCTCCAGCTCCCTGGTGAACAGATCCGCATTGCTTCCCAGCACGACCTTGTTCATCTCCGGGTCGATCTTCACCACGTAAAGCGGACTGGCCGCGCTGATGCCCAGTCCCCTTCTCTGTCCCAGGGTGTAGTGAATGATGCCCTTGTGCGTTCCCAGGACCTTTCCCTCCAGGTCCACAAACTCTCCCGGCAGGCAGTCCCTGCCGCTGAAGCGGCGGATCACCGACGCATAGTCTCCGTCCGGCACAAAACAGATATCCTGGCTGTCATGCTTCCGGGCCGTCACCAGTCCGTTCTCCTCCGCAATGCGCCGTGTTTCCGTCTTGGTCAGTTCCCCCAGCGGAAACAGCGTATGTGCCAGCTGCTCCTGGGTGAGATCGTAGAGCACGTAGCTCTGGTCCTTGGAGCTGTCTGCTGCCTTCATGAGATGGTATTTCCCGCCGCGTTCTTCGATGCGTGCGTAATGTCCGGTGATGATCTTTCCGCATCCCAGCTCCTCCGCCCGCCGGTAGAGAAGGCCGAACTTCAGGCAGCGGTTGCAGGTAATGCAGGGATTCGGCGTCCTGCCGGCCTCATAGCTCCGGACAAAGGGCTCGATCACCATTTCCCGGAACGCGTCCCGGTAATTGAATACATAAAAGGGAAAACCCAGACGCCGCGCCACGCTCCGGGCATCCTCCGCGTCATCCAGCGTGCAGCAGGTCTTTCCTTTCACCCCTGCGTCCTCATTGCTGTACAGCTTCATGGTGCAGCCGATGACATCCAGCCCCCGGGTCTTCGCGAGAAGCGCCGCGACACTGCTGTCCACTCCGCCGCTCATTGCGACAAGCGCCTTCATTGATCTTCGTTCCTTTCTTCTTCGGCCGAGGCACTCTTTGAGGCTTCTGTCTCTCCGCCGGCAGCTTCTGTTTTCCCTGCTGAGGTTTCTGTCTCCCCCGAGGACGCCTCCGTTTCCGGAGGATAGGGAGAGAGATACTCCGCGGCGACATAGATCCGCGTTCCCTCCCAGAGGATCCTGGACCATTTTGAGTTTCTTCCGATCCTCTGGACCCTTTTCCCGCGGAACATGTAGCCAATGACTTCTCCGTCCATTCCGGGCTTTCTTCTGAGCTTTACGCCGTCCCCGATGCAGTAGACCATTTCATCGCAGGCCTCGAACCGGAAGCCGTTCACAATGTCCACAGGCTCCGGCTGCGTCTCCGCTTCCTTCTCTCCGTCATTCTCCGCGGAAGTCTCTGCCACCGTGAGGACGACGCTCATTTTCTCATTCTCTTCCTTTTTCCCGCAGGAAATGAGCAGTGCCGGCACCAGGACTGCAAAGCATGCCGCAAAGAGGACGATCTTCCATTTGCTGCTTTTCATGGCTTCCTACTCCTGCTCCTCATCCGGCGCTTTTTCTGACTGCAGCACTTCTTCCGGCTGCTGCGCCTCTTCTGACTGCGCCTTCTGTTCCGGCAGTGCCTCCTGGAATGTACCGAAACTCCAGCCATTGCTGGGCCGCAGATCCGTTTTTTCTGACACCGGAGGGAGCAGAAGATCCGGCTTTCTGGCAGGTTTCTCCGCTTCTTTCACCGCAGAAGTCTCCTGCTGCGCAGGCTCAGCTTCCCCGGTCTCCTGCCGCGGTGCTTCCGCATCGCCCGGATCCGGGCCGTTCTCCTGCGGGAGCTCCGCTCCCCGCAGCTCCATCTGCCGGCGGAACTCGTCAAAATCAAAGGTCACTGTTTTCTCTGCTCCCGCGGATGCTCTCTCTCTGTCGATGTGCTTAAACACCCTGGAGAGCACGAATAGTGAGAACAGGAGGCTTAAGGCCGGCAGCTCCGCCGGCACCAGTCCCGCCATGGCAAGAACTCCCTTGACCAGCAGCGGCAGACTCCTCGTGTACACGGACAGCTGATACACCTCTCCAAAGGTCACAGGCGTCCGGGTGAAGCCGGAAAAAATATTCCCGAAGATCGCGATCACCAGACATCCCGCGAAGAACATAGCCAGATGGAAAAAGTAGAGCATCCCTCCGAAAAGCCGGTACATATATTCGATCCGGGGCGCCTCGCTGAGAAGATCCGCCTTTGTGAAGGTCATGTCGCCGAAGGCGGAGAAATACTGTATCCTCGCACCTGAACTCGCGGCCGTTCCGGCAGCACCGGCACCATAGATCACCTTTTCCGAATCTGCCAGGATCACGGCGTCGCTGAGCGCCATCCTGGTGCGGATCTGCCGGTCCTCCGGATCCAGCAGATGTCCGGGTGCTGTGTTCACATCCACGTACAGCGTCCTGCTGCTGAAATGATACCCGCCGGGAACATCAAGCTTCCCGCCGGAAAGTGTGAACTCCGGTACATACTCCCGGATGATGGGTTCAATACCTCCGGTCTTCATCTGGAACACGGCATAGGGCACTGCCACCGTCATCACCCAGAACAGGAAGATGAGCAGCGCAGCGAAAGCGAAGACCCGCCGTTTCCCGTTTTTCAAAAGCTCCGGATATCTCCTGTAGTCCCTGAGGGAGATCAGGAAATCCTGAAACACACTCATTCTGAAACCCCTTCTGAAACCTTTTTTATGATTCCGCCGTTTTCTCCAGCGCACGCGCGAACTGATCCGCGCAGCTGGTCCCCCGGCCGCCGCAGTCGTTTCCTTTCAGGATCGCGATCAGCCGTTCCTTGTCCTGTCCCTCGCAGAGTTTTCCGATCGCCTTCAGGTTCCCGTTGCAGCCGCTGACAAAGCTGAGATTATGAACCTTTCCGTCCTCCAGGTCGAAATCTACCTGCCTCGCGCAGACACCAGAGAGACGATATGTGTAATGTTCCATATATACTTCCTTTCCCCGGCGGCGGAACCCGCTCCGCCCCGGCATTCCCTGTTTCCTCAGCAGTATTCTACCACAATGCGCACCCGGCTTCAATTCAAGTCCCGCACGCACGCCTTACCCGCCAGAAACAACAGAGCTCCCCGGAAGCTGTCATTCCGGGGAGCTCGTTTTTTCTCGCTGATACTGCAGAACCGCGTGCGGGATCAGTCTTTTTCCTCCAGCACGTACGGCGTCGCCTGGTACACGTAATAGTTCAGCCAGTTGGTGTAGAAGGTGTTCGCCATGTTCCGCCAGGAAAGCACCGGCCTGGAGTTCGGGTCGTCGTTCTCATAGTAGTTGACGGGGATCGCGGGATACATGCCCTTCCCGAGATCGCGCCGGTACTCTCCGTCCAGGGACATGCGGTCGTACTCCGGATGTCCCTGCAGGAAGATCTGCTTTCCTTCCTTGTCCATCACCAGCAGGACGCCCGCTTCCGGGCTCTCCGCCAGGATCGTCAGGTTCGGGAATTTCTGGATGTCCTCTCTCCGCACCTCTGTCCAGCGGGAGTGCGGGCAGTAGAAATAATCGTCCATGCTGCGCATCAGCGGCACGCTGTGATGATACACCTTGTGCCGGTACACGCCGCTGAGCTTCTTTGTCCGCGGGTACTTTTTGATCCCGTAGTGATAGTACAGCGCGGCCTGGGCTCCCCAGCAGAGGTGCAGCGTGGAGGTCACATGGGTGGTCACATGGGTCTTTGTCCACTCCATGATGCGGCAGATCTCATTCCAGTAAGTCACCTGTTCATATTCCAGATGCTCGATAGGAGCACCGGTGATGATCATGCCGTCGAAGGATTTCTTCCGGATATCATCGAAATACTGGTAAAACTTGTTGATGTGGCTGGAACTGGTGTGCGTCGCCTCATGGGAACTGGTCATCAGAAATGTACAGTTCACCTGCAGCGGCGTGTTGGAGAGCGCGCGCAGAAGCTGAAGCTCCGTGTCTTCCTTCAGGGGCATCAGGTTCAGGATCAGGATCTCCAGCGGGCGGATGTCCTGGGACATGGCCCGGTTCTCATCCATCACGAAGATGTTCTCTCTCTCAAGGATCGCCTTTGCGGGCAGGTCGTTCTGTATTCTGATGGGCATGTGATTACCTCCTGTGTTAGTTCCATTCTGGAAAGTATAGCATTCCGTATAAATCAGTGTCAATTCTACCGCCTCAGCGGTCTTTTTCAAGCATGTTCAGGAACTCTTCCTCCGAGATGACCGGGACGCCCAGTTCCCTGGCCTTTTTGTTCTTTGAGGAGGACGAAGCCGTGTCGTTATTGATGAGGTAAGAGGTCTTCGCGCTGACGGATCCGGCGGCTTTCCCGCCCCGGTCTTCAATAAAGCGTTTCAGTTCCTCCCTGTTTTTGAAATGCGTCACACTGCCGGTGATCACAAAGGTCTTTCCTGCCAGCGGAAGCGCTTCGGCGCCCTCTCCCGCGGGAGCCGCCGGCGCTTCGATCTCCAGCTTTTTCAGAAGGTCCTCCGTGAGTCTCATGTTTCCGGCATCGTCCAGATAGTCCCGGATGGCCCGGGCCAGCACTTCTCCGATCCCCTCGATCTCACAGAGTTCCTCCGCAGATGCACTCCGCAGCGCAGCGAAGGATCCATGGAAATGACGGTTCAGCATTTTTGCGTTCTGGAGACCGATCCCCGGAATCCCCAGGGAGTACACGAAGCGGGTCATATCCGTGCGCCGTGCTTTTTCCAGCGCCTTTAACAGCTTGTCCGCGGACTTTTCTCCGAAGCCCTCCATCTCCGCGATCTTTTCCCGGTACTGTTCCAGGTCGAAAAGATCCGCGTACTCGTGGATAAATCCGGCGGCGATCAGCTTCTCCATAGTGGCTTCGGACAGGCCCTCGGCATTCAGCGCGTCCCGGCTGGTCATCAGGGCGAAACGCTTGATCTTTTTGATCACACAGTCCGGGTTCGGGCAGTGCAGTGTCAGCACGTCGTTTTCCTGCCGGATCTCCGTCGGCTGTCCGCACACGGGGCAAACCCCGGGCGGCTCTGCCGTGCCGCTCTGCGTCAGGTTCTCCGCGATCTGGGGAATGATCATGTTCGCTTTGTACACAACGATCCGATCCCCCACGCCGAGCTTCAGCGACTTCACGATGCTCACGTTGTGGACGCTGGCGCGGCTCACGGTAGTGCCTTCCAGCTCCACCGGTTCAAATATCGCCACAGGATTTATGAGACCGGTGCGGGAAGGACTCCATTCGATCTCCTTTAACGTCGTTTCTCTCGTCTCATCCGTCCACTTGAAGGCGATGGCGTTCCGGGGAAATTTTGCAGTGGTCCCAAGGGACTGTCCGTAGGCGATGTCTTCCATCAGAAGCACCAGTCCGTCCGAGGGAAAATCATTATCCGGAATCGCGGCTTCAAATTTCCGCACCTCTTCCGGCAGGGTCTCCGCCGTCACCGTCACATGTTCCACCACATCAAAACCCTGGGCAGCCATCCAGTCGAACTGGGCAGCGCAGGAATTGCCGAAGTCCGCTCCCTCCGCGCTGACAAGGGCAAAGGCCCGGAAAAAGACGCCCCGCTCCTCCGTGACTTTCGGGTCCAGCTGCCGGACGGAACCGGAGCAGAGATTTCTCGGGTTCTTGTATTTCGCGTCCGCCTCCGGAATGGAGGCATTCACCCGTTCAAAGTCGGAGTAGCGCATCAGCGCCTCTCCTCTCAGCACCAGCTCCCCCTTAAAAGGAATGCGGAGCGGCACGTTCCGGAACACGCGGACGTTGTTCGTGATCACTTCCCCGATCAGACCATTGCCCCGGGTCACTGCCTTTGCAAGTTCCCCTCCCCTGTAGGTGAGGACCACCGTGAGCCCGTCCAGCTTCCAGGAAAGTACCGCTTTCTGGTCTCCCAGCCAGGCCTGCAGGTCTTCCACGCTCTTCGTCTTGTCCAGTGAGAGCATGGGCTTCTCGTGGGCTTCCTTCGGGAGCTCGGAAAGCACCTCGTAGCCCACCTTCTGCGTGGGAGATCCGGAGAGCACCGTGCCCGTCTCTTCCTCCAGCGCCAGCAGCTCGTCGTAGAGACGGTCGTACTCAAAATTGGACATGATCTCCCGGCTCTCCTGATAGTAGGCCTTCGAAGCCTCTGAAAGTGTCCGGACAAGCTCCTTCATCCGCAGTGTCTTCTTATCGTCCATTCTTCCTCAGCCTTTCGCGTCCTTTTTCAGCATGGATCTCAGGGTCTTCAGCTCCTCCGGGGATACGTTTCTCCAGGTCCCTGTCTTCAGTTTCCCCAGCCGGATGTTCATCACCCGGATCCGCTTCAGGGAGATCACGTGGTAATCAAGAGCTTCACACATCCGGCGGATCTGCCGGTTCAGTCCCTGAGTGAGGGTGATGTAAAAACTCGTCTTGTCGTTGATCACGACCTTGCAGGGCCGGGTCGTCACCTGCAGTTCTCCAAGATGGACGCCCCGGCGCATATGCTCCACGAATTTCTCTGTCAGCGCTTTGTCCACCCGGACCAGGTACTCTTTTTCATGACCGTTGGAGCCCCTGAGGATCTGATCCACCAGATCTCCCTGGTTAGTCATCAGCATCAGTCCCTCGGAGTCCTTGTCCAGGCGGCCAATGGGATAGATGCGTTCCGGATATTCGACCATCTCCACGATATTCGGCGCCCGGTCCTTATCGGAGGTGGTGCACACCACGCCCCGGGGCTTGTTCACGGCGATCAGCACTGTCTTTCTGGAGGAGACATCCTCCGCTGTCCCGACGGTCTCGCCGTCGACCTTCACCTTCATACCCGGCTCCACCATGGTCCCGAGCTCCGCCTTTTCGCCGTTTACCGTCACCTTGCCCGCCTCTATCAGGCGGTCCGCCTCCCGCCGGGAGCAGTACCCCATGGCGCTCAGGAATTTGTTGATGCGCATCGCGCCTTCTGTATCCTTCATCACTTTCCTCTGTTTCTCTGCACAAAGTTTTCTTTATATGTCAAGAGACGTGGCAGCCCATGACCGCCACGTCTCTGTATATTTTACCTTATAAAACAGATCTTTTCAACGTCACTTCGCGTACTCTGCCGCCTGCTGGCCGGCGATGCGTCCGAAGACGGTGAAGTCCGCCACCGCGTTTCCGCCCAGACGGTTTCCGCCGTGCACGCCGCCGGTGAC
>CACZFV010000002.1 GCA_902780465.1 uncultured Lachnospiraceae bacterium
GCGCAGCTTGCCGCCATCACCCACGGTCATTCCCTGGGCTATATGCCGGCAGCAGTCCTGGTGCACATCATCAACCGCATCGTGTTCCCGCCGAAAGGCAGTGCGATGACGCTGAAAGAGATCATCCTGGAAGCAAGGAATACGGCGGCGGAGCTCTTTGCGGGAGATCCGCATCTGCCGGAGCTCCTGGCTGTGATCCGCAGCGCGGTGGAGCTCTCTGAAAATGGTCTGGACGATCTTGACAACATCCACCGCCTTGGGGAAGGGTGGGTCGCGGAAGAGACCCTCGGCATTTCCCTGTACTGCGCCCTTCGTCATCAGGTTGATTTCTCGGCGGGGATCATCGCGGCTGTAAACCACAAGGGCGACAGTGACTCGACCGGAGCCGTGACCGGAAATATTCTCGGTGCTCTGCTGGGATACGATAAGATCGACGGCAAATGGAAGAAGGACCTGGAACTCTCGGATGTTATCCTGGAGATCGCGGACGATCTCTGCCACGGCTGTCAGATGTCGGAATACAGCCATTACAATGATCCCGAATGGGCAGAGAAATACATGCACATGCACCGTCCGGCCAGACAGAAGCCGGTGGATGATGAAGGAAACGGGATCCCGGGAACGCCCGTCATCCGCCTGGTGCTGGGCGATATCACAAAGATCTCTGATGTCGACGCGATCGTCAACGCTGCGAACAGATCGCTGCTTGGCGGAGGCGGCGTCGACGGGGCAATCCACCGGGCGGCCGGTCCGAAGCTTCTGGAAGAGTGCAGGAAGCTGAACGGATGCGAGACCGGGAAAGCAAAGCTCACCGGGGCTTATAATCTCCCCTGCAGATATGTGATCCATACCGTCGGCCCGGTGTGGCGCGGCGGGAAGAATCATGAAGAAGAACTGCTGGCCGGCTGCTACTGGAATTCGCTTCAGACCGCTGTGGATCACAATATCCGGAGCGTCGCGTTTCCGTCCATCTCCACAGGTGTATACAGATTTCCTGTGGAAAAAGCGGCAGAGATCGCGGTCAGGACGGTGGACCAGTTTGTCGGGGAGCATCCCGGTGTGCTGGATCTCATTGAATGGGTGCTTTTTGACGAGAAGACCTATAATGCGTATAAAGAAGCGCTGGACCGGCACGAGGTCAGCAAGGTCATAAACTCAGCGAAGCTGGATGAGATCAACCGGAACCTGAGAGACGGGCTGCTCTGAGAATGCCTGTGTTCTGATGAGGGAAAAGACCGGGGCAGTGACGCAGGAAATAGTCACGTTAACGGAAGCCCGCGCAAGGAGAACACAGCAGCTATGGTGGAGGCTGCCATCCAGAGAGTGTACTGCATCGGCAAGCCGGCGAAGGCAGACAAGGCGGCCCTGCTGCTGAGTTCCGCTGCCGGAGCATATGATGCAGCAATCGCGCAGTTCAAGGCATTCACCGGATTTACCGGGATCAAGGCCTTTGCGGCAGCGCTGTAAGACATCAACAGGACGTAAGTATCGCCCGGAACATCTGCACTGCAGCCGGAAGAATGGCGTCGGGGAAGTCGTAGCCTTCTGTATGGAGGGCAGGATAGTCTTCCCCGCTGCCGATGTAGAAGATGGCGCCGGGACAGACCTTCGTGTACCAGCCGAAATCCTCGGAGGCGCGCCAGAGTTCCGCCATCTCAATGGGAGGAGCTCCGGTCACAGCGAGGGCGGCCCGGGAAACGCGGTCGATGCAGGCGTCGTCGTTGACGGTCGCGGGAAAACGGTCGGACTCCGAAAAGGAGACTGTGAGACCGTCCCGGGCGGCAAGCTGCCGCGCTTTTTCACAGAGGGCGCGGTCCAGCGCATCCATTTCATCTTCGTATTCGGCGCGCTCCGTGACGGAGAGCTCCCCGGTTCCGGGAGCCACGCCGAAATCCTTTGTCCCGACCTTCAGGTTCACGACAGTCGCGAGCAGCATGCCGCGGTGGGGCCGGGTCAGCAGTTCATCGATATACAGACAAAGCTCCGCCGCTGCACGCGCGGGGCTTTTTCCATTTTCCGGCGTGCTGGCGTGGGCCGGAGCCCCGGTGAAGGTGACGGTCCTTCCGCCGGAGGCAGGCTGGGTCTGCCCCCGGCGCAGCACGACGCGCCCGGACGGATATCCGTTCAGGTTGTGAAAGGCATAGATCTCTTTGATATTTTTTTCGGAAAGCAGGGACGCGCAGACTCCGGCGCCCTCGCCGGTCTCCTCCGCGTGCTGGAAGATGAGATAAACATCCCGGGGGAGCATCTGGCCGTTCAGGGAGAGGGCCAGGCCGCAGAGCGCCGCGCTGTGTCCGTCGTGGCCGCAGCGGTGGGAGACGTTGGGATCCTCCGATGCGTAAGGAAGCCCGCAGCTCTCCGGAATGGGCAGAGCGTCCATGTCTGCCCGGAACGCGATGGGCAGCGCGGAAGATGACGTCGCCGGAGACGGCGCTTTCGTAGACGACGCATCCGCAGATGGCCCCGCCGGGCGGAATGCGTAGAACCAGGCGCCGCGGTCTTTTACATCAAATTCGGTGTGATCCCGGAGAAACGCCATGAGGAGCTCTTTTGTGTGGTGCTCCGCCCCGGACAGTTCCGCGCGCCGGTGCAGCTCGTGCCGGAGCGATATAAGCAGCTCCGCGTCTTTTTCGGATAAGCGATATTCTGTGTTCATACAGCCTTCCTTCCTCTGGTGCCTGTATCAGCTCATCTGGTGCCAGGCACCGGGTGTCAGGACTATATTATATCATTTGGCGTCAGGCGCCGTGAATGCTTTATCTCAGTGGGGACCGGGGATCTCGCGGAAGATGAGAAATGCATCGATACCATGTATAAATGCGTAAAAATATTTGTCCTTGAACAGCTTTCCGGACTTCTGGAGATCTCCCACAGGGCAATGATGGGCGAGTATGTTCTCTACTACCGCGGCAGAGTGATCGGAGGGATCTATGATGACCGTCTGCTGCTGAAGCTCACGAAGGCGGCGGAAGAAATGATCCCCGATGCGGAAAAGGAGACCCCCTATGAAGGGGCGAAAGAAATGCTCCTGGTGGATGTGGATGACAGGGAGACCATGACGCGGCTGATCGAGGCCATGTATCCGGAACTGCCGGAGCCGAAGAAAAGAAAGAAGTAGGAAAGAAACAGACAGCACTATTTGTGCGGGAATGAAATAACGCCGGACATCAGAAAACGATCTGATGCCCGGCATTGCTGACTGATGTCCGGTCTGATTGACTCCGGCGTTACTGATCTACGGAAGATCCTCGACGTCGATACACTGGAATCCATTCTTCATCAAAAGCTCCGCTGTCACCCCGGAACCCTCTGTCAGCTTCCCGGAAAACGTCCCGTCATAGCGCTGTTTCACTCCACAGCTGGGGCTTCTGGACTGCAGAACGATGAGATCCGGCTGCTCACGCATGGCAACATCCAGACATTTCGCCGCACCGGCGCGGAACTCCTGGTCCACGCCCCTTCCTTCCTTTGTCATGACCACACCGTTGCAGATCTCGCAGGGTGTGCGGGGCGTCGGAAGCCCGCCCATCTGTTCCGGGCATACAAGGATGACTTCATTCTCCTCCATCAGCCGGAGGACCTTTTCGTTCCGGTTGTTGCCGCCGTTGTATTTGCAGTTCTCGCCCGTCAGGCAGGCGCTGACCATGATCTTCATCTTTGTACCCCCGGATATCGTTAGTTTTCCCTTCATATTATAATATCTTAGCAGCATCTTAACGGTGCCTGACACTGAAGAAATCTTAGCAGCATCTTAACGGTGCCTGACACCGATGGTGACACCAATGGTATAATAAAGGCAAAAGAATCAAGAGGGAAGGGTCATGACATCTGACAGGATCTTATACTATGATGACGAGTTTATCAGAAAATTTGAGAAGCTGAGGGACGTGATCGATGCGGGGGACAGGCGTTATCTGCACAGGTTTCTGATCGACAATTTTGGCTTTATATTTGAGGCCTTCCAGTATTATGCAAAGCAGGGCGCTGAGGGGAATGTACCGGAGTTTGAGGAAGCTGACGAGGAGACGAAGCGCGAGCTGATGCGGCCGCTTTCCTACAGGCAGTACCGGATGATAGAAAGAGCTTTTTCTGTCCTGGAGGAGGAAGAGGAGCTGGTCATCGCGTCGGTCTGGGACTTTCTGCATGATAATGGGGGCATCTATAAGAAAAGGGTCATGAGTCCGGCGGAGGTGAGCGGCTGTTCTCTGATACTGGAACAGGTCTTCTGCTGCCTGGCACAATGATCAGGGATATAAGTAAAGGTGGTGTATGTGAATGGCTAACGAGGGCGGCGAATGGATCATGAAGGGCCTGGACTGGGATGATCCGTACAGGATCCGTTCCTGGCGCGAGCTGATCAGCTGGATCAATGAAGTCGGCTTTCTGCCGCTTTTTGCCAACGAAGTGCCGGGTTTTTCCGCAGAGGAGCATGTTTCTCCGCTTTTCTGGTGGACCGGAGATCCGGAGCAGGATCCCTGGGAGTGGCGCGAGATCATTCCCGCGACTGGTGAAGTGGCATACGGAAAGTTCTTCAATAACAAGACCGGGTTCATTTCCCGGGAGTGGTTTCCCCGTTTTGCCAATGCCCGCCGGGACGGTTATGATTTTGACGCGGCCTGGGACGACGCGCTGATACAGCGCCGGTACAAAGCGATCATGGATATCTGTGAGGACGGCGGCATGCATCCGGGCTATGAACTGAAACCGGCAGCGGGATTCGGCAAGGAGGGTTATAAAAACTTTGACGGATGCATGACACAGCTGCAGATGCAGACGTACCTGATCATCCGGAAGTTTGAGAGGCGGAGGAACAGGCGCGGGCAGAGCTACGGCATGGCGGTCTCTTTTTATCAGAAGCCGGAGGAGCTCTGGGGCTACGAACATGTAACGAGCGCGTATAAGGAAGAGCCGGAACTTTCCGCGGAGCGGATCATCGCAAGAGCAAAAGAACAGTTCCCGGGGGCGTCCGATGAGGCGGTCCGGAGAGTTTTACGATAAGGCTTCCGGCAGCATTTCGGATATACAGGAGGATCCGTATGAAAAACTTCTTTCAGTTATTCTCCCGCAGGAACGAAGAGCCGGTGAAGAAGCATTATGACCCGGAAAAACAAAAACCTGCTATCCGGTGCAGTATCTGCACCGGCGAGCAGGTGGCAGGGTTCCAGGATCTGAAGACAGGGAAATTTCTGGAGATCCAGCTGCTCCGGAGACCGGAAGACCTGGAACAGTTTAAGAAAGAGTACGGCATTGCGGAGGATCCGAAGAAATTCTATTGATTTTACTGTGTGCCGCGAATGCAGAGACAGAATAACAGACGCAGGCAGCGATTATTGCATTGATGCTGCTGATTCCATGGTGCACAAAGTTGCCGATGAGAGCACCGGCCGCAACGACCATCGGCGCTTTTCTGACGCCGGTGATATCGGAAAGTCCGGTATCACTTCCGATATAAGCAAGAAGGCCGACATAGCACGAAAGGATCGCTCCTCCGGCAGCAACAGCGATAAGAAAACCCGTCAGATCCTCCAATATCTGTTTTAGTGAAAAGTTTTCAGAAAAAAACAGCGCCCTGGGAAGATCTTCTTCCAGGAACGCTGTGAGAGAGGGCATTATTAGCAGAAGCACTCTCCGTTTGCGTTGATGACGTAGCCGCCGATGGTCGTATTCTTCACCATCGCGCCGTCGGGACCAACATAGTACCAGAGATGCTCGTTGGTGGTGTGGCGGACCCACTGGCTCGTTCTCATATTGCCGTTATTGTCGAAGCTGTACCACTTTCCGTTGACCTGCTCCCAGCAGTTGGTTGCGTAGGAGCCGTTCTGTCTTCTGTATTTCCAGGTGCCGTTCATATTCTGCCAGCCGCCCAGATCATTGGTGACTCTGCCGTTTCCGCTTGTACGGCGGCTTCTGCTTCTGCTGCTGGAGCTGGAGCTGGAGTGTCTTCTGGAACTGGAGCTGCTTCTGGAGGAAGAATTCCCGATGTAGTAAAGATTATCATCGTCGGAATCGTAGTAAGTGACGTTTCCGCGGCGGTCGACTTCGCCGAAGTTGCCGTCTTCATCCATCCAGGAATAGGAGTTCTTTCTGAAATTGTAGTAATCAATGGAGCCATCATCGTAGACAGTATAAACGCCGTCATCATCGAACTCGCTCCAGATTTCGGATGCTGCAAAGCTGGTAATGCTCATTGCTGCCATCATAACGCCTGCCGTAACTGCCGCCACAAGATTTCTGATCTTCATTTTTTCCCTCTCTTATATCTTTGTTTTTCTTTTTTCGGCTCTGCCGTAGTTGTTTTTGTTTTATGGGCTTAGTATAGCAGGGGATTTATCATAGAAATGTCACTCGTACCGGCATATATCTTCGGGTCGGCCAATTTCATTTCCAGGAACCAGTCAGCCCCGGACGGCTGTTTTCAGGAAAGGTTTTCTGTTATGATTCAGAGTATCAGGAAGAATTCTGCGGAGGAACAGGAATTGAAAAAAGCAGTGTTTGCAGCGGGGATCATTCTGATCATTGGAGCGCTGGTGTGTTTCGGACTGAGTCTGTTTTTTAATCACATTGCTTTATCTGTGATGGATGCATCTAATGAATTTATTCATAACGCATTTACGCGTGCGATGATCTTCAGAAACTGCGGGATCGGGCTGGCTGCCGCGGGCATCGTGTGCCTTGTGATCCGATTTCTGAAGTTCTGAAGCGGGAAAGGTCTGCCGCAGGAGGCTTCTGCTTCAAGTCCCGCTCGCGGGACTTGCACGTCTGAGACAGAAGGATCGTTATGAGAAAAACCAGGACACTACAGATAATGATATGGGGGCTTCTGCTGATCCTGCTGGCGGGAGGCTGTGCCCGGACAGAGAAGCCGGACCAGATTCCCGAAACCGCCAGTATCACCGAAACCACTGAGGCTCCCGAACCCGCCAGTGCTCCCGGAGCTCCCGGAGCCCCCGAAACCACCGAGGCGCCCGAAGCTGCCAGCCCTCCCCGGACCGTCAGTATTCCCTGCGAGACTCATATCCTTCTGGATTCCGCGCTGGTACTTGATGAAAAGCACCTTTTAAAGAAAGAGATCCGCGATGAATTCCAGCTGGAAAAAAAGTTCAAAAGCTACAGTCTCGCCTATTATGAGACCCCGGACAGGGCGTTTGGCAATGAAGGCTGGATCAACAGGGTAAGGATGAGGGATGGAAAAGCGGACAAGGGCTTTGAACTCACCTATAAAAAGCGGTACCGCGTGGAAGGAAATGATCCCGGACTGGTTCTCAGTCTTGCCGAAGCAGAAGGCTTTGACCTGTCGGACGAAAACTGGGAAGCGGAGGTCGAATGGAATCACTCCGGAATGATACTGAGCATCTCCGCAGAAAGCAAAGGACCTGCAGACGGACTTGAAAGCGTTGCGGATCTGAGCGCCGCAGACGGTATCTCCATGCTGAAGGCCGGTATGCCCCCGGCAGAGCGGAACTGGAAGTCCGAAAACTGGGGGATCAGGACCATGGAAGAGGCGGAAATGGCGGGGCCGGCCCATTTTGACCGCTTCACAGGAATATATCTCGACCATAAGATCCAGATCGAGATCTGGGAGCTTCCGCACCAGGGATCCGGAGAAGCAGAGTATATCACGGAGCTTTCCTTCAAGGACGACAGCCTGGATGATGCTGCTGCTTTCCGCGGGAAGCTGACCGGCCTCCTGATGGATCAGGGGGTCCTGGTGCAGGAGGATGCGCTGAAAACGAAGCAGATCCTGGACGCTCATTTCGACGATTAAAAGGAGAGTGAAGAATGAAAGAGCAGAGCCGCCTGGAACAGCAGCTTTCTTTTGCGTTGGAGATCGACAAGGAAAAGAACATCTTCCGCCAGACGCACCTTTCAGGACACGGGCGGAATGAGAATGACGCGGAACACGCGTGGCACATGGCTGTCATGGCGTACCTCCTCCGGGAGTATTCCAATGAAGAGGTGGATATCGCGAAGGTCATGCTGATGTGCCTGATCCATGACATCGTTGAGATCGACGCGGGTGATACTTACGCTTACGACGCGGAGGGGCTGAAGACCCAGAAGGCGAGAGAGGAGGCGGCGAAGGAGCGGATCTTTTCCCTGCTGCCGCCGGACCAGAAGGCGGAGTTTACAGCTCTTTTTGATGAGTTTGAAGCGTATGAGACAGCGGAGGCGAAGTTCGCCCATTCTTTGGATAACCTGCAGCCGCTTCTGCTGAACAACAGCAACGAAGGCGGAGACTGGAAGGAGCACGGCGTATCCTCAGCCACCGTGTACACGCGTCAGAGCAAGACGAAGCTGGGATCAGAAAAGCTTTATGAGGTGACGGACCGGATCATTCAGGAGAACATCCGGAAGGGCAACCTGAAGGAATGACAGAAGAGAAAGTTACTATTCGCGGCGGAGCGGATGATATATAATATAATAGAATAGACAGTAAAGACGCGCATAAAAGACCGATAGTTATAAGGTTTACAGTTATCATAATGGAGGTTTTTATGATCTACGATTACACCATCACGACCGGAAAAGGTGAAGAACTGAACCTGGCGGACTACAAAGGTAAAGTCATCCTGGTGGTCAACACAGCCACTGGCTGCGGTTTCACGCCCCAGTACGCGCCGATCGAGCAGATGTACAGGGATTACCACGATCAGGGGCTGGAGATCCTCGATATTCCCTGCAACCAGTTCGGAAAGCAGGCGCCCGGCACGGATGAGGAGATCCACGAATTCTGCACCATGCACTTCAACACTACCTTCCCGCAGATGAAGAAGGCGGACGTCAACGGCGAAAACGAGCTGCCGCTGTACACTTATCTGAAGGCACAGAAGGGATTCGAAGGATTCGGAGAGCATCCGTACAAGGCTCTTCTTGAAAAGATGTTCGCGGAAGCGGATCCGGAATGGGACAAGAAGCCGGATATCAAGTGGAACTTCACCAAATTTGTCATCGACCGGGAAGGAAACGTCGTGGTCCGGTTTGAGCCGACGGCTGAAATGTCAGAGGTCGAAGCCTGCGTCAAGTCCCTCTTATGAAAACAGTCAGAGTAGCGGCGGCGGTCATCCAGGCGCTGGACCAGGACGGAGTGCCTGTGATCTTCGCGACACAGCGGGGATACGGGCCCTACAAACACTGGTGGGAATTTCCCGGCGGAAAGATCGAGGAGAATGAGACACCGCAGGAGACTGTGGTGAGAGAGATCCGGGAAGAGCTGGATGCTGTCGTCGAAGTAAGCCAGTATGGTGTGAGTGTGGAATATGACTTTTCGGATTTTCATCTCTCGATGGACTGCCTCTTCTGCAGTCTGAAAGAAGGGAAGATCAGGCTTCTGGAGCATGAGGCGGCAAGATGGCTCCGGCTGAATGAACTGCGCCAGGTGAACTGGCTGCCGGCAGACGAGCTGGTGGTCGGGACGATCGAAAAAGGAGGCATGCCTGATCTGATCGGAAAAAACAGATCTTAAAAAGACGGACCGGAAGTCCGTGCAGAACAACAACAGCCCCTGGCAGGACCAGGGGCTGTTGTTGTTTACAGTTGATTAGTTTCCGGCGATAAAATCCCGGACCATCACTTCCCCGAAGATGATGAGCAGGCAGCCCACGGTGTACACGACGACACTGTCATACTGTGCGGGGACTACAAGCATAAACAGTCCGACGACCATAAATATGACCGACGATATGATGGTCTGCTGTCTTAATTTGTCCAGTGCTTCAAATAGCATATCCTTATCCTCCTGTTATCTTTATGAGCGGGAGATCAGACCCGCACTGAGATCAATTCAGAACCTGCCGTAGGGGTGCCTGACCAGCGGGTGGTCTTCGAGACGTTTTTTCTGCTTCTCGATATCCTCTTTCAGCTTCTTCATTTCCGTGCTGGCGTTTTCTTCATTATAGAGCATTTTGATCAGTTCGTTCTGCATTCTGATCAGGTCAGCGCGGATCTGGGGTACCGGTTCCAGGCTGGCTGCGATCTTTTCTTTTCTTTCTTCAAAATTCTTCTCTGCTGTAAGGCGGATGCGCTCTGCCTCTGCTTTCACAGCGGCAAGCCGGGCCTGGACGCGCTCTGTTCTATAGACGACATCCGGATAAGCGTCCGCGAAACGTCTGTGGAAGTAGGACTTGTCTGTCAGAAGCTGACGTACTTCCTTGCTGATCTCTTCGGTATTATCAGCTTCACTGCTGTCGACACCGACCTTGACCAGCTTCAGGACGAAGAAGGAGACCACACAGTCCGCCGCAAAGACCGCCAGAAGGACGGACGCGATTCCCTCCCGGGCCTTCAGAGAAAAAATGCCCAGGAGCTTGTATATAGCAGGGTTCAGGAGATGCATGATCAGTACTCCTGCAAGGCCGAACAGGATCAGGTTCCCAATCCAGACTCTGCCGTGAAGATTCATCGGCTTCTGGCTGTAGTCCCACCAGCGGGCGTGAAATATTTTTTCAAGGACCAGGCTCGTCAGGTATTCTACTGCGCCGCAGATCAGAAAAGACAGGGCAAAGGTCATGACCACGCCGGATTCGACGCTGGCCAGGCTTCCGACCAGGACGGTGATCAGAACAGCGCCGCAGCCGTAGATGGGACAGACCGGACCCGTGAGGAATCCGCGGTTAATGAAACGGTGGTACTGCCTGTATTTCAGAAAGACCTCCATGCACCATCCGGCAGAGGCATACATGAAAAACAACAGAATGATATTGACATATTTTTCCATAAAGAACTTCCTTTTTTACAATAGCCTTATTTTGTCAAATGCATTATATTTGCGGAAGATAATATAACACTTTTTGAAGTATTCGCAATCAGAAAGGAGCCGGCGCACAATGGCGTCAGCTCCTGTTTGTGGTATGATTGTCATGGAGTACCCGCATTGAAAAAGCGGAAGAAGGGAGAGACCCATGATCGATCATATCGAGACACTTTACGAAACACGTTTTCTGAAATGCTATGACCTTCAGTACGAGGAAGGAAAACATTACTATGAAGTCTCCCGGCGGGGGAAGAAAGACCTTGTCGCCGCCAAGACGGAGGCAGAAGCGCGGGAGATGCTGCCGGATGCGGTCACGATCGCCGTGGTGCTGCACCTTCCGGGAGGCGAGACGCGTCTCCTGATGACTTACGAGTACCGCTATCCTGTCGGACAGTTCCTTCTCAGCCCGATCGCGGGCCTTCTGGATCCCGAAGACAAGGACTGCGCGGATCCCCTGGTGACTGCTGCGATCCGGGAGATCAAGGAGGAGAGCGGTCTGGATGTCAAAGAGAGCGACCGGGTCTACGTCCTGAATCCCTGCGCCTTTACCACCCCCGGCATGACGGATGAAAGCAACGCTTTCCTCTGCGCGGAGATCACGCTGGACAGCCTGGACGGACTGAACCAGAAGGGCGCGGTCGGAACAGAGATGTTCAACGGGTACGAGCTTCTGGACAAAGAGCGCGCCCGGAAGATATTCCGGGCCGGCAGGGACGAGCACGGTAATTTCTACTCACTTCCCGCCTGGATGGTACTCAGCATTTTCCTGACAATGTTTTAACTGAGCAGGGGAATGGCCGCCGGGTGCTCAGTGCACCCAGGCGCCGTTTCCGTCGACATAGTAGCCGTCAGGCGTGTAGCAGTTCGTGAACATCGCGCCGTCCGGTCCGCAGTAGTAGTAGACACCGTTCCATAAGATCCAGCCGGTGCGCATGTAGCCGTCGTCGCCGAAGAAGTACCATTTGCCGTTGATGAGCTGCCAGGTGTTCTTTGCGTAGCTGCCGTTGGAGAAACGGTACCACCATCCTCTGTTGTCCCGGTTCCAGCCGGAGGTCACTGTCCCGCCCGGGCCTGCGGAGCCGGAAGACGAAGAGGAAGATGAGGAAGACGAAGAGGAAGACCTGCCTTCGAAATATTTGGTTTCCGAATAGTCTCCCCAGCCGCCGTGCTTGTTGTTCCGAACGAGACGCACACGGAATTTGTAGCTGCCGTCCTGCTTGATGTAGCTGCTGAAGTCGTAGGACGTGCTGGAGGTCTTTACAGTAGTGACTTCCGACCCGCCGCGTCTCAGCTGGATCTGGTATTTCTCTCCGCTGGACCTCTGGCTGTCCCAGTGCGCGGTCCGGCCGCTCCACCAGCAGTCGCCGTCGTAGTCGTCCGGGGTATAGCTGGAGGAACTGGAATAACTGCGGGATGAGGACCGCTGTTCCGCTAACCAGGCTTCGTTATCATAGTAGTTGCTGCCGGCCCAGCCGCCCTGGTCTTCATCCGGGCCCCACTGGCCATCCAGGGCCCACTGGCTGGCTCTCGCGATATCCGCGGCATCTCCGTACTGATCATCATACGCGTCTGCGAAAGCAGAACCCGCAAAAAGACTTCCTGAGATCAGCACTGTCGTCAGTCCCAGGACCCCAAAGAGTTTCCACATGTGTTTTTTCATGATAGTGAATCTCCTTTCCCTTTATCTTGTATAAAAAGAGTATCACTTTTGAACAGGTTCGTCCATGGCAAAGACAAGAAGCGCAGGCCCGGAGGATGCCGGACGCCTGCTTGAGATCTACGGATATTATGTCGTGAATACGGCGGTCACATTTGAATATGATATCCCCTCTCCGGAAGCGTTCCGGGCGCGGATCGAAAACACCCTGAAACGGTATCCCTACCTGGTCTTGGAAGAGGGCGGCGTGGTAAAGGGGTATGCTTATGCGGGGGTCTTCAAGGACAGAGCAGCCTACGATCATTCGTGCGAATTAAGCATTTATCTGGAAAAAGACACGAAGGGCCGGGGGTACGGAAGAATGCTGTACGAGGCGCTGGAGGAGAAGCTGAAGGCGCAGGGGATCCGGAACCTCTATGCATGTATTGCCGATCCCATCGGGGAGGATCCTTATTTAACGAAAGACAGCGAACAGTTTCACCGGCATCTCGGCTTTATCAAAGTCGGGGAGTTCCACAGGTGCGGTTATAAATTCGGCCGCTGGTACAATATGATCTGGATGGAAAAGATCATAGCCTGATATTTCGGAACATACAGAAAACCTCCCGCGGGGGCGGATCGGATCCGTCTGCCCTGCGGGAGGTTATTTCTGCTGTGATGTTTCAGCGGGACCTGTCTGGTCCCGCGCTGTCAGATGTTCAAGGCTTCGACGACAGAGACCATGTCGTTGATGATCACATCCTGGTCCACATAGTGCATCGTGGCCACATCGCCGTCTTTGAATGTCATCGTGAAGGTGTCTGCTTCCTCGCCGTCACCGACGACGAAGGGCAGGGAATTCTCACCGTCAACGTCGTAGATCACCATTGCGTCGTCTTCCATCCCGACATTGCCCAGGTAATAGTAGTTCAGCTCGGTCATATCCTTGTTCAGGATCATGACGGTAGCTTCCTGCACATTATTGGAATCATCGCAGGCGAAGAAGAAATGGTCTCCGTTTTCGTTTTCACCCTCGGCGCCTTCAAAGAACAGGTCGTGCCACCTTGCGCGAAGTCCGGTAGGATCGTTCTCATCGACTTCTGTCTGAGCTTCTGCAACAGCCTCGGTCTCAGCCGGTGCTTCAGTCTCAGCAGCTTCGGTCTCAGCCGCCGCGGTGGTTTCACCGCCGATGGGGTTTCCGTTCTCGTCCGTGACGGAAAGAACGTTTCCGTTTTCGTCGGTCACAGTCTTCACGGTCTCGGTCCTTGTCTGGCCGTTCTCGGTGATGGTCGTGACTTCGGTGGTGGTGGTAATGCCGTTGACGGTGGTGCTGGTGGTGGTAGTGCTGCTGCTGGAAGAGCTGCATGCGGTCATTCCTAAAGCTGCGACAACTGCTGCGACAACAATAAACTTCTTCATCATGATAATTGCCCTCTCTTTTTCTGTAGTGTGTTCTGTGTGTTTTTTCTCAATGTCTGCAAGTGTTTGGTTTCACCGCGTTCAGCGGTGTTTTTATTTTGTATGGCATGAGTATAGAACACAGATTTACACACAACTGTCACACGGAGAGGAAAAAA
Source organism: uncultured Lachnospiraceae bacterium (assembly GCA_902780465.1). GTDB lineage: Bacteria > Bacillota > Clostridia > Lachnospirales > Lachnospiraceae > Moryella. The sequence goes on from CACZFV010000002.1 coordinate 13,964, forward strand.
TATCAGCTTTCGATCTCGTACTGATTGAAGCCTTCGGCGACCTTGATCCTTTCCACATTCTGGTCAAGAAGAAGCTCTGCCACGACGATCTCCGCAAGATACAGGATCTCGGTTTCCCGCTCCACGTGTCCGATGATCGTAGTGTAATGATCCTGGGCAGCCGCATGGAGATGGGCCTTGCCGTTCAGGATGACCCCCTGGAGCGCGGTCACTTCAAAAGCGCCGTCGGTGGTGCGGATCTCGTCAAAGGGAACGGGGTCCGCGTTTTTAACATGGTGATAGTTGAATTTCTGGAAAGTCGCGATGCCGCTCAGCACGACACCGTTCCGCATTCCTTCCTCCGCCATCTTCTTTTCAATCAGTTCGTGGACACAGTCTCCCCGGTGTCCGCTGATGACCAGGACACGTCCAAATCCTTTCGCTGTAAAATGATCAGTGACCGTTTTCATTCAGATCTCCTCCTCTGATGTGTTTCCGCGCCGCTCTGCTGATTGGCAGGTGATATCTACAGTATGGCATATTTTTCCGTATCCGCAAGCAACATGATATAATGGAAGACATAGTATTGAACCGCCTTTATTAATACAGGGCATGGAGGAGAAGGATCCATGAAATATTTCGTGATCAGAGAACTGCTGGAAGAAGAGTATCAGGACCTGTCCGGCGGTCTGCCGCCGGAATGGACCCCGGTCGGCGCGGAGCCTTATGTCGTTATTGTTTCCAAAGAAGAGTGGTCCCGCTGCAGGGAAAAATTCGACATGGGGATCGAGCTTGAACCGGTCACGGACACGCACATGACCAAAGCTGAGGTGAACTATGATTCCCTCACAGGGACGTTTTCCATTCCGGACCGGAAGGATCCTTCTGTCCAGGGGGAGACCTTTGCCTTTGCGCTGGATGAAAAAGGTGTCGTCTTTATCGACGACACCGGGACTTCAGAACGTTTTATCCGGAATGTCCAGAAGAGCAAGCGCTGGCGCTCGCCCTCTCTGGGACGGTTCCTCTATGATTTCCTGGACGATATTGTCAAGGGAGATCTGCGCCTTCTGGAGAAGTACGAGCAGGAACTTGAAGAGATGGAAGCAGGGATCGAGGGTGACAGGGACGATTCTTCGACCTCCCGAAGCAACGCGATCCGCAGCGATATCCGCCGGCTCCTGATCCACTACGACCAGCTGATCGACCTGGCCCAGGAGCTGGAGGAAAATGAGAACGGCTTTTTTGATCAGGACGTTCTCCGCTATTTCCGTCTGTTCCTGAGCCGTATCGACCGTCTGTACAACACGGCGGCCTCGATCCGCGATTACACGATGCAGATCGGAGATCTGTACAAAGCCCATCTGGAGCTGCGTCAGAATCACATCATGACCATTCTGACGGTCGTCACGACGATCTTCATGCCGCTTACTCTGATCACCGGCTGGTACGGGATGAATTTCCGCTACATGCCGGAGCTGGAAACGGAATGGGGATATCCGCTGGTGTTCGGAACCTGCATCACGATCATCGCAGGCAGCCTCATCTTCTTCAAAAAGAAGAAGTGGCTGTGAAGCGATGCTGCCTCAGATCATGAAATACTTGAGGGAGAACAGCACTGCCAGAACATACATGATGGGGCTGATCTTCTTGCGCTTCGCCTCTCCGGTTAGGAGGTTCAGCACCACGTAGGAGATGACGCCCAGGGCGATACCTTCGGAGATACTGTACATGAAGGGCATGGCGATCATGCAGATGTAGCATGGGACTGCTTCCGTATAGTCAGAGAAATTCACCTGCAGGATGGACGTGATCATCAGGAATCCCACCGCCACGAGAGCCGGAGCTGTCGCAAAAGAGGGGATCGCCAGGAAGATGGGCGCCAGGAACAGGGAAAGCCCGAACAGGATGCCGGCTACGACGGCGGTAAGACCGGTGCGTCCGCCTGCAGCCACGCCGGAGGCGCTTTCAACGAAAGTAGTGGTGGTGGAGGTTCCGAACATGGCGCCTGCGCAGGTACCCACAGCGTCAGCCAGCAGGGCGCCGCGGATGTGGGGAAGCTTGCCCTCTTTGTCCAGCATGTCCGCCTTCTGGGCCACACCGATGAGGGTGCCCAGGGTATCAAACATGTCCACAAACAGGAACGCAAACACCACAGTGCCGAATTCCAGTGAAAAGACCTTGCTGAAATCCAGTTTCATAAAGGTCGGGGACATGTCCTGGATGCCGAAGCCCTGGGAGAAGTCCGGAAGCACGCTGTAGGTGCCGATGGCCGGATCCGGGACGTAGAATCCTGTGAGCTCGCAGATGATCCCCATGAGCCAGGTGATGAGGATGCCCCAGCATGGCCAGAAGAACGGTGATGCCTTCGCTCCGGAACATACCGTTTTCCAGGGAAGCTTTGATCGGATAGATGGAGACCAGCGTGGCGCTGTCCACGACGATCTTGGCGTTCTGCAGGCCGATGAAGGCGATAAAGAGGCCGATGCCGGTGGAGACGGCGGCTTTTAAGTTCAGGGGGATCGCGTTGAAGATCGCTTCACGGACGTTGGTCAGGGAGAGGACGATGAAGATCACGCCTTCCACGAAGACCGCGGCCAGAGCCATCTGCCAGGAATATCCCATCTGAAGGACGACAGTATAGGCAAAGTAGGCGTTCAGACCCATTCCGGGTGCAAGAACGAAAGGATAGTTCGCGAAGGCAGCCATCAGGAAGGATGCCAGCATTGAAGCCAGGGCTGTCGCGGTGAACACTGCGCCGCGGTCCATTCCGGAAGCACTGAGGATGTTCGGGTTCACGGCCAGAATGTAGGCCATCGTCATGAAGGTCGTGATGCCCGCGACGATCTCTGTGCGCACATTTGTCTCGTTTTCTGACAGATGAAACAGCTTATCCATTTCAGATCCCTCCAGTTTACAGCAAAATATAGATGTCTGTATCATAACACATTTTCAGGCCTTTCCGCAGACCATTTCTGTCAGCGCTTTGTCCAGCAGGTCCTCGGGCTTTGTGTCAGGCCGGATCCACGCGTCGATATACTGCTCCGGAAGGATCAGGGGCATACGATCGTGGATGAAGCGGATCTCTTCCCCGGGCTCCCGGGTCAGGATCACAAAGACCGGCAGTCCGTTTTCGATCCGGTAAAGGCCGCACAGCCAGGTGATACCGCCGTCCTTCGGCCGGATCATGTATTTATCGCCCGTGTGCATTTTGCCGTCGCCGCCGGGGAAATGAGTCCATTCAAAATACCAGGAAGCCGGGACGGCGCAGCGGTGTTTTTTCCAGTCCTCCCGGAAGGTGGGCTTTTCCGCCGCGGTCTCAGTCCGCGCGTTCATCAGCAGGGGCCTTCCGGAATATCCCCACTTCATAGGAAAAACTGCCTTTTTTCCGGAGCGGTCCGGGGCGACCACGGGAACGATATTCGTGGGGCGCACTTCGCCGTAAGTGATGATCCCGGGACTGCCCTGCCATTTTTTCATCAGCGGGGAGCGGTTCATTTCTTCCACGATGGGACGAAGCTCCGGGGACTCCTCGGTCCAGTATCGGCAGCACATACTCTTTTCCCTCCATATAAATGAGTTTTTGTGTTAAAGTTGAACCATCGTGTGCCGCCCGTCAAGGCAGCTGCACATGAAATATCCTGACAGGAGGAATGCCCGCACAGATGAGCCAGATCAGAACAGGAATTCCGGAAGGCTATTACGAAGTCCGGGAAAGAGTCCGGACACTTCTTGCCGGTGACAGGCAGCGGATCATCGTTGGGATCGACGGGAGATGCGGCTCTGGAAAGACGACGCTGGCCGCCTGGCTGATGGAGCAGTTCGACGGCAGTCTGTTCCACATGGACGATTTTTACCTGCGCAGAGAGCAGCGGACGCCGGACCGGATGGCCGAGGCCGGTGGGAACGTCGACTACGAGCGGTTCCGGGAAGAAGTGACTGCGCCGCTGACTGCCGGCCGGGAAGTCCTGTACCGCCGCTTTGACTGCGCCTCTTTTTCCCTGGAGGAGCCGGAGCTGTTTCCTCCGAAAAGGCTGAACGTGATCGAAGGCTCCTACAGTATGCATCCGTATTTTGGCAAGATCTATGATCTCCGGGTATTCATGACGGTAGGTCCGGAAGTCCAGAAGGAGCGGATCCTCAGACGGAACGGAGAGGAGAAGCTGCAGCGCTTTCTTGCAGAGTGGATCCCGAAAGAAGAAGCCTATTTCCGGAAATATCATCCGGAACAGGGGGCTCTGGTGATCAGGGGAGATGCCTGACCTCGTCTGTACGGTCTTCTTTGTCCGCGGGACGCAGGACGCGGCAGGGGACTCCTGCGGCGACGACCCCCGCGGGGATGTCCTTTGTGACGACGCTTCCTGCACCGATCACACTGCCTTCTCCGATGGTGACGCCTCCGCAGATCACGGCGTTGGCGCCGATCCAGACATCTTTCCCGATGGTGACAGGAGCGGAGGTCACGATCCCCTGCGCCCGCCGCGCCGCGTCCATGGGATGCCCTGCGCAGGCAATGCAGACACCCGGGCCGATAAACGCGTTCTCATAGATGTGGACCGGGGATGTATCAAGAATGACACAGTTGTAATTGACCACGGTCAGCCCGTGGGTGTGGATATTGAAGCCGTAGTCGCAGTGGAAGGAGGTCTCGATAAACGTCAGGGGATGACAGTCCCCGAACAGCTGCTTCAGAAGTTCGGAGCGGCGCTCTGATTCCTCCGGCCCGGTCGAGTTGTACTGCTGACAGAGGGCCTTCGCCCTGCGCTGCAGCTCCAGCGGCATGTCCTGGTTGCAAGCGCTGTACGGTTCGGTTTTCTGCATTACTTGAAGCATGTCCATAGAGTGTCTCCTTCCGGTAAATGAACGCCAGTCCTTTGAGACTGGCGTTCTTCTTAATGATAATGAAGGCATCATACGTATCCCACGAAGCCTTTATCTCAGTGGGGGTCTTCTTCCGCTGAGATGAATTTCCTGGTCTCCCTGAGGACCATCTGCAGATGCTCAAGATCAGCCAGGAGATCTTTACTCTCCAGAGAGTGGTTTGCCCCCGGGATCACAAAGCAGGGGATATTCCGCTCCCGGCAGAGGAGGCTGATGCGGCTGTTGTCCATGCCGACCCACGGATCCGCCGACCCCGTAAAGGCGATGGCGCTCCTTACCGGGAACAGAAAGGTGTCCTCCAGCGGCGTGTACATGATCTGCCGTATCTTCGCGGCGCTTTCTGAGGCGATCTTGGCCGCGGCGATGGTTCCCAGACTTTTTCCGACAAACAGAACATCTTCAAAAGATGCCAGGTCCAGATCCGAGAGCATCTTTTCCGACTGTGAAAGCGCGATCCGGAAAGAGGCCTCCATTTTCCGGCGGTCTCCGCGGATCTTTTCAGGAAAACCGGAATAGGAAAGGATGCGGATATCATAGCCGCATTCCGCTGCGATCCTTCTGCTGTAATACAGAAGAGGTTTGTCCTGTGTATATCCGATTCCCGGGAAAAACACTGCCAGCCTGGCCATAAGACAGATCCTCCTGTGAGACAGAATTTGGTTAATATATATCAGTCTGTTTTTACTGTACGGGTTCCCCGGATCAATGTCAATTAAGAAAAACCAGTAAAAAATGATATAATAGCCTGAGATCACGCTCTGCCGGAAAGGAGTGAGTATTATGAGATTATTTGTCGCGATACAGTTGTCGGATGAACTGAAAACATCTCTCACCGGAATGATGCACGAACTGAAAAAGGCCGGTGTCAAAGGAAGCTTTGTCCCGACGAACAATCTTCATCTCACGCTTGCCTTTATAGGGGAGACGAAGGAAACGCCTGCGGTGAAGGATGCCCTGAAGACGGTACAGTATAAGCCCTTCCGTCTTTCTCTGACGGAGGCGGGAAGCTTCGGCGATCTTATCTGGGTCGGACTGAAGGGAAGCCAGGGCCTCGCGGGAGCGGTGAAAGCCGTCCGGGACGCGCTGGATGCCGCAGGGATCGAGTATGACCGGAAGAAGTTCGTCCCGCATATCACTCTGGTCCGGAAGGCTGCCGGCAGATGGCAGCAGGTGAGTGCGCCGAAGGGGGAGATGATGGTGAAGAAGATCTCTCTTATGAAATCGGAGCAGAAGGACGGAAAGAGGGTCTATACGGAGATATTTTCGATCTGAAGATCTATTGAACCCTTTTGGGAAAAGCCAGAGGACCTCTGAATGTTTCACCGATTTCCCGTCTCTCAGCTGTTTCTCAGACCTGTTTCCAGCTCCCGGATGTTCCTGTGAGGACGGATGTGCGCAGGGATGGGGCAGACGTACTTTCTACCGCCGGTCTCCTCCAGAAATTCTTCCCTGGCCCTCTTAAGAACAGAAGGATCATCGACCAGCTGTTTTCCTGCCTCCGCCAGGACTTTCGCGGCGTACATCATCCCTTTCAGGGCGGGGCCGCTTTTTCCCTGGGCAGTCATTTGCCAGGAGTGGGCGGGGGTGCCGGGGGTGACTGTGGCCGCGGAAAACTGCGCGGTGGGCACGACAAAGCTCACGTCGCCCACGTCGGAAGAACCGGCGACATAGACGTCCAGGTGGGGATGCTCAACGATGAAGTCCGCCATCAGTTTTTCCCGGTACAGCCGGGCGTAATGCTTCTTTTCCCGGTTCGGGAGGAAGCTTATGCTGATGTCTCCCGAAGGGTCAATATCCCTGCAGGTGTCTTTGACTGCCTTTGCGAAGGAGAGCTCCTCTTCAGTATATTCCGGGAGCGGTATCTTCTTCATGCACTGAAAGAGCAGGTCCTCAAGGACGGAGTTGGAGAGGGTGCTGCTGGCAGCTTTGTCAAACAGGATCTCCACTTCTGTTTCCGTCATCATGGCGGCGCCCTTTGCAACTTTGTTTACTCGTTCATACAGGGCGCGGACTTTCTCCGAGTCTGTGGAGCGGATGAGGTACAGGACTTCCGCGTGATTCTGCACGACGTTCGGAGAGGTGCCGCCGGTGTCCAGGATGGCGTAATGGATCCGGTCCGTCGGTTCCATGTGCTCTCTCAGATAGTTCACGCCGACGTCCATCAGTTCCACGGCGTCAAGGGCGCTTCTGCCGAGGTGGGGCGCCGCCGCGGCATGGCTGGACGTACCGTGAAAGCGGTAGCAGACCTGGCAGTTGGCCATGAAGGAACCGGTCAGGACTGCGTTCCCGCCGCCGGGGTGCCAGGTGAGTGCTGTGGAGAGCTGATCAAAGATACCTTCTCTGGCCATGTAAGTCTTTCCGGAACCGCCTTCTTCTCCCGGACAGCCGAAAAACATGACGGTCCCCGGTTTCCCGCTTTCTTTCAGATAGTCTCTCAGAAGGAGCGCCGCCCCTGCGGAGGCGCTTCCAAGGAGATTGTGGCCGCAGCCGTGTCCATTCCCTGTCCCGGCGCGGGGCCTCGGTTCCGCAATGCCTGCTTCCTGGGAAAGACCGGAGAGGGCGTCGTACTCCCCGAGGAAGCCGATGACCGGATCGCCCTCGCCCCAGGAGGCGGAAAATGCCGTCTCCATTCCGGCGATCCCCCGGGTCACCAGGAAACCTTCCGACTCCAGAAATGACGCGATCGCCTCGGCAGATCGTGCTTCATCGAATTTCAGCTCTGCATAGTCCCAGATCCTGCAGCTTAGGTCATTGAGTTCCCGACTGTAATCTCTCATGATTCCTCCTTTTCAGAAAAACGCGCGGAAGACCGCGTCCGGCTCAGAAAAACGCGCGGAAGACCGCACATCCGATAATAATTGCGTATCCTGCCACGCTGAGAAGATCAGGAAGCTCTCCCCAGAAGAGAAAACCGAAAAGCGCGGCAAAGATGATCTGCGAGTAGTCAAAGACGGAGATCTCCTTCGCGGGGGCATATCTGTATGCCTTCGTGAGGGAAAGCTGCACACCAGCAGCCAGGATCCCTACGATCAGAAGATATATGATCTGGATCCCCCTGGCGTGGGTATCGGACATCAGGACAAAGGGGAGTGACACCAGGCAGGAGAACACGTTGAAACACAGGACCGTCACGGAAGCCGGAACTCCGTGAAGTCCCACTTTCCTCACGTAGGAATAAGCCGCGCCTGCGATAAAACCGCCGAAAAGCCCGATGAGCGCGGGAAAACTGGCCATGCCTCTTCCGGGCTTTACCACCAGTGCCGCGCCGGATACCGCGATCAGGATGCACAGGATATCCCGGAAGGAGGGGCGCTCCCCGAGGATCCAGATGCTTAAAAGGACACTGAAGAAAGGAGAGGTCTTGTTCAGCATATTCGCGTCGGCAAGCCCCATGTGGTCGATGGACCAGAGATAGCAGATCATCCCTCCGCAGCCGAAGAAACAGCGGCAGAACATGTCGGCCCTGCTTTCGCGCGGGAGCCGGAGCGGCGTCCCCGAACGCAGCAGGATCCCGGCGATCACGAAGGTGCTGACCAGGTTCCGGTAAAGCGTTTTTTCCATGGTCGGGACATTGCCCGCCAGACGTATGAACAGGGAGATAAGCGCGAAACCAAGAGAAGAGAGCAGGAGCAGCAGGATCCCCTTGTTCCTGTTGGAAAGCTGCATAATATGACCTCCGAAAGACCGGCAGTTCTGACCAGGGTCTTTACGAGACAAAATTTTAGCACCCATCAGACCGCCGTACAAGGTTTGAAAGGTATGTCACTGAGGCGAAGGAACATGGTATATTAAAGGGGAACTGTTTCAGAACAAACCGGAATAGCGGGACATCTCCCGCCGGAAGTAGGCAGGACATGCCTGAACTTAGTTACAGGGTCGGCACCTTTACGGATTCCGTCATCCGCCGCATGACCCGGATCAGCAACCGGTACGGGGCGATCAACCTTTCCCAGGGCTTCCCGGATTTCGATCCGCCGAAGCCTCTGCTGGACGCGCTGGCGGAGACAGCCGGGAAAGGACCGCATCAGTATTCGATCACCTGGGGCGCGCAGAATTTCCGGGAGGCCCTGGCGGAAAAGGCAGCCCGCACCCTGGGGCGCGCCATTGACCCGGAGAGCGAGATCTGTGTGACCTGCGGCTCCACCGAGGCCATGATGTGCGCGATGATGACCATCTGCAATCCCGGAGACAAGGTGCTGGTCTTCTCTCCGTTTTATGAGAATTACGGAGCGGACGCCATTCTTTCCGGCGCGGAGCCGGTGTATATCCCGCTGGTCCCGCCGGATTATCACTTTGACCTTTCCCTGATCGAGAAGGGATTCCGGGAGGGAGCGAAAGCGATCATCATCTGCAACCCTTCGAACCCCTGCGGAAAGGTCTTCACGAGGGAGGAACTTCTTGCCATCAGCGAACTTGCGGTCCGCTACGACGCATTTGCAGTCACTGACGAGGTCTACGAGCATCTGGTCTACGCGCCGGCGGAACATATCTCCGTCGCCTCTCTGCCCGGCATGTTCGAACGGACCATCACCTGCAATTCTCTCTCGAAGACCTACTCCATCACAGGGTGGCGGCTCGGGTACCTGATCGGACCGGCAGATGTCATTGAAGCCGCGCGGAAGGTCCATGATTTCCTGACAGTGGGTGCCGCCGCTCCTCTGCAGGAAGCCGCTGTCACCGCACTGAGGTTCCCGGAAAGCTATTACAGGGAGCTGAACGCACTGTACACGGAAAAGCGGGACCGCTTCCTGGCCGGGCTGGACCGCATAGGCCTGGCCCACAATGTTCCCGCGGGGACCTATTTTGTCATGGTCGACATCAGCAGATTTCTTGCCCTGCCGCAGTTCCGCGGCTGGACGGACGTCCGCTTCTGCGAGTGGATGGCAGAGCACATCGGCGTCGCTGCAGTCCCGGGTTCCAGCTTTTTCCACGAGGAGATCAATCATCTGATCCGCCTCCATTTTGCCAGGGGAAACGACGTGCTGGATGAGGCCATAGCACGTCTGGAGAAACTATCGGAACTGTGAACCCGGGAAGTGCCGCAGTTCGGGCGCGCTTTCAGAGAAAGGGATGGAATAATGAAGAACGGCAAAAAGATCCTGAGGGAATGCATCATCCCTCTGCTTTTGATCCTGATCCTTCTGTCGGTACTTTTTTACCGGAATGCACGAAGGGAAACGGTGCAGAGGGGCATGATCTCCGGGGAAGCGGAAAACTCCGCGATCACGGTCCGGCAGAAGGGGACAAAAAAAGAGGGCGGACTGATCTCGGAGAAGCAGACCATCGACGTGGAGATCATCCAGGACGGGCTGCGGAACATGAGCTTTCTGGTGACGGAGGAGTACTACTTTACGGAGGTCCTCTCCAATAAAAAAACAGTCAGCTTCCTTTTCCCGATCGGGGAGGAGAGCTACATGGTGAGCTACGACGGGTATATCCCCGCAGGGATCGACTTCAGCAGGATCGGGGTAACGGTGGACGAAGATGCCAGGACGATCACGGTCAGTCTGCCGGAAGCCGAAATGAAGGATCCGGTGATCGATTATGAAAGCATTCAGATTCTTGACGAAAAGCACACGATATTCACCGATATCACAGCGGAGGAGCGGAACAAGGCAGTCCTGGAATTCCAGGAAAACGCCAGGAAGAAAGCGCTGGAGAAGGGGATCCTGAAGAGAGCGGACGAAAACGCGGAGCTGGTGGTAAAAAATTTTGTCATGAGCACCGCCGGCCCGGAATACCATGTCACACTGGAAAGGAGGCCCTGAATGTCTTTTCCTCCCAAAAGCACAGCAGCCCGGATCCTGTGGGTGGTCTGTATCGCACTGCTGTTTATTGTCGTCTTCGCGCCGCTGGCTTCCTCTCCCGAAAATCCGCTGGCAGTCAGAGTAAACTCGTCGGTGGACCGGAAGATCACCACGACACTGGAGCTTGCCGGGGCGTCGTCGGCCGCGGCCCTCGCTGTTTCGGCGATTCCGGACGACACCGCGACACCGATCGCGGAAAAACTGGCCGATTTCGGAAGCGGTTTTCTTCTCGTTCTGTGTGTGCTGTATTTTGAAAAGATGATGTTCGGAGCCGTGGGCTATATCCTCTGTGCACTGATCGTGCCGGCGGTACTGGTCCTGTATCTGCTGTCAGAGGTATGGCGGCGCAGGGCACTGCGGATCTTCGCCGGGTGTCTCCTGGCCTCCGGGATCCTGATCTGGCTGATGGTACCAGCAGGTCTTTGGGTATCGGATTTCGTCTACGAGACGCAGCACGAGACAGTTCAGGAGATCATTGCTTCCGCCGGAGACCTGTCCCTGGAGGTGGAGGAAGGCAGCGAGGAGATGAACGGAGAAGAGGACGGAAACGTCGTCGAAAGGATCATGACCAGAGTGTCATCTTTCAGCGCGGAAATGGTCCAGAAGGCGAAACGCCTGATCACCGGTTTTCTCCGGGCGCTGGCCCTGATGATCGTGACAGCCTGCGTGATCCCGCTGGCGGTCATGGCGGTGTTCGTGTGGATCATCAAGCTGATCTTCCAGCTGGGATTCTCACTGGAATATCCGGAGATCCACCGGTGGGAGCGTCCCTTCCGGAGAGAGGAAAGACCCGGAGCCGGATCCGAATCATAGTCAAATCCTGCCCGAGGGACTTGCGTGTGTATCATAATCTGAAAACAGGAAAGGAAAGGCGAGGCAATGTACGAATGCCCGAACTGCGGCGGAGAGCTCCGCTTTGATATCGCATCGCAGAAGCTGATCTGCGCGCATTGTAAGAAAACCACGGAGTACACTGACCTGAAGGAGGAGAGTGCTGCGAAGGAAGCGGAGATCCCGGAAGAAAACGAAGCGTATTTTTTCCGGTGCCCGAACTGCGGCGGCAGGATCATGAGCACCAACCTGACTGCGGCGGAGTACTGCTCGTACTGCGGCGCGTTTGCGGTGCTGGAAAGAGAAAAGGGAAGTTTCCGGCGGGGGGACTGCATCGTCCCCTTCAAAAAGACAAAGGAAGAGATCAAGGACCTGTACGCGAAGACGGTGGCAAAAAAGATCTACGCGCCGTCCGCCATGCGGGACCCGGCTTTTCTGGACCGGTTCCGGGGCATCTACATGCCCTACTGGCTGTATGACGTAAAGCTGGGGCCGGATATCAGGTTTACCGCGAAGACCACAGAGCGGGACGGGAACTATGAGGTCAGGAAGACCCATGCCCTGACCTGCAAATCGGAGATTACCTTCGACGGAGTGCCCTATGACGCCTCTTCTACGCTGCGGGACAGTCTGGGGCAGGCGGTGACGCCGTTTGAAACGAAGGATATGATCCCTTACACGCCGGCGGTGATGCTGGGGTTCTACGCGGACCGGCCCGACACACCGGCGGAGACCTATGAGGAGGAAGCGCGGAACGCTGCGGCAGAGACCGCTTTTGACCGGATCACTGAGGCGGCGGGATTCAGCGACCCGAAACCGGACAAGCCGGAGGATATCTGGAAACTCCGGGGCCAGATGAAGGTCCGTCTGGAAAAGATCCGCTCCGCGTATCTGCCGGTATGGTTCCTGACCTGGCGGGACAAGGACCGGGTGGCATATTCTGTTGTCAACGGGCAGACCGGAGAAGTCTGCGCGGAGCTTCCGGTGTCCTTCGGGAGGTATCTGCTGTTTTCTCTTCTGACAGCGGTGCCCCTGTTTGTCCTGATCCACTTTTTCCTCACCATCACGCCTTACACGATCCTGTTTTTCGCGGGCCTTCTTGCCGCAGTGATGGGCCAGGTCTACACACGGCAGCTGACTGCCATTGCTCTGCGGGAGATGCACGCGGACGACAAGGGCTATCTCGCGGTCAATCCTGAAGCAAAGAAAAAGCTGAAGGCAAGCACTGCCGGAACAGACAGCTTTTCGGATCTTCTGATTCAGTTTGCGGGACTTGTAATGAAGGAGCTGCCCTTCCTGTCGTTCTGTGTACTCGCGCTGCTGGTCCGTATTCTCGTTCCGATGGTCTCTTCCGACGGCAGCGGAAGGATCATCAGCGGACTCGTTGTGATCGCGCTGACGGCCATGGTGTGCTTCAGAAGCATCGCCCTCTCGAAGGAGATCGAGCATAAGGAGGCGGCGGGAGGTGTGACAGGGACCATCCTGGCAGCACTGGCCGCGGCTCTCATCACCATGGTGCGGCCGGTATCGGACCTCTGGTATTACGGCGGGTCCGTCTTCGCGCTTCTTGCCATCCTGTATTCGGTCTTCTCTCTGATCGGGTATTACAATCTTCTGGTGACAAGCCCTGTCCCGCATTTCTTCGAAAGGAACGCGGGAGACGGCACGGAAAAGAAGTATGCCGCTCCGCCGAAAAAGAAAGCGGCGCGGAAAGCTGCCGTCGCTCTTCCTCAGCCGCTGGTGGCGGCCGGGATCTGTCTGCTGATCTTTGTCGGTGCCTTTGTCTTAACGGAAGTGACGGGCTTCGGCTCTTCGCTCTCCACAGGCAGAAAGACCTATGAGAACAGCGGCACAGGGTATTTTGCTTATCTAGCGGACGATGCCGGCCTGTTTTCAGATGCAGAAGAGGCGCAGCTGGAGGAGGAAATGATCCCCATCACCGCCTACGGAAACGCCGCGGTGGTTACCGCCGAGGTCTACGGCCAGGATACGAATGAGTTCGCGAAAGAGACCTACCTTTCGCTGTTCGGGGGCGGCGTGTCCGGGACCATCTTCCTCATCGACATGGGAAACCGGAATATCTGGATCTGCAGCGACGGGGAGATCTACAGGACGATCACGAAGGGATATGCCAACATCATCTGCGACAATGTGTACCGGCACGCTTCTAAAGGCCGCTATTACCAGTGCGCGTCCGATGCGCTCTCCCAGATCACGGTGCTTCTTGACGGCGGAAAGATCGCCCGGCCCATGAAGCTGATCACGGGCGTTCTGCTTTCGCTTCTTCTGTCCTGCATTCTGAATTACTGGATGGTCACGATGACCCTCGGCGTGGATGTGCCGGAGGCGGCAGCCCTGGCGGGCGGCGTGATCGGCGCGGTGGCGGTCACGGACGCGGCGTCAAAGGTCACCAGCACGAAGCGCGTCTACAGTCCGCCGGCCAAAAGCAGCGGAGGCGGCGGAGGCGGCGGCTTCTCCGGTGGCGGCGGAGGAGGTTTCTCCGGCGGAGGCGGCGGTCACGGATTCTGACAAAGCGGCCGCGGTTCCGGACAGAAAGAAAAATGGCAGGACGGCTGTTCAGCCGCCCTGCCATGCCATATCCCAGAAGCCCAGCTCGTAGAGAGAGCAGTTTACAAAGATCTCTTCCAGGTGCGCTTTCTGATCTTCGGGAAGACCTTCCGACAGTCTGTTCATCAGTTCGATCAGGCTGCGGTTGGTCTTCTGGTATTCTTCGCCTGCGTACCCCTGGATCCACTCTCCGAAGAAGGGGTGATCCGCGGCGCCGGGGATCTCCGCCAGACTGAGGCCGATGTCCGCGTAGCTCCAGGAGCAGGAGAGAATGGCCGCGACGATATCAGCGACAGTACCGGCCTGGGCCTCGGCGATCATATAACTGGTGTAGGAGAGGTTCGGGAGGGCGGGCTTCACGGTTTCCGCCTGTTCTTCCGGAATTCCGAGGCGCTTCATGTAGGCACGGTGGATCTCCATCTCCCCGTGCAGGACTTCGTCGACATTCCGGGCGAATTCACGCATCAGGGCGGGGTCCTTCGCCTTGACAGTCCCAAGGGCGAAGACCCTCGCGTAGTCATAGAGGTAGACATAGTCCTGCAGCATGAAATAACGGAACTTTTCCAGGGGCAGGCTTCCGTCTCCGATCCCCTTCACGAAGGGATGTTCCATGCATTTTTTCCAGATGGGGGCTGCTGACAGGTACAGTCTGTCGGTGAAGGGCTGGTTATTTCCGGGTGCGTTCATCCTGCCGCTCCTTTCACAGGTCTTTCAGGCCGGTCATCTCAAGCAGATGCTCCGCATACGCTACGGCGCGGGCCCTTTTTTCGTCGTCCATGAATTCAGTCCGGTATCCCATATGGCGCTCGCAGAGCATGCCGAGATACCGGAGTCTGGAATGTCTGCAGTATCTTCTGATCCCTTCCTCCAGGAGATCCGCGCCTTTTTCCGGGGGATATCCGCAGGTGGTGATCAGGGAGACCGCCTTTCCCTCCCATAAGGAAGGACCGCGCTTTTCTCCGTAGTACATGTTGAAGGCGTAGACCATCCGGTCCAGCAGGGCTTTCATCGGAGGTGTGCAGTACCAGGAGTAGACCGGTGTTGCCAATATGATCACATCGCTCTCCTGCACTGCAGCAGCAGCTTTTTCAAAATCGTCTTTCTGGCGGCAGCTGATCTTTGACCAGTCTTTCTGACACTCCCGGCAGGCGGTGCAGGGGCGGAGATCCATCCCGTAAAGATCGAACTCTGTGACCCTGCAGCCCTCTTCCCGGAAGCAGGCCGCGGCAATATCCGCGAGAGCATTGGTGTTCCCGCGGATACGGGGACTTCCTCTGAAAATAACGATCGATTTTTCCATAGGTGAACCTCCGGTCCCGCTGCGCGGCAGCGCCGCGGGAGATCAGGTCAGATCTTTCCGTAATCGGAGAATGTTCCGGCCGTCTTTGTATTCGTAGCAGGCATCGTCCATCAGGTGCTTCGCAATGTGGATCCCCAGTCCGCCCGGCTTTCTCTTTGCCGCGCTGAGGGTGGTATCCGGTGCGGGAGCTTTCAGCGGGTCGTAAGGGAGACCCTGATCCACAAAAGTCAGACAGACAGAAGCCGGATGCTCCGCGTCAGGAGCCGGTTCTGTTTCGAAGCGGAACGTCATCGTTCCGTTACCGGCCGGATAGGCGTAGCGGACGATGTTGCTCAAGATCTCATCTGAGACGACCGCCAGTTGATGCAGTATTCTGGAGGAACAGCCGCAGGAGAGGAGATTTTCCCGGAGAAACTGTAATGCGGGAAGAACATTTTCCATTACAGCCGGTAAAGTGATTTCTTCTTTCATACGTGGGACTGGCATTCTGGAAGATCCTTTCATTCCTTCGAAAAATATACCGAGGAACAGCATTGCGCAAAACGAATATTCATCGTATAAATGGTAGTAAAGGGGGTGCGTGCCATGAAAACAGAAATGAACCAGCACGGAACAAAACTCGAGATCACACTGGAAGGTGAACTTGATACGCGTTCCGCACCGGAACTTGATTCTAAGTTTCAGGACGTAAAAGCCAGCATCAGTGAGATCGATATCTATATGGACCGGCTCACATACATTACCTCAGCCGGCCTCCGGATCCTCCTGTCCATGGAACAGGAGATGGAAGAGAAAAACGGTTCCCTGACACTGCACGGGGTGAACGATGACATCATGGAGATCTTTGAGATCACAGGGTTCGACAGTATCCTGGAGATCGTCTGAAAATGCGGTGCAATGCGGTGAAGCGGCACGGTTCCTGCTTCACCGCATGTTTTTTGCCTTAAAGAACAGTATTTCGGCGGACCTGGTCCTGGCAAGCTTTTCCAGGACGATCCTTTTTTCTTTCCAGGTGAGAACGGCATCTACAATGTGGTCTACCAGAGAACTGCAGAGATAACCGAATACCACGAGGAGCGCCAGCTCGCCGTAGATCCTGGTGACATTCAGGATCACCACGAACACAAGCAGGGTCAGGACGGCAAAGAACGCCATATGGTAATAGACCTTCTGTATTTCTTTCCGGACAGTATTGTACTCGTCATCATAGTGTTCCCGGAAGATCTCCCGGATCTTGTTCTGGAGCGCTTCTGAGACCGGCGCGGTATAGATGGAGATGGAAAGATCCTCCACGGGATTTCTGGAAACGATGGAATCCACGTCGGCGTAGATCTCCGGATTCAGTTCGCTGTGGGGAGCGACGATGCGCCTGTTCATAAGTTCGTTTTTTTCAAGCTGAAACACCAGTTTCATATGATCTGCACCTTTTGAATGTCCTGTATTCGATGACTGCATTTTAACATTATCGTAGCATTTAAAAAAATGAAAAACAACGAAAAACAGTCATTTTTATGTCGACCTTTTCGCAATTTGCTGTTATGCTAAGAATGAGGCGTTTTTGTGCCCCGCAAATCAAGTAATGGAGTGAAGCAGACATGTACTCACCAAGGAGAAGAACCCGAAGTATTTCGCTGGAGATGCTGGCAGGCATCGTGCTGCTGCTGGTAGTCCTGGCTTTTCTGCTGGGATTCCTGCTGGGCGGCCGGAGTATGAAACATCGTATAGAAGCTGGAGAGGATTCCGTAGTCCGTACGGTCCGGGAGACCGTGGCGGAAGCCGCTCCGGAAGGACCGGAGAAGCCTTCCGCGGAGATCGCGAAGACGGAGACCACGAAGGCAGAGACTACAAAGGCGGAGACCACGGAAGCTGCGGAGAGCACGAAGGCAGCAGAACGCACGAAGGCCGCAGAGAGCACAAAGGCTGCGGAACGCACGAAGGCTGCTGAGACCACGAAGGCCGCGGAGACTGCGGCTTCATCGGGCACCAGGGCATCTTCGTCGACAGATACAGTTGAACCCAGAGCACTGCCGCAGGAAGGCAGAGCCGCAGCGGAAGCAGCGGCGCCGGAAGCAGAGCAGGCAGCGGAAGCAGCAGCGCCGGAAGCAGAGCAGGCAGCGGAAGCAGCGGCGCCCTCGGGGCAGGCGGTGCTTTCCGCAGCGCCGGGCACCGCAGAGACGGCAGCAGCGGAGACTGCAGCAGCTGCAGAGACTGCCACAGTCATGGAGACCGCAGCAGCCACAGAGACCGCAGCAGCGTCCGCGGAGACCACAGCAGCGTCCGCAGCAGCAGCGGAAAACGCGGAGACTGCAGCGCCCGCATCCCTCGCGCGGCCTGAGGAAGGGCCCGACCCCGTGAGCTACACGGTGGAATCCACCGTGCTGAAGGCATCTCCGCTGATCGGCGTCGCAGCCGGGCAGGTCCTTTCTCCTTCGGAGATCAATGTATCGAAGCCGGAGGATTACACGCAGATCCTGGCCATCAAGGAAGGGGATTACGTCTACAACCGCATCAACGGAAAGTCCTGGCGGCCGAACCCGGACATCGCCCTGGAGGACCTCCGCTACATCAAGGTGCTGCATTACAATTACGACGGCAATATCCAGGTGGGCGAGATGATCGTCAACAAGGATATCCAGCAGGATATGACGGAGATATTTGAGGAGCTGTTCCGCCAGAAATATCAGGTGAGCTCCATGCATCTGATCGACGATTACTGGCAGGGGACGGCAAGCTCCTCCGGTTCCTACTCCATCGACAGGAACAACACCTCCGTGTTCCGCTACAGCGGACGGAACAGCAGCGGGAAGCTTTCCAACCACGCCCTTGGCCTGGCGATCGATTTCAACCCGCAGCAGAATCCCTATGTGACGTTCCCGGACGGAACGCCCCACTGGTCCCACGAAAACGCTTCCGCCTATGTGGACAGGAGCGCGGGCCTGCCGCACATGATCGACCACAACGACCTGGCGTACCGGCTGTTCACGGCCCACGGCTTTACCTGGGGAGGCGACCAGGACAGTCCCAAAGATTATCAGCTCTTCGAAAAAGCGAGATAAGCTGAAAATAAAAAGATCCCTGCAGAAGCTGCTCAGGCTCCTGCAGGGATCTTTTTTTACTTCAGAGCAGCTTTCCGGATCTCTTTCCGGGATCCAGGATGGCCCGGGTGCGGTAGGGCATGATGGGATGGCTTGCCAGCAGATTGACGACCCACACCGCGAAGCGCTCCAGAGGTTTGCGCTTCCGGGTGATCTCTCTCAGGTAGTCCTCGGGGCTGACATATTTGTACGCGTGGCGGCCTGCGCTCAGCATCATCATGGCTGAGAGCTCCCCGGTCCCTCCGGTCAGGGCCTGGGCGACGCGGTCGGCGGAGTATTCTCTGGAGCGGGACAGCAGGGGATACAGGATGTACGTCCCGAGGACCGGGATGAAGTTCACGGGCATACACCAGAGAGTGTACTGCAGCTGCACATGATGCAGATAAGCGTGCCCCATTTCATGCGCAAGGATAAAAAATACGGTATCGAAATCCTTGTTTTCCATGTATGCCAGGTCGACGATCTCCGCGTTCAGCTGGATGAAGATCCTGCCCGGGACCCAGCAGGTGAAGGCATTCAGCTCTCCGTTCATCTGCTGGACATAGACCTCGGGCACGACCGGAAGATCCATGAGCTCCGAGAACTCCCGGACCTTCCAGTAGATCTCCGGAAAGTTCTTTTCGGACACCCGGATGCTGTAGGAAAGCTGCTGCGCGTACATGGCGTAGACAGAAGCAATGTAGGCCACAAGCATGAAGATGATGGAGGCGACCCCTCCGATGACCCCTGCCAGGATGAGGAGGACTACCAGCCCTCCGGTGTAATCCGCGCCGCCCTCCTCCAGACCGAAAAAGCCGAGAAGGTTTTTCAGCTCCGCGATCACGTCAAGATCGTCGGAAAGAAAGAATACCACAAAACAGGCAGCGATCAGTCCGGCCAGGATGCAGACCGCATAAAGCAGCAGTTCGCTCCGGTGCCTGGTCCTGCGGATCTCCTCCCGGACCAGGGCGCCGCGGTTCTGATACATGTTCTGATACATGTTTTCCATTCGTTTTTCTCCCGCTCCTTTCCTGTTTCTATTCTAAAAAGAGTCTTCATTTTTCTGATACGGGTCTGTAACTGTATCATATCTCCTGTATATCACAGGAGCGGCACAAAAACATCTCCCCGGAGGACATTCCCTTGTTATAATGGAAAAAAGATCACATGACAGAACCGGAAACGGAGGAAACTATGGATCTGTTCAGAACAGCCGCGGGCGATGCGGCCGGACGCGGGATCAGTCTCAGCGTGGACCAGATGAGCGTCTTCAACTATGCCCTTTACCAGAATCATGTATCTCCTGTCCGGGGGATCTCTGTTCTCAACGAGACGGGGATCCCGGCGGAGGGACTGGCGCTTCACATCCTGTCGGACGTTCATTTTTTTGCAGAATGTACAGTGCCGCTCCCGGCGGTGCCCGCCGGAAAGCCGGTGACGGTGTCAGACCCTGCCCTGATGATCGACGGGAAAATGCTGGCGGGGCTCACAGAGGAGATCGTGACGGCAGTCACGGTGGAACTTTTAAAAGACGGCGAGAGCATCTGCGGATGCCGGGAGGAGATGCGCATCCTGGCCTATGACCAGTGGCAGGGAGGCGGCACTTTCCAGAGCTTCCTCGCCTCCTTCGTCCTGCCGAACCATCCCGTGATTGCGGTGCTGCTGCACGACACCGCGGAGCGGCTGGCTGTGTGGGGACTGTCTCCCTCCCTGGACGGATACCAGAAAAAGGATCCCCACAGGGTGCGGCAGCTTGCCGCGGCGGCCTATGCCGCGATCCAGAAGAAGAACATCGTCTACGCGGAGCCGCCGGCCAGCTTCACTGCCGCCGGCCAGCGGATCCGCACACCGGAGACGGTGATGGAGCAGCGTCTGGGCACCTGCATGGACCTGACGCTCCTTTACGCTGCCTGCCTGGAATCCCTGGGTCTGCACCCGCTCCTTGTCATGATGGACGGCCATATCTTTGCTGGAGTGTGGCTCAGGGAGCGCTCCGCGGAGGAGCTGAAGTCCCACAGCATGGTCATCGAATCCGTGCGGGAGCTCCGGATGCGCTGCGACAACGGATCCGATGAGCTGACTTTTGTGGAATGCACGTCCTTCTGCGCAGGGAAGGAAGTGGATTTTGAAGATTCGGAGCGGATGGCGAAGCAGATGCTGGCCGAGGCGGATATGTTCAGGTACGCGGTCGATGTCGCCTGCGCGAGGAACAGCGGGATCCGGCCCCTGGCGTTCCGGATCAGGAACGGCGGGGAATATGTGATCCCCGGAGAAGACAAGGCGGAGGAGCACATCACATCCGCCCCGGCAAGACTGGATATCACGGCTGCGGATCTTTCCGCGGTCACGCCGAAAAAAGTGACAGGGAAACGGGAGCTCTGGGAAAGCCGGCTTCTGGACCTGACGCTCCGGAACATGCTGCTGAACCTGTCCCGCCGCGCTTCTGTTGTCCCTCTCCTGTCCAGCCATGTGGACGAGCTGGAGGACGCGCTGGCCGACGGCCAGGAGTTCCAGCTGATGCCGGTTCCCGAATGGCTGACTTCGGTCACCTGTACTGTCCCGGATGAGAACGGAAACGAGGAAGAAGTCAGCTGGCTTGGCGACACGCTGACGAAACGGAGCATCTTCGAACTGACGCGCTGGCCCTCCGGCGCGGACTTCGACCTGAACGAGAAGATCCGGCAGGAGTACAAAAACCACCGCCTCTACACCTTCAGCACGCCGAAACAGATGGAAAAAGACCTGACGAAGGTGTACCGGACTGCCAGGACTTCCCAGCTGGAAAACGGTGTGAGCAGTCTTTATCTTGCCGTCGGCCTGATGAAGTGGTACCCGGAGGAGGAGAGCGCCCCCTGCTACGCGCCGCTGATCCTTCTGCCCGCGGAGATGGTGCGGAAACCGGCAGCCCAGGGGTACGGGCTGCATCTCCGTGACGAGGAGGCGCATTTCAACAGTACGCTTCTTGAGATGCTGCGCCAGAACTTCTCCCTGGAGATCGGCGGACTGGATCCGCTCCCCACGGACGAGCACGGCATCGACATCCGGAAGGTCTTCAGCCTGGTGCGGAGCCGCCTCTTCAGCTTCAAAAACTGGGACGTGGAAGAGACCTGTGTCATCGGCAATTTCAGCTTTGCCCAGTTCGCGATCTGGAACGATATTCACACCGCGGAGGGCCTGCTGGAGAGCAGCCGGATCGTGCGGAGTCTCCTGAAGGGCCGCATCGACTGGGAGAACGAGCTGCCGGAGGAGGACGGGGAGGAATCGCTGACGCTGCCTGTGGCGGCGGACGCCACCCAGCTGGAAGCGATCCGGACCGCAGTACGGGGCACGACTTTTGTGCTGCACGGACCGCCCGGGACCGGAAAATCCCAGACCATCACAGGCATGATCGCGTCGCTTCTGGAGCGCGGGAAGAGAGTGCTGTTCGTCGCGGAGAAAATGGCTGCCCTGTCCGTGGTGCAGAGAAGGCTCACTTCCCTTGGCATCGGGGATTTCTGCCTGGAGCTTCATTCGGACAAGGCGAACAAGAAACACGTCCTGCAGCAGCTGGCCCGCGCCCTGGAGGCCCAGGCGCCGGCGGAACAGCCGGAGTATGAAGAAGCTCTGCGGAGCCTGGGCTGGAGCCGCAGCCGGCTGGATGAGTACGTCCGGCATCTGCACACGCCGCAGCCCTGCGGACTGAGTCTCCGCGGTATGATCGACCGCTATGAGAAAGTGCGCACGCAGGAGAAGGAGATTTTCTTCAGCGGTGCGGCGGTGAGAGCGTTTTCGGAGAAGGAACTGCATTCCCATCTGCCTCTGATCGCAAGGCTTACGGCGGCAGGCGGCGTCATGGGAGGTGTCGCGGATAATCCGCTGACCGGCGTGAAGCTGGATTCCTACACTGCGGAGGTAAGAGGGGCGCTCCGGGAGGAGACGGAGAAATACCGCGGCCTTCTGGATACGACCCGGCGGAGCGCAGTCCCGGCAGCCCAGCTCCTGGGGCAGAGCACCCCGCGGCGGAAGGAGGAGTTCGCTGCTCTGGAGAAAACAGCGGAACTGTTTGAGGAATCCGCCGCGTCGCCGGATATTTACCGCACAGTACTGAAGAGCAGCAGGGAGACGATCCTTTCCTACTACAGAAGGGAGAAGGAAGTAAAGACTGAGGAGCAGGGACTTCTGGCGCTCTGGAAGCCGGAATTCCTGAATCTTGAGATGGAGTGGTTCCTTGAAAAGCACGGAAAGGCGTCGCAGAAATTCTTCGGCAAGAAGGGCGCCATGGACGCGGTGACGGCGGAGGTGGGACAGTACGCCCTCCGGCCCCTCACTTTCCAGGAGATCCCGGGACTTCTGCAGGCGGTGACAGCGCACCGCAGGAACCGCGCGGAGCTGCAGGCTGCTTTTGACCAGCTTCCGGAGAACGAGAAGAGCACCGTGCGGCAGCTCTCCGGTGAAGAAGATTACAGCGCGGTCTATTCTGCCGCTGCTGACCTCAGGAAGAGGGAAGAGAGATTCCCGGGCGGCCCGGAGATGATACGGCTGCTGGCGGGCGATGCTTCCGCGGCCGGTCTGTTCAGGGAATTCCGGGAGAACTGCAGCGCGCTTCTGGAGACAGAGCAGCGTCTGAACAGTCTCCTTAAGAGAACGGGATCAGAGGGCGGCAGAAACTGGATCGAAGAGGAGCGGGAGTTCTGTGACCTGCTTCTCAGGAACCCGGGGGCGCTGAAAGACCTCGGGCTGTACAACCAGGTCCGGCAGGAGTGCGCAGCCGCCGGTCTGCTGCCGGTGGTGGAAGCCTATGAAGACGGCATGGAAGCGGAGCAGCTGCCGGATGCCTACAGGAAGGGCGTCTACAGCGCGCTGATCAGTGAGACCATCAGCCGCGACGACGTACTGAGCAGCTTTTCCAGCGCCTCGTTTGAAGAAGCGGTCCGGCAGTTCCGGACCATGGATGACGCGGTGATGCAGAAGACCCGGGCAGAGATCCTGAGGAAACTGGTCTCCCGGGTGCCCACCCCCTGGACCTCTCCGGAGGCAGGACTGGAGCTTACCCTCCTCCGGAAAGCCATCGGCAGCAGCGCCAGAGGGATGTCGATCCGGAAGCTGTTTGACCGCATCCCCCACATTCTTCCCGCGCTGTGCCCGTGCATGCTGATGAGCCCGAACTCTGTGGCACAGTACCTCGTCCAGCAGAACGACCTGTTTGACATCGTGGTCTTTGACGAGGCGTCGCAGCTTCCCACCTGCAAGGCGGCGGGCGCCCTCTACCGGGCGAAGAACGCCGTGATCGTGGGAGATCCGAAGCAGATGCCGCCGACCACGTTTTTCGCGGGCAGCGGCCCGGAGGTGGAGGACCTGCAGCTGGACGATCTGGACAGCGTCCTGGACGACGCGCTGGCTCTGGGCGTCCCTTCCCTGTACCTGAAGTGGCATTACCGCAGCACGCATGAGAGCCTGATCGCCTTCAGCAACAGCAGATTCTATGAAAACAGGATGTTCACTTTCCCCTCAGCGAACGACAGGGAACGCAGGGTGAAGACGGTGCGGGTGGAAGGTGTCTACCGGAACGGCACCAATCCGAAGGAAGCGGAGGCAGTGGTGCAGGAGATCCTGCGCCGGTATCTGGACCCGGAGCTCCGGACCCAGAGCATCGGCGTGGTCACCTTCAACGTGAAGCAGCAGGCGCTGATCGAAAACCTCCTGATGCGGCAGTACCAGAGGGATCCCGAACTGGATCTGTGGGCGAACAGCGGGGAGGATCCGCTCTTTGTCAAGAACCTGGAAAATGTCCAGGGAGACGAGCGGGACGCGATCCTCTTCTCCATCACCTACGGACCGGACGAGCGCGGACGCATCTCGATGAACTTCGGCCCGGTCAACCAGGAAGGCGGCAGCAAGCGCCTGAACGTGGCCTTCTCCCGTTCCCGGATCTCCATGACTGTGTTCGCCAGCATGGGACCGGAGGACATGAAGGTGACGGACAGCTCACCCGAGGGCGTCATTGCCTTCCGGGATTTCCTGAGCTACGCGGCCGGCGGCAGTCTCGGGGCGCGCTTCGCAGCGAAGACGGGTGCGGACGGAGACGACGGGATCCTGAAGAGCATCTGCAGCTTTATCGAACAGAACGGATTCCGCTGCGAGACCATGGTGGGTCATTCCGATTTCCGCCTGGACATCGCGGTGATCGATCCCTACGATCCGGAAGAGTATATGATGGGCATTCTGCTGGACGGTGAAAGCTACCGGAGGACTTCCAACACCCGGGACCGCGAGGTCTCACAGGCAGGTGTCCTGAGGAATCTCGGATGGTCCCTGTACCGGATCTGGACCGTCGACTGGTGGGACAACCGGGAGAGGGAACTCCGGAAGCTTCTTAAGGAACTGGACCGTCAGAAGGAGATCTCGCAGAACAGGGCGGAAGAGCGGAAGGCGAAGCAGGAGCGTGAGAGAGCGGCAGCGGAAGAGAGACAGGCGGAAGCACAGAGACGGAACGAAGAATTAAAGTCAGAACTGGAAGCAGCAGAGGCAGAAGTGATTGCCGAGGCGGAAACAGAAATGTATAATGTAAGCAGTATAACTGCGCCCTGAGCACCGGGGCGCCGGAACTGTATTCCTATCACTGTAATTCTTTCATTACCGGAAAACGACAAGGAGAAGCAAAATGGCAGTTAAAAAGAGCGCAGCAGAGAAGGAAGTAAAGGAAACCAAGACAGCGAAAGCACCCAAGGCCACCAAGACCGCAAAGAAGGCCAAGGAAGTCAAGGCAGCTGAAGAAGTCAAGGCAGCTGAGGAAGTGAAGGCAGTTGAAGAAGTGAAGGCAGCTGAGGCTGCGCCGGCTGCAGAAGCAGATCCTGTTGAGGAAAAGAAGGAAGAGCCGAAGAAGAAGGCCAGAAAGGCTCCGGCGAAGAAGAAAGCTGTGAAGGAAGAAGCAGCTCCGGCAGCGGAAGTGGTCAAAGAAGAAGCAGCTCCGGCGGCAGAGGAAGTCAAGGAAGAGGCAGCTGCTGCAGCTCCGGCGGCAGAGGAAGCCGCTCCCGAGGCTCCGGCAGTCGAGGAAGCCGCTCCCGAAGCACCGGCGGCTCCGGAGATCCCGCAGCCCAGAAGAAGCGTCGCTTTCATCGGCTCCGAGTGCTATCCCTTCGTCAAGACCGGCGGACTGGGCGATGTCATGTACGCTCTTCCGAAGGCGCTGATCGAGCAGAACTGCGACGTCAAGGTCATCCTTCCGAGATATAAGTGCATCCCGCAGAAGTATCAGGAGAAGATGGTGTACCGCGGCGCATTCGAGATGGATCTGTGCGCGGACGGCAAGACCTACTATGTGGGCATCATGGAGTATGTCTGGGACGGCGTCGTTTATGATTTCATCGACAACGAAGAGTTCTTCAGCGACGGAAATCCCTACACGAACCTGATCGCCGACATCCCGAAGTTCTGCTATTTCAGCAAGGCAGCTCTGGCAGCCCTGAACTATATGGACTGGATCCCGGACGTGATCCACTGCCACGACTGGCAGGCGGGTCTGGTCCCGGTTTATCTCCGCACCATGTTCCAGGATACGGCGCTGGGCCGCTCCAAGGTCATGCTGACTATCCACAACCTGCGCTTCCAGGGAATCTTCGATATCCCGACGATC
Source organism: uncultured Lachnospiraceae bacterium (assembly GCA_902780465.1). Lineage (GTDB taxonomy): Bacteria > Bacillota > Clostridia > Lachnospirales > Lachnospiraceae > Moryella. The sequence goes on from CACZFV010000002.1 coordinate 40,013, forward strand.
CGCTACTGGTCCGGACTTCCGGAGTATGTGTTCAACAAGGACGCGCTGAAGCAGGGCTACAATGATGCCAACATGTTCAAGGGCGGACTGACCTACTGCAATATGATCACCACCGTCAGCGAGACCTACGCCGGCGAGATCCAGACACCGTTCTACGGCGAGAACCTGGACGCGCACCTGCGCTATCACTCCGGCAAGCTCCGCGGCATCGTGAACGGCATCGACTACGGCATGTGGAACACCGCGGAGGATGCACTTCTGGCGGCGCCCTACGACATCACCAATGTCCTGGAGAAGAAGAAAGCGAACAAGCTGGCTCTGCAGGAAGAGCTGGGACTTGAGAAGGACGAGGGCAAGTTCGTCATCGGCCTCATCTCCCGCCTGACGAACCAGAAGGGCCTGGATCTTGTGAACGCGATCATTCCGGAGCTGATCGACGGCAACACCCAGATCGTGGTGCTGGGAACCGGCGACGCGATGTACGAGGATTCCTTCCGCTACTACGAGGGCGCCTACAAGGGCAGCGTCTGCTCCAACATCATGTACGATGAGGGAAGAGCCCATAAGATCTACGCCGGCGCGGACGCGCTGCTGGTGCCGTCGCAGTTCGAGCCCTGCGGTCTGACCCAGCTGATCGCCATGCACTACGGCACGGTGCCGATCGTCCGCGAGACGGGCGGCCTGAAGGATACGGTGGAGCCCTACAACCAGTTCACCAACGAAGGCAACGGATTTACCTTCGACCGGTATGACGCAGGCCTCCTGCTGGATGCCATCAACAGGGCCAAGACCCTTTATTTCACCAACCGCTGGTGCTGGGACGAGATGGTGCAGCGCGACATGGACAAGGATGTATCCTGGGAGAATTCCGCAAAACGTTACCGCCAGCTTTACGTGGAACTGACTCAGTAACAGTTTTATCTCAGCGGGAATTGAATCAGAATGCCGCCGGAATTGTCCGGCGGCATCTTTTTGAAGGACAGATCATGACAGGAAAGAATTTTGACATCAACCGGGACGGATACAGCGTGCGATGCAGGCTTTACGTCAATGACCCGAAGGCGGTGCGCAGGGTCGTGGTCTACGGCCACGGCTTCGGCGGCCACAAGGAGACGAAGGCGGCAGAGCGCTTTGCCGTGCTGGCGCTCTCGAAACACAAGGATATGGCGGTGGTGGTCTTCGACTGGCCCTGTCACGGGGAGGACGCAAGAAAGAATTTGCAGCTGGAGGAATGCGGCATCTACCTCCGGATCGTGCTCGCCTTCGTGCAGGAAAAATATCAGCCGGAGGAGATCTGCGGCTACGCCACAAGCTTTGGAGGCTACATCTTCCTGAAGTACGCAGCGGAACACGGGAACCCCTTCTCGAAGCTGATCCTGCGCTGCCCGGCTGTCCGCATGTACGACG
>CACZFV010000003.1 GCA_902780465.1 uncultured Lachnospiraceae bacterium
GCAGCTGCTGATATAATTATACCACGCCTGGGCGAATCGAACAAGCGTTCCCTGCCGAAAACCTTGTTTTTCTCAATACCAGAAGGCGGCAATTCATCCAACCACCTGAAGAGGATGGGGAGGATGGGGGAATTCTTGCTGTTATATGTTAAAGAATTCTTGACAAAGGGAAGCGTGGATCCATATAATATACTGGATGTGAGAAAAAACTCCGTCGAATTTCATATGGGTCTGATACCTTCTTTTTCCGAAAGAAAGGATGCCCCGTCTGCGGGGATCTGTGAGGGGGAGCGCCCTGGCAGGCCGTATCAGATATACAGCGATGGGAGCCCGTGATCCGGGCTGAGAGGATGCCGTGAAGCATCGACCGCCATTTGTTTTTTACGTGGCGGCATCGCTTGCTCGCTTGCAGACCTGGTCTCATAAGTGCATGTCCGCCGGACATGCATTTTTTTTGCGTAAAGGAGTACTGCATCATGAAGAACAACCAGAATCTGCTCCGCATCACTTTCATGGGGATGATGATCGCCCTCGGCGTCGTCATCAGCCCGATCCTCCGGGTGGAGGGCATGTGCCCCATGGCCCATCTCATCAATGTCACCTGCGCAGTCTTTATCGGACCATTCTACGCGTTCCTCTGCGCCCTGATCATCGGCATTCTCCGCATGATCTTCATGGGGATCCCGCCGCTGGCGCTGACCGGCGCGGTCTTCGGCGCGTTCCTCTCCGGAATGCTCTACCGCCTCTCCAAGGGAAAGATCGTCTGGGCTTTCCTCGGGGAAGTGATCGGCACCGGCATCATCGGCGCCATTGTCTCCTATCCGGTCATGACCTGGATCTGGGGCCGCACCGGTCTCACCTGGATGTTCTATGTACCCTCCTTCACAGCCGGAACCCTGATCGGAGGCAGCCTCGCCTTTGTGCTTCTGACCCGGATGAAAAAAGCCGGCCTGGTCGCGCAGATCCAGTCTGCGCTGGGCTCTGACGTCTACACCGGAGGAAACGAAGTGCTGAACGACGCCATCGGCATCGCAGTTCTCGGGTTCATCGGATACCTGGTCACCGTCGTACTGGTCCACAAGTTCGTTCCTGAGCCAAACGCCGCTGTGAACAGCATCAAATACTTTGTCCTGGCTGCGTTCATCGCTGCCGGTGTGCTATACTGGAACCTGAACAAATCCCGCGCCTGAGGCGCATACGAAGGAGGGCCGTCCCGTGTCATCCGATCCCGGAACTTTTCTGCAGACAGGCGAGCTGCTGCAGCTGAAAAACCCGCTGGTCCACTGCATCACCAGTCCCATCGCAGTCAATGACTGCGCCAATGTATGTCTGGCTCTGGGCGCCCGCCCCATCATGGCGGAACATCCCGAAGAGGCAGCGGGGATCACAGCCATCTCCGCCTCCCTCGGCGTAAGTCTCGCAAATATCACGGATGCCCGGATCCATTCCATTTTCCTGTCCGGCGCCATGGCGCTTGAGCAGAAAAAGTCTTCCGTGATCGACGTTGTCGGTGTGAACTGCAGTCCCATGCGAATGAATCTCGCGAAACGCTTTGTCAGCGAGTGCCGGCCCGCGGTGATCAAAGGAAACGCTTCCGAGATCCGCGCCCTTGCCGGTGCTTCCTTCGGTGAGGCCGGGATCGACACTGCGGATTCTGACCGGCTGAGTCCTGACAATCCCGGCGCGATCGAAGCCACTGCACAGATCCTGTCCTCTTTTTCCGCCCGGACCGGCGCCGTGGTCCTTGCATCCGGCATCGTCGACATGATCAGCGACGGCAGGAATGTCTGGGCGATCGAAAACGGCTGTCCTTCCATGGCCAGAGTCACCGGCACCGGATGCATACTGAACTGCATCATCGCCTCCTGCCTTGCGGCCGCGGAGTCCCCGGCGGACGCCGCCCTGTACGGCACACTGCTTCTGGGAGTGTCGGGAGAGACCGCGGAACAGCTCTTAAAGGATCGATGTCTTTCAGGCCTGGGAAGCTACCATATCGCATTGATAGACGCGCTCTCCCTGGTTAACAGGGAGGTGCTTGAGCAAAAAGGAAAGGTCAGAAGGCTCTGAAGCCCTCTGACCTTTCTTTATCTGCATTATCACCGCACTTCTTACAGCCGCATGGAACCGGACATCATGCAGCCTCCGGCGGCTCCGGTCTCCAGGATCTCCTTCATTCTGCCTGGGGTGATCCCGCCGATCCCGTAGACCGGGATGTTTACCGATCCCGCCACTTCCTTCAGCCAGGCGAGACCTCTGCCTTCCAGTCCCGGCTTGCATGTCGTCTCGTAGATATTTCCCGCAAACAGATACGATGCGCCGCACTGTACCGCGATGCGGGCGTCCTCCGTGGAATGGACCGATGTGCCGACAGTCCGGAATCCGTTCAGTCTCTCCGGGCTTTTCTCCCGGAGTTCCCGCAGTATATGCAGCGGCAGATGGACTGCGTCGATCCCGAGCGCTTCCGCCGCTTCCGGGTACTGATGAAGGATCAGCCTGCATTGCCGGCCTTCTCCTGCGATCCCTTTCACTTTTTCTGCAAGTCTCAGATACTCTTCCAGGACAAGATCTTTTTCCCGCAGTACCACGGCCTTCAGGTCCAGGCTGAAAAGCCGCTCCAGCTGTCTGAAAAACGCCTTCTCCGGATCCTCTCTGTCAAAAAAGTATTTTCTGTCTGTCACGGCGATCAGCCGGCTGTGTCCATCTGTCATGCTGTCTGTTCTTTCCGTCTTCCGTCAGTCCCACCAGTAAAGGCCGTAGACGCGGTCGATGTGGTCTCCTGTGACGTCAGCGTCATAGACGCCGGAAGCTCCTGTTCCGCCCTCTCTCGCACAGAGATGATCGATCCACTGAACCGCGTTGAGACCGGCTTCCCAGCCGTCCAGCTGTTCAGGGTGTACAAGCTCTGTCTTCTCATCCAGGATCAGCTCCCGCTGCCCGTCTTCCGCCGGTCTGTAAACATAGTGGTCTCCGACCTTTTCCGCTGAACCGCCGTAAATAGTGAATCCAAAGTTGCCTTCCCAGCCGCCCCCTTCTTCACCATAGTTGTTATACATGAGCACCCGCACGAACCAGCGGTCAAAGGCGGCATCGTAGAACTTGTCCTCATCCACTTTGCTGATGTAGATCCCGGCAATGCTTCCGTAGTTGTCGCTTTTCTCCTTCTTTATCAGAAGTTCCGGCACGTGGTGGTTCTGCCTGTATTCCTCCATCGCGATGGAGCAGGGTCCGTCTCCGTTCCAGACTGAGGAGACGCGGCCGTTGATCGTCTCAAAGATCGAGGCGTGGTCCCCGTATACATGAAGCACGTCACGGTAAAAGCCATCCTCGTCCGTATACTCGCTGTACCAGACTCCCTGCAGGTTTTCCAGGGTCACGGTATTGTAAAGGTACTGGTTCCAGAGATCTTCCGGCTCTTCCCGGCGCCATTCCTTCAGGAATCCGCCGTCAAAAAAGGTATTGTCTCCCACCCGGCGAATATAAATGCCGCAGTGCTGCAGCCAGAACCCCTCCGGGTCATATTCCATGACAGAGACCTCCGGGCACACGCCGCGGGACGACCTGTCCTCGATGCTCAGATCCCCGTCTCCGTTCCACACTACATGGGGCACTCCGTCAATATACTCTTCGATCCTGGCCCGGTCTCCGTTGACGCTCAGGATCTCTTCCACCTGGCTTCCGCCCTCAGTATACCGGTTGACCCAGCGCCCCTGCAGGTTCTTCCGGTTCACGCTGCTGTAGGGCTTCTTCGGCACCAGCGGCTTTTCCAGCACTTCCGGATAATTCTCCTGCAGGACCGGATAATCGTCCCGGTCCGGCATCACCTGATCCCGGTAGGCGTTCAGAAAACTGTTGTAGAACTCGGAGTCCGACTGTTCATAGGCGGGAGTCACCGCCGCCATTGCGGGAACCGCGCATGCTGCGGCAAGCAGGGAAACAGCAAGAGCTGATACAACCAGTGCATGTCTTTTCATTCTTCTTCTCCTCCTGCAGCATATTTCCCGGCGGCAGTATCCTGCCGCCGGATCCTTATGTGCTGTACTGACACTCTATTATACAGGAATTACTGCGGCAGAGTCACTCCAAAATCAGTATTTATCCGATCAGTTCCTTTATATCCGCGCTTTCGATCTCAGGATAGCAGACCGCTACTCCCGGGAAAGTGATCTTTCCGTCGTAGGTATTGACAGCGGAGTAGATCACCGGATTCCTGCGGCAGGCTTCTTCCAGTCCGAGATTTGCGATCTGGAGACCGTATCTGATGGTCGCGTTCGTGAGGGCGATGGTCGATGTGCGCGGCACCGCTCCGGGCATGTTGCCGACGCAGTAGTGCACGATTCCCTCTTCAATGAAGACCGGGTCATCGTGGGAAGTGACTCTGGAAGATTCTCCGCATCCGCCCTGATCGATCGCCACATCAACGAATACGGCGCCGGGCTTCATCTCCTTCAGATATTTTTTCTTGAAAAGCTTCGGGGTGGAGGCTCCCGGGATCAGGACACTGCCGATCACCAGGTCCGCTTCCTTCACCGCCCGCTCAATATTCGCGTCAGTCGAGACCAGCGTCTGGATGCGGGAACCGAAGATCTCGTCCAGATGCTCCAGCCGCTTCAGGTTGATGTCGATGATGGTGACATCCGCCCCCATTCCTGCCGCGATCCTGCAGGAGTTCGCGCCCACCGTGCCGCCGCCCAGGATCACCACCTTCGCTTTCGGGGTCCCCGGCACACCTGCCAGCAGCACACCTTCTCCCCCGAAGCGTTTCTCCAGATACTTGGCGCCCTGCTGGATGCTGAGCCGTCCTGCGATCTGGCTCATGGGGATCAGGAGCGGAAGGCTGCCGTCCTTTTCGGTCAGGGTCTCATAGGCAACGCCCTTTACTTTTCCCTTGATCAGAGCCTCTGTCTGTTCCGGGTCCGGAGCAAGGTGGAGATAAGTATAAAGGATCAGTCCCTCATGGAAGAGGGGGTATTCGGCAGGAAGCGGTTCCTTCACTTTGACCATCATGTCACAGCCGGACCAGACTTCAGCTGCGGTGTCCTTCAGCACTGCTCCCGCCGCGGCATAGTCCGCATCCGGGAAACCCGATCCCAGCCCGGCGCCGCGCTCGATCAGGACTTCATGTCCTGCTGCCGCATAGCTTTTTACGTTGTCCGGTGTCAGACCTACACGGAATTCATTGTTCTTGATCTCTTTTACGCATCCAACCCTCATGCTCCTCGCTCCTTTCTGCTGTGATAGAAACAGATGCCTGAAAGATCTCTCTTTCATTTTCAGTTTACCATATCCTCCGGAGATAAAAAACGGTCCTGACCGTTTTCCGTCAGGACCGTTCTCTTTTTTGTTCAAGCACTGTTCTTTCTGTTACTGCGCTGTCTTTGTCTGAACGACACCTGCAAGCGTCCAGCATCCGTCAGCATTGGTCACCCAGTGATCCGGAGACTCCGCATTGTAGATCATCCAGCCGTCCTTGTCAAAATAATAGCACTCATAGATGCCGTCCTTATTGCCGTCGATCCATGCCCAGGTGTCTGCCAGCCAGGTTCCGTCCGCATTTTCATACCACCAGGTATCCGGACGAATGATGCCCTGCTTCCACTGTCCGCCGCCCACAAAGGGAGCTGCCGCAAAAGCGGTGGATGCTGCACATACAGACATAACTGCTCCAAGAACAAGTGCTCTGATCTTCATGATTCTGTCTCCTTCCAAATGAGAAAGTATGATTTATTTATTAATTATTATAACACTTCTCAAAAAATCAGAAATGAATCTATAAAAAATAAAGAATAAATTAATAAATTCGTCATTAACTGCTGACGGACCAGAGCTTCTTGTACACTGTCATTTCGACCATGCCGTTCCGGATACCGATCTGTACATCGTCCGCAAGTTTTACAATGATGGAACGGCTGATCTCTTCCGCGTTTACATCTCCGCTGCGAAGGTTCGACTGATAGTTCTGGAGAGACCATTTTTCTGTCCGTATGGAGCCGTTCCGGTAGCCCTCAAACACATTCCGGATCGTAGTGATCAGACCTTTTCCCGCGATGTTTTTTCCAGTGCTGGAGATGGACATCAGTTCCGCCTCCGCGTGTCTGTCAAGATCCGCTTTGGAAGTCAGCCTCATCTCGCAGACCGTTCCGTTCATCCGGATATCGAAACTGATGTCTGTGGCACTGTAGGACTGCATCAGTTCCAGGATCTCTTCCGACAGGATGTTCAGATGCATCGACTCTTTTCTGGATACATTGTACTCCCTGCAGAAGTCCCGCACTTCCTTCACCATGTTCTGAATGGAATGTCTCCTCGGCCGGGTCTGCGCTGCCTCGTCATTTTCCGCTCCGGCGTCGTCCTTGTTTGTCTTCGCCACCACATTCACATACTGATACGGGATCTCGATGCCGCAGCGGTCAAACTCCTTTTTCACCCGGACGCGGATCTGGCTGCAGGCCATGAAATTATCGTCGGAGTTTCTGGTCCACACTGTGGTCCGGAGATTGATGGAGCTCGCCGCGAAATCCGTCACATACACAGCAGCCCGCTTGAACTCGGGATTGTCTCCCACGTATTCCACGGTATAGATGCAGTTCACCACCGCATCGTGGATGATCCGCATCGCGGTCTCGATATCGCTGTCGTAGCTGATGGAGAATTCCAGATAGGATCCGGTCAGTTCGTTCTGGTAGCTGTTGTTGTGGATCACTTCGGTGTTGATAACGCTGTTCGGCACCACCACATAGAGACCGTCAAAGCGATGGATCACGGTGTGCCGGATCGTCATGTCCCGCACGGTACCGCTGATGCCGCTGCTCTCCAGCGTGATCCTGTCCCCCAGACGAAACGGTCTGCAGAGGCCGATCATCAGCCCGGCGATCACATCTCCCAGCGCGGACTGTGCGGCAATACCGATGATGACCACGATCAGCCCGGTACTTCCAAGCAGGATTCTGGACAGCGCCTTTGCGTTTCCTAAAAAGATGCCGAGCAGCAGCAGACCACAGATGATGAACAGGAAATCCAGCAGGCTCTCCCCGTACTTCAGGTACAGCGAATCCGCCCGGATGATCTTCCGGAACAGGACGCGGTTCAGCTTGATGGCACCGACCACCAGCAGCAGTGTCAGTGTGATGATCAGTACCACCGAAAATGTCAGGGACACATGCGGCTCCCAGGAATATTTGGTGTTCAGCATGTGATGGACCCAGAAAACCAGTCCGTTGTTTTGGTTCATGGTACATTCCCTCTGCAACTGTATTTATTCAAGTCCCGCTTGCGGGACTTGAATATCATAAACTGTTCCAGGTCTCAGTATACCATAATCCCCTGTCTTTTGCCGCCTGCCGCTCTCTTTCTCAGAGGTCCACTGCGGGAATGCCGGCGAATCCCTTCTCCAGATCTTCGTCGGAGGGGATATAGTCCGTCATCTTTCCGTTGTTGAAGGACTCATATGCGGTCATATCAAAGTAACCGGTTCCGGTAAGTCCGAAGATAATGGTCTTCTCTTCCCCGGTCTCTTTGCACTTCAGCGCCTCGTCGATAGCTGCCCGGATCGCGTGGCTGGATTCCGGCGCCGGAAGGATGCCCTCAGTCCTCGCGAAAAGCTCCGCAGCCTGGAACACAGAAGTCTGCTCGACAGCCCTGGCTTCCATGAAGCCATCGTGGTACAGCTGGCTCAGCACCGGACTCATGCCGTGATAGCGCAGTCCTCCTGCGTGGTTTGCGGAGGGGATAAACCCGTGGCCCAGCGTATACATTTTTGCCATGGGGCAGACCTTTCCGGTGTCGCAGAAGTCATAGACAAATTTCCCGCGGGTAAAGCTCGGGCAGGACGCCGGTTCCACCGCAATGATCCTGTAGTCAGCTTCACCGCGCAGTTTTTCACCCATAAACGGTGCGATCAGTCCTCCGAGATTGGAACCGCCGCCTGCACAGCCAATGATGATATCCGGCCGGATCCCGTATTTATCGCACGCCTTCTTCGTCTCAAGACCGATGATGGACTGGTGCAGCAGGACCTGGTTCAGGACGCTTCCCAGTTCATAGCGGTAGCCCTGGGAAGTGACCGCAGCTTCCACCGCCTCGGAGATCGCGCAGCCCAGGGACCCTGTGGTGCCCGGGAATTCTTCGTTGATCCTCCGGCCCACCTCGGTATCCATGGAGGGCGACGGAGTCACATTGGCGCCGTAAGTCCGCATGACCTCGCGGCGGAACGGTTTCTGCTCATAGGACACCTTCACCATGTAGACCTTGCAGTCCAGTCCGAAGAACGCGCAGGCCATGGAAAGCGCAGTGCCCCACTGGCCGGCACCAGTCTCGGTGGTGACACCCTTCAGCCCCTGTTCTTTTGCGTAATAGGCCTGGGCAATAGCGGAATTCAGCTTGTGGCTGCCGGAAGTGTTGCTTCCCTCGAATTTGTAAAAGATCTTTGCCGGGGTATCCAGCGCCTTCTCCAGGAATTCAGCGTGAGTCAGGGGTGAAGGACGGTACATTTTATAGAAATCCTGGACAGCTTTCGGGATCTCGATCCAGGCGTCCGTATCATTCAGCTCCTGTCTGATCAGCTCGTCGCAGAAGATCGGCTGCATTTCTTCAAAGGCCAGCGGTTTAAGTGTTCCCGGATTCAAAAGCGGTGCAGGCTTGTTCTTCATGTCCGCACGGACGTTGTACCAGCTGGTCGGGATCTCGTTTTCTTCAAGGTAGATCTTATAGGGACCATTGTAAGCGCTCATATTTCTTCCTCCTTTTCCGGCGGGACAGATATTTTTTCATGAAACTGAAAAAAGGCCCTGTCCCATGAACAGTTTCCATGGGACAAGAGCCTTACGAAGTCTCCTGCGGTGCCACCCATATTGACGCAGAACGCGCCCACTCTTGTACTGCATTTCAAAATCTCAAAGGGTCCATTCACACCGTGCTGCTTGCCGCATTCTCACTTTCTGCGGCTCCCTGTAAAACAGTTGACCGTGCTACTCTTCCCTTCTCATCGATTTAGGGCAGTTTAGCACAGTGATCTAGTAGTGTCAAGAAGGAAAAAACTCACACTGTGAGGAAAACGTTCATCACGGAACCCGTTACCGCGTCAACAGTGTATTTATAATTTCCCTCAGAAGTACTGAAGCGGACAACATAGACCGGCTCACCTTGAGCATAGCAGAAATCCGTGGAAAGGTTATGTACGTTTTTCGCGCTTCTGCCCGCCCGGTTCAGCACGTTCATCTCTGCGACGCTCCCGCTGACCAGAACTCTTTCACCGTTCGGGGTCACATTCTCGGAAAGAATGCAGTTGCTGGGTGCCGGAACCGCCGCCATCACGGGAACCGCTGCCGCAGTTGAAAAAACAGTGCATGCTGCCATTGCAAACATCATTGCTTTCAGCTTCTTCATCATTTTTTTATCCCCCTTCCGGCGCCCGGCCGGTCTGTTTTTGTTTTATGTGCAAAGTATAACAGATCACGAAGCACACAAATGTCACATGGGGCCCGGATTAGTGTATACTGTGTTGTAAGGACAGTTTCATTCACTTTTAAGGAGGTCATGCACAGATATGGAATTTCATCCTCTCAAATCCATGCGGGAACTCCCCGTCATCCGTTCCCGGGAGTCCTACCAGTATGCGAGTCAGAAGTTTGAAAGCATCGTCAACGAGATCCGTGAATTCGAAAACGGTCTTGATGACGATCACGAAGTCGGCCTCCAGCTCGCCTCCTTCGGTTCGTCACTGACCATGATCGTCACGGACATCGGCTACCAGGACCCGGACCTCATGTATTTCTGGGGAACAGTCAACGGCCGTCCTGCGGAACTGATCCAGCACATGAACCAGCTGAATTTTCTGATCATCGCCGTGGACAAGGAAGAGCCGGAACAGCCTGCCCGCCGCATCGGTTTTGTTCTGGCGGAAGAAGCACGTGAAAAAGCCGAAAAATAAGTGTTTTCTTTCTGTTCATTTCCTGTGGAACTGCTTTTAAAATCAATTTCCCTGTGCTATAATGTCCCAGCGTGCGCTTTTAAGGAATTCTTTTGCCGCACGCCGCTACTTTAATCAGGAAACGAATAAGGAGATGCAAAATGAATAAAACAGAATTGACCGCTGCGATTGCAGAAAAAGCAGGAATGACAAAGAAGGATGCCGCTGCCGCTCTGGAAGCGTTCACGGCAGTTGTCACAGAAGAAGTCGCTAATGGCGGCAAGGTCCAGCTTGTGGGCTTCGGCACCTTTGAGCGCACGGAAAGAGCTGCTCACACCGGCAAGAATCCCCGTACCGGCGAGATCCTCGAAGTTCCGGCTTCCAGAGCTGTGAAGTTCAAGGTCGGCGCGGAATTCAAGAAGAAAGTCAACGCCTGAATCCTTTCATTCTGAATAAAGCAAATAAGAAGCCTGTGCCGCGGTGACATTCACCACAGCACAGGCTTCTCCCGTTTTTCGACCGTGACAGTCTCCCCGTCGATCGTCAGAACCATGTAGGTAAAGGTATAAGTTATGACATTTCCCGCCATTGCGCCGGGATTCAGATACATCACCCCGTCCACTGACTCTTCGAAATAACTGTGACTGTGGCCGAATACCACGATATCCGCCCCGAGATTCCGGGTCAGAGCCATGAATTTTCTCGGAACACCGTGCCGCACGCCCATGGTGTGGCCATGTGTCATATAAAAGCGCTTTCCCTCATAGGTGAATTCTCTCTTCTCCGGCAGATCCGGATGACGAAGCCTGTCATTGTTTCCCTGCACGATGGCACAGGCAGTGACTCCTGTCACCTGGTCGATCTTCCATCGCTCCAGCCCCAGGTCTCCTGCGATCAGCACCAGGTCCAGCGGTGCCTCTGCCTCAAAGGCGGCCTGGAAATTCTCAAGTGCACCATGGATGTCAGAACAGATCATAATTATCCTGCTCATTGGTCCTCCTTTTCCCTTCTGCTTTTCTTCCCCCACGATCCTGGTGACAGAGGACTCAGCGCCATCATGACCCTGGAATCCAGCATGGCTTTCGATCCGTGGATATCGTACTCTATGGAAGTGATCCGGGCCTCCGGATAGCGTTTTTTCAGGTTCTTTATTATGCCCCGGCTCCCCACATGGCTGACGAGACAGGTAAATGGATGACACAGAAGTACGTTCCGGTATCCACTCTCAATGTAGTCGCATGCTTCCGCCGCAGTGAGCCACCCGTCGCCGATATTGTAATCCGTGCTCAGCACGGACGCCGCATACCGCTCCATCCTGGAAAACTCAGAATCACATAAAAAACCTGCCCGCCTCATCTCATCGCAGAGTTCCTGCTGTGCATGCTCCATATATTTCTGCAGCGCATGGCAGAAAAGCGCATACCGCAGGCGGATGGTTCCTCCGTTCCGGCGGACCTTCCTCTCTGTGTAGACAACATAGATCAGATAATTCAGGAAGCCTCCGATCCTGTATTCCACGTTCTGCTCCCGCAGGACTTTCTCCAGATCCCGGTTTCCGGAGGGCGCGCATTTGCTGTAGATCTCACCTGTGATGCCGACCCTGACACGGGCCTCCGCATCACCCGCCGGCTCATTCTTCTGCTGGATCTTTCTGTAATCTTCAATGATCTGCCGGTAGATCTTTTTCCGGAAAAAAAGATTTTTTCCGCGGGAGATCCTTTCCGAAAGGATACGGATCCACTTCCTGTACAGCCGGTCCGTGCTTCCCTTTTCCCTCTCCCCGGGCCGCAGCTGGAGAGTCAGCTGCATCAGGAGGTCGCTGTACAGCACAGAGACAAATCCGGCCGCAAGGAGCCGCGGCCCGAGCCGGAACCCGCTGTGCTGTTCTTTTGCGTGGGGGTTCAGACTGATCACGGGGATCTCCGGATACCCTGCGCGCCTGAGACTGTTGATCAGGGCATAATACAGATTGCCGGCTTTGCAGATCCCTCCGCTCTGGGGTTCCAGAAAAGCGATGCGCAGTCCCCTTCCGCCGTCATTCCCCGCGGGACAGCCTCTCCCGTGCTTCCGGTCCAGTTCTTTTACCAGCGCCAGCGCGTTTCCTATGATGTGGATACCCGGAGAACAGTAATCCTGACTGACAGTGGAGTATGCCTCTTTCGGATAGGCTGCGGCGTAAGGGACGATCTTCAGGCGGTAGCCCGCAAAACGGAATGCCGCGCGGAACAGCTGCCCGTGGTAAGGCAGCATATCAGGCATATAGATCGTATGCGTCCGCCGCATGGCTTTTGTGAATTCAGCCCTGTTTCCCGGCATCTCCTGTCTCCTCCCCCCCCGGCTCTGTGCCGGCTTTCTCCCGGTAAAAACAGCATACCATAAAAACAGCGCCCGGACATCCGCCGGGCGCTGTTTTATTTGAATCTCTTTGCTGTTAAAACTCTTTGCTGTTCCGCTGATCACTTGTCCACATTGATCATGACTTTCTTCAGGTGCCAGATATCCCTGACATAATCCTCGATCGTTCTGTCGGAAGAGAACTTGCCGGCATTTGCGGTGTTCAGCATGCACATCTTTGCCCAGCGGGCCTCATCTCTGTAGGCGCCGTCGATCCGCCAGAAAGCATCCAGATAGGAGCGCAGATCCTTCAGGATAAAGTAAGTGTCCGCGCGCTCGGAGCCGTTCTGGTTCAACAGACTGTTATAGATCTCACGGAAACGCTCAGGATCATCGGGAGAATAGAATCCGTTGATCAGCTGCATCAGCACCCTGCGGATATCCTGGTCATTGTTGAAGATCTCCATCGGGTTGTATCCGCCGTGATTCTCGTAGTTCATGACCTCATCCGCACTGAGACCGAAGATAAACGCGTTCTCCTCGCCGACTTCCTGCACGATCTCGATATTTGCACCGTCCATGGTTCCCAAGGTCGGTGCGCCGTTCAGCATGAACTTCATGTTGGAGGTGCCGGAAGCTTCCTTGGAAGCAGTGGAGATCTGCTCGGAAACATCCGCCGCCGCAAAGATGATCTCCGCGTTGCTGACGCAGTAGTCCTCGATGAAGACCACTTTGATCTTGCCGTGGATGGAGTAGTCGTTGTTGATGACCTCTGCCACGGAGTTGATCAGCTTGATCGTAAGCTTCGCTCTGCGGTAGCCCGCCGCTGCCTTGGCGCCGAAGATAAAGGTCCGCGGAATCATATCCATCTGCGGGTTGTCCTTCAGCTGGTTGTAAAGGAACATCACGTGAAGGATGTTCATCAGCTGGCGCTTGTACTCATGCAGACGCTTGACCTGGACGTCGAAGATAGATCTGGGATTCACCGTGATCCCGTTATGCTGTTTGATGTACTCAGCAAGGCGCAGCTTGTTCTGATACTTGATGTTCATGAACTCGTGCTGGCACTTCGGATCGTCCGCATAGATCTCCAGTTTCTTGATCGTCGGGAGATCCGTGATCCACTCACTGCCGATCTTGGAGGTGACCCAGTCAGCCAGGAGCGGGTTGCCGTGCAGCAGGAAACGGCGCTGCGTAATGCCGTTGGTCTTGTTGTTGAACTTGTAAGGATACATGTCGAAGAAATCCTTCAGCGTCTGCTTCTTCAGGATCTCCGTGTGGATCGCCGCCACGCCGTTGATGGAGAACGCAGCGCAGCACGCCATGTAGGCCATGTGCACCTGGCCATCATGGATAATGGCCATGCGGTTCGCTTTCTGGGTATCTCCAGGGAAGGCCTTCTGAATGTCCAGAAGGAAGCGGCGGTTGATCTCTTCCACGATCTGATACACACGGGGAAGCAGACGGGAGAACAGCTCGATAGGCCATTTCTCCAGAGCCTCGCTCATTATGGTGTGGTTCGTGTAAGCGCAGCAGTGGGTGACGATATCCCATGCCTGATCCCATTCCAGTCTCTCATCATCCAGAAGGATACGCATCAGCTCCGGCACCGCAACAGTCGGATGGGTGTCGTTCATCTGGAACACTGCGTATTTCGGCAGCTCACGGATATCGCTGTGACGCTTGTGGAACTTCTTGATGGCAGTCTGCAGCGTCGCGGAGATAAAGAAATACTGCTGCTTCAGACGCAGTTCCTTTCCGGAGTAGTGGTTGTCGTTCGGATACAGGACTTCAGAGATGGTGCGCGCGAGGTTCTGCTCCTCCACTGCCTTGCGGTAGTCGCCCTTGTCAAAGGAATCCAGGGAGAAGGTGCTCATGGCTTCCGCGTCCCAGATCCTCAGTGTGTTGACCATGTTGTTGCCGTAGCCTACGACAGGAAGATCATAGGGAATGGCACGCACGGAGGAATAGCCCTCCTGATAGAAATGGGGCCTGCCGTTCTCCACTCTGGTGGAGACATAACCGCCGAACTTCACTTCGCAGGTGTACTCTTCTCTCTTGATCTCGAAAGGATAGCCGTCCTTCAGCCAGTCGTCCGGGATCTCGACCTGGTAGCCGTTTTCGATCTTCTGGCGGAACATGCCGTAATGGTAGCGGATGCCGCAGCCATAGGCCGGATAGTTCAGCGTGGAGAGAGAATCCAGGAAACATGCCGCAAGACGGCCCAGACCGCCGTTGCCGAGAGCGGGATCGCGCTCTTCGTCCTCGATGTTCACAAGATCATACCCCAGCTCGGCGAGAGCTTCTTTGACGATCTTCTGCTGTCCCAGAGCCTGGATGGTATTGCCCAGGGTGCGGCCCACCAGGAATTCCATGGACATGTAGTAGAGCTTTTTGACCTGCTGCTCGTCATAGGTCCTGTGGGTGATGATCCAGTCATTGATCACTGTATCCTTCACCGCCAGTGCCACCGCGTGGTACACCATGGCCGGCGTCGCTTCCTGGATGGTCTTTCTGTAGACCATCCGGATATAGGTTTCAATATCTGCCTTCAGCTTGTCCTTGGACAGCGCATTGACAGACGCGATCTGTGTCGGCACTGTATCGGATGCTGCCGCAGTTTTACTTTTTGTTTTTGTCATAAATCAGATATCCTTTCTAACGCCTAATGACACCGTTTCGCCGTTCAGGTTCCATTCTTTCACATAACCTTCCGCCTCGCCGTAATTCACGGCGTTTGCAAGAACACTGGCACGAATCATTTCCGCGTTTTTCTCCATGATCTCTTTGATCCTGCTGTTGCCGCCTGCACTGAGAACGATGCGGTCCGTCACTTCGAAACCCGCTTCTTTTCTCATGGTCTGGACTTTGCTGATGATCTCGCGGACAAATCCTTCCTCCACCAGTTCGTCGGTGAGAAGGGTATCCAGGACCACTGTCACGACATTGTCTTGCTCCGTGACGTAGCGGTCGGACTTGCCGACATCGATCAGAAGATCATCCTCTGTAAGCTCCACTGCCTGCCCGTCGAAATCGAAATGCAGGGCGCCGGTCTCTTTCAGTTCTTTCATCGCCTTCTGGCCGTCCAGCCCCGCCAGAGCCTGGCGGATCTTTCCGAGCAGTTTCCCGTACTTCGGTCCCACGGTCCTGAGCTGCGGCTTGAAGCTGTAGGTCACGAACTGCTCCGCGTCGTCGGTGAACTCCACCTTCTTCACGTTCAGCTCTTCCTCGATGATCTTTGTATAGAAGCTGCCCAGCTCCTTCGGCGCCTTGACATACATGGCGGAGAGCGGCTGGCGGTTCTTCAGTCCGGAGTTGTTTCTGGCGGCGCGGCCCATGACGACGATCTTCAGGACCTCGTCCATGCTGTCCTCCAGCTCCTTGTCGATCCACGCTTCGTTTGCCTTCGGGAACATGGCGAGATGGATGCTCTCCTCCGCCGTGCTGTCCACCGTGCGGACAATGTTCTGCCAGATCTGTTCCGTCATGAAGGGGATCATGGGGGCGGAAGCCTTGCACACTGTGACCAGCGCGGTCCAGAGCGTCATGTAGGCGTTGATCTTGTCCTGCTCCATTCCCTTGGCCCAGAAACGGTCGCGGCAGCGGCGCACGTACCAGTTGGACATATCATCCACGAATTTCTCCAGTACGGCTGCAGCCTCCGGGATCCTGTAGGCTGCGAGGTTCGCGTCGGTCTTCTGCACCATGGTGCTCATTCTGGACAGAAGCCAGCGGTCCATGACCGGAAGCTTCTCATAATCCAGCGTATACTTTGTAGGATCGAAGCTGTCGATGTCCGCATAAAGCGTGTAGAACGCGTAGGTGTTCCAGAGTGTTCCCATGAACTTTCTCTGCGCTTCCTTCACAGCCTCTCCGGAGAAGCGTTTCGGCAGCCACGGAGCCGCACTGGTGTAGAAATACCAGCGGATCGCGTCAGCGCCGTACTGCTCCAGGGCTTCCATGGGATCCACAGCATTTCCCTTGGACTTGGACATCTTGTTTCCGTCCTTGTCCAGCACCAGTCCCATGACGATGACGTTCTTAAAGCAGGGCTTGTTGAAGAGAAGCGTGGATTCGGCGTGGAGGGAATAGAACCAGCCTCTGGTCTGGTCCACCGCCTCGGAAATAAAGGATGCCGGGAACCACTTCTCAAACAGCTCCTTGTTCTCAAAAGGATAATGAAGCTGCGCGTAAGGCATCGCGCCGGAGTCGAACCAGCAGTCGATGACTTCCGGCACACGGCGCATGCTTCCGCCGCACTTCGGGCACTTGATGAAGACATTGTCCACATAAGGACGGTGCAGCTCGATCTTCTCATTTGCCGGATCGCCGGACAGCTCCGCCAGTTCCTTTCTGGAACCGACAGACAGGCGGTTCGCGCAGTCCGGACACTCCCAGATGTTCAGCGGTGTGCCCCAGTAGCGGTTTCTGGAGATGGCCCAGTCCTGGATGTTCTCGAGCCAGTTTCCGAAACGGCCTTCACCCATGCTCTGGGGGACCCAGTTGATCTCTTTGTTGTTCCGCACAAGGTCGTCCCGCACCTTTGTCATCTCGATGTACCAGGACTCTCTTGCGTAATAGAGGAGCGGCGTATCGCAGCGCCAGCAGTGCGGATAGTCATGCTCGATCTTCGGGGCGCTGTAGAGGATGCCTCTTTCGTCCAGATCCTTCAGGACCTCGGGATCCGCGTTCACCGCACCGGCGGCGATCTCCTTCTCCGTGGCCTTGCAGCGCATTCCGTCAAACTTGCCGGTCTCAGGCTTGAGTCTTCCCTTGTCGTCCACCATCTGGACAAAAGCTGCGTCATACTTTCTGCCGACACGGGCGTCGTCTTCACCGAATGCAGGAGCGATGTGGACGATGCCGGTGCCGTCCTCCATGGTGACATAGTCATCCATGTAGACAATGAAGCCCTTCTTGTGCTGCTTCGCCACCTCGTCTGCAGCACAGCTGTACAGCGGCTCATACTCCCTGTACTCCAGGGCGCTGCCGGGCATGGTCTCCAGGATCTCGTACGCGGGCTGGCCTTCCTTTGCCAGCGGTCCCAGCACCGTGTCGAGAAGCGCTTTCGCCATGTAGTAGGTGTATCCGTCAGCAGCCTTGACCTTCGCGTACTCCTCCCTCGGGTTCACACAGAGTGCGATGTTGGAGAGCAGGGTCCAGGGGGTCGTGGTCCAGGCGAGGAAATACGCGTCCTCACCCTTTACCTTGAAGCGGACCACCGCAGAGCGTTCCTTCAGTGTTTTATATCCCTGCGCCACTTCGTGGGAAGAAAGCGGTGTTCCGCAGCTCGGGCAGTAGGGGACCACCTTGAAGCCCTTGTAGAGCAGTCCCTTTTTCCAGATCTCCTGGAGAGCCCACCACTCGGATTCGATGTAATCGTCGTAATAAGTCACATAGGGATCGTTCATGTCCGCCCAGAAGCCCACTTTGCCGGAGAACTTTTCCCACATTCCCTTATAGGTCCAGACGGATTCCTTGCACTTCTGGATAAAAGGCTCGATGCCATAGGCTTCGATCTGATCCTTTCCCTCGATGCCGATCTCCTTCTCCACTTCCAGCTCTACCGGAAGGCCGTGGGTGTCCCATCCGGCTTTTCTCGGGACCTGCTCGCCCTTCATGGCATGATAACGCGGGATCATGTCCTTGATGACTCTGGTCTCAACATGGCCGATGTGGGGCTTTCCATTCGCAGTGGGCGGACCGTCGTAGAACATGTAGGTCGGGCAGCCCTCACGCTTTTCCACTGACTTCTCAAAGATTCGGTTGTCGTCCCAGAACTTCTCGACCTCTTCCTCTCTCTTTACAAAGTTCAGGTCTGTCGGAACTTTTCTGTACATAAGCCGGTCTCTCCTTCTTACTTTTTTGCGGTGCAGCGCTTTCCTGATGTGAAAAAAAGAAGCTTCCGTCCCATGAAGGACGAAAGCTCCGTTTCGCTGTACCACCTGCACATGTGTTTCCATTCCCTTAACGCGGGCAGGACGGCGCTTCCTACTGATCCCCGGAAAGACCGGGCTGTTCAGGAGCGCAGCTCGGAAGTGATCTTCGGAACCGTATACTCGCACCGGGCTTCCACCATCCCCGGCTCGCTGCTGCTTTCTCCGGCTCTTACTCTCTTCGTCTGTGCCG
Source organism: uncultured Lachnospiraceae bacterium (assembly GCA_902780465.1). Taxonomy (GTDB): domain Bacteria; phylum Bacillota; class Clostridia; order Lachnospirales; family Lachnospiraceae; genus Moryella. The sequence continues at coordinate 18,368 of CACZFV010000003.1, forward strand.
TTCTTTTTTTCAACCACACTATTATACACGAAGAAGAGAGTCAAGTCAATGCATCATTTTCGCCATTCAAATGCACTATTCCGCCCTGGGAAGGACCCGATCCTCAGTAATACTTTTTTAATGTCAGGATATTCTTCCCTTCCCGGTACTCGTAGCTGATATCATCCACGCTTTTTTTCGTGATGAAGATCCCGAGGCCGCCGATCTCCCGCTCCGCAGCGCTGAGAGTCACATCCGGATCCTCTTTCTTCAGAGGATCATAGGGTACACCGGCATCAGTAAAAGTAACCTTCACTGCACGAGGTGCCTGTTCGAACTCCACCTGGATCCGGGCAGTGCCTGTTCCCGACCCGTAGGCATAGCTCGCGATATTCACAAAAATCTCTTCCGCTGCCAGCTGAAGCTGCATGGCCGCTTTCATGGAGCAGCCCGCATCAAAAAGCTGTTCCTCCAGGAACTCCAGCACCTGATCCAGGTTCTGAAGGGACGCCTCGATCTCAAGTGATTTCATAACGCCTCCGGCAAATGGTCTTTCCTTATTCTGCCACTTTTATACTATAATACATCTGCCGCAGTTTTTCCAGTAGGGCCTGTGCATGAAACCATTTTCCGACATTTTGGCCCCAGGTCACAATCCTTTCAGTTTATGTACAGATCCGCCTGCAAGAAGATCAGCCCCGCATTTGCTGCAGAGCGCAGCGTATTCTCCGCCGGCTGCCTGCAGTACGCCTCCGGAATAAGTGACATCCCAGTTGTGATCACAGTCTCCTGCATCCATAAACCACTGGATATTTCCTTCTCCTTCATAGACCCCGTCAGCCAGACTGACGTTTTCGATCGTTTTCAGCGCGTAAGTATGGTCCGGCTCTTTCACCAGCTCCGCCTCGTTGATCGTCCTTGTGATCGTCGCTTTCCCGTTCGGCCGGTCGTGGTCCCACCAGGTATCGGCAACTGTAATGGCCTTTATGTCTCCGTAAAACCAGAGACCGTGTCCCTGCCGCACGTCGCCGGACATCGTACCATAGTAGATATAGCCGCCCGGGTACACACCGATATAGAGACCGTTTTCTGTCGGGAAAATATACGGCTCTTCCAGACTGTCCGTCAGATCGAGGAACTCTTCGCTGAGTATCAGATCATTGTGAAAATCATAATCTGTCCCCTCTATGGCGGCCATGGTGATTGCCTTTGACATATCCTCAAGCTCTTCTCTTCTGTTTTCCAGTTCGGCGGCCTTTCTCTCTTCTTCTTTCAGTGCTTCCAGTCTGGCAGTGATCTCCGCGTCCTCCCTGAGCTCCAGCATTCTCGTGTAGAGTTCGATCGCACGGTCTCTGTTTTTGCCGGCTTCCGCTCCTTCCGCTATGCCGCGGTACAGGTTCAGTATGATATCCAGGTGCTCCTCCGATACATTCTCTATCCCTACCGCTTCTATTCCCTGTTCCAGCACGCGGGCAGCGTCCCGGTCCTTACCGCTGGCACTGTAGATCTCGGCGATGCCCTCATAGGCTTCGATCACTTTCGGATCGAGGTCAAGCACCAGCTGGAATGAGAGCAGTGCTTCTTCATAATTCTTGTCAACGAGGTACTTCTGTCCCAGGTCAAGCTGCTTTTTCATCATTGTCTGAGGAGATTCCCTGCAGGCAGAAAGCAGCGCGGCAATGCAGAGAATAAAAATCAGAAACCGTCTTCTCATATCGTGACTCCTTCAACTCATAAGTGCTCCGGATCCAGCATCCCTGTATTCTGGTTCTCCGTGTTCTCACAGAGCACCGCGATCTCCGTCAGTGCTTCGGAAAGACTCCTGGTCCTTGTGCTCAGGAGCTGCAGACTCTCTTCCGTTTCCTTCAGCCGCTCGCGGATCCGCTTCATGCAGGCGATCTTAAAGCGGAGATTCGCGTTCTGGAACTGGACATCGTCCCGGGCCCCTGAAAGCATCCCTGCTGCAGTTTCCAGAAGCTTTGCGGCAGCGCGTATCTCCTGGGGCTTCACGAAGATCCTGTGGTTTCCTGCCGCAGTGACTCCGATCACAGCTCCTGTACTGCCGGGCGGCAGAACGGCCGGGGAATCCACTGTGATATCCGAGCCGTCCTTATGGATCTTCACATCGTCAAGATCGTCGCTGACCTGCTGGAGGATGCCGAGCAGCGCGCGCAGCTGATCCGCTGTAAGCTCTATCCCGCATTTATCCTTGATAAACTCTGCCAGTTTGTTGAATATCCAGTCCTTGTCGACTCCCGGGATCTTGCTGAGCCATTCCATCAGTTTGTCCGCTACGCCTGCCGCACCGGTAGCGATGGCAAGTATATCGTCAAAAGTGAGATGTATGGTGAATGGCCCGATCTTCTCATTGATCTCGAAGTTCAGCACTTCATGGGCAAGGTCAATATACTCGACAGCCCCGTCCATCCCGAACTTGTTCAGGACGCTCTTTATTTCCTTCGCGAGCTCCGGATTCTCCTGCTCGTACTTGATCGCGTAGGCGAGAAGCCGGGCAATATCGTCTTTCCTGCCCGGATCCGCGACCGTCTTCATGAACACGTCCAGCTTGTCCTGCATCGACATGTCGTCATCCATGGAAAAAGCATCGTCGATCAGGGCGTTCACAAGCTCCAGGGCGCCGTTTCTTTCCGAATCCGAGAGTGAACGCAGGTAGGAATTCAGGAACTGGTCCAGGGCCTGCATTTCCTTCCCCTGTCCCTCGGGATTCACTACCATCTCAAAAGACCCGCCCTCGCCGAATTTCATGAAGGTGTTGGGACAGTGGTTCTCCAGAAAACCTCCTTCCCCCAGATCCTGTCCTTTATAAAAAGTCGTTTCCCCAACATCGTTCAGGAGAAGGTTCACATAGTCGTAATCGACGTTGTGGTTCTCAATGACATTCTGACGCGCTGCGATCTGGTCCTTGTACTGGGCCATGAACTTGTCGGAAAAGCCCTGTCCGTCAAACGAAACGCAGTGATCTACGGTGTCGTCCAGAAGCGCGATATACTTGCTTTTGTTTCCCCCTTTGGAGTGCCCTGTCACAGTCACGTCATAGCTGTCCAGTCCGTACTCTTCATAGACTTCCTTGTACCAGCTCAGTGCGTTTTTCTGCTGCGCGGTGTCAGTGACGTTGCCTCCGGTGAAATTATCCTTCCATTCGTTGCTGGCAGTCCCTCTGAAGGCCACCACAGCCTCCCCTGAGTTTTCGCTGACAAATACGGCACTGTACCCCCCGCCGCCGCCTGTGTCCCAGTCCGTGTGGGTGGTCTTTACCGTCATATTCATCAGAGTGTCGTCACTTTTAACTGCCTCGATGATGTTGTTCCAGTCATCACCGTTCATATAGCTTCCGTAGTTTTTGTCCGAGACCAGACTGTTCGTGTCGATGCTGTTGAGCCAGCTTTCGATGGTCTGACCCTCATAGGCGGAAGCAGCGTAAAGAGGATCCCCGTCCCCTGACATATACATGAGATTGTTGAGGAGAAGGACCTGTTCGGTCGTCAATGCCATTGCTCATCCCTCCTCACTTCACATCGTGGCAGCTGAAGGCTCTGCTTTCCATCTGCAGCCTCTGCTTCTCCAGTTCCTCCGCATCGAGGACCAGCCCGCCGGGGACGAAATACAGGATGTAATTACCGTAGACCCCGGCGTTCTTCAGTGCTGACTGCACTGCCTCCGCCGTTTCGTCCTGAGCCTCCTTATTCTCCGGCTTCTGAATAAAGAGATGGGTCATCCTCGGAAGCCTGCTTTCCCGCAGTTCCTCCACTGTTGTCTCCGGTCCCGTCTTCTCCTGCGGAGCTGTAAAAACCGTATAAGAGCGCACCTCGAAGCCCGCTGCCTTCAACAGCTCCTCCACCATGCTGTCATACTTTTCCTGCATCAGCGCATTGTAAAAAGTATCCGCAAAAGAAAAGCCCTCTTTTTCAGGTGTCACCTTAAGCTCCCAGATCCCGGCATCTCCGCTCTGGATCCGGACGATCATCCAGGGATCAAATTTTGAGGCAGGTGTGATGGAAAGCGCCTCAAAATCATATCCGGGATATTTCCGGGCAAGATAGTCCATGCCGGCGCGGAAACCGGTCACCGTATTCTTCTGGTAGTTGAAAAGCCTTCCTTCCATAATGCGCTCTTCCATCGGATAGATCTCGCAAAGGAGTCTTTTCTCCTGATCAGTCAGTTCCATGCTTTCCATGTTTTCCATCTCTTCCCCTCCCTTGTCATTTGAAGTCTCCGTCTCCTGCCGCATAGTTTCCTTTGCGGCAGTGCTGCGGACTTCCGCCGATGCCTGCGGACTCCGGCAGCCTGAGATCAGAAAACAGCCGGCTGCAGCCAGAAGCAAGAGCTTTTTTTTGATCATTTTCATCGAGAACTCCCTCCTGCTTTCAGATGATCGATAACACTGCCCTGTTTACGTTATTATTATATCCCGGTTTTCTGTGCAGGACTCCTGTATTCCGACAGGCAGCAGCTGAAACCGGACGAACCGCGTTTCCTCCGCTCTTCTGTGATCAGTAACTGCCGAAGAAAAACTCCGTCATATTTACGGCGACCTGTCTGGCCGCATCGTTCTCCGAAATGGTCTCCGCGTGATCCTCCTCCATATCCGGCAGCTGCAGAAGAGACGGGCCTCCGGGCGGATCCTCCTGGCCTGCTTTTCCTCCGTCGATGGCGATAAAGACAGAGGAAGTCTCTCCTTCACTGTTGCCTTCGATGACATATTCCTGGAGGGTCACCGGTGTGTCTCCGGCCATATACTCCTTCTGGCTTCCTTCCCAGAGCTTTCCTACGCTGCCTGACATTCTGCCGGAAGAGACCCTGTAATAACCCCCGAAGTCCAGTTCCTTGTTGATAAAGAAGACAAAGTTTTCCGCACCTTCTCCTTTGTTGAGCGTGCCCCACACCATATCCATTCCTTCGATGATGGTCTCCGCTTTGGGTTTTTCATATACTGCCCCCGCAAGCTTTGACGGCTCATTTTCGGAAGGCCTGAGGTTCAGCCCCGGTCCGGGCTCCAGGCCGGTTTTATATCCTGAGACATAGAAATCCGCGTGATCAAATTCCTTAGGCGAATCGATCTGGATAATTTTTGAGGCCCCCAGTTCCATACTGGCGACCAGCCACTCATCCCGCGCGTGGACCAGGTTTCCCTCCGCGTCCCGGAACAGCGCAAATATATGCACTGACTCCGCAGTACCGCTTCCGTAATTCGTAATCGCGGTAAGAACGCTTTTGCTCTCTTTTCTTGTTTCCAGGACCAGGTCTGCGATGGCGCTCCTTCTGTTGTCTGTCTCTGCTGCGCTGACCCGGAACTCCAGTCTGCCATCCGGAAGAGAGTTTGTGAGAAGCACGGGAACCACCGTTGTCTCTCCCGGTCCGATGGCATAGATCTCTCCGGTCCCTGCAAAGACCGGTACTCCATCTTCCCCGTGCGCCACGGCATTTACTTTGACAGTGGCGTTTTTGTCCGATCTGTTGGTCACGACAGGATAACAGGTCGATTTGAAGATCCCGTCCTGACACTCGACGCTGAACAGCTCCGGTGAGATCACAGGCTGTTTGCCGTTATCCTGTTCTTTTTTTCCTGTCAGTGCATACTGAACGGAACTGTAGGGTTTTGAGCAGGCCACTGCAGCGCTCCAGATCTCGCCCTTTCTCAGTTTGCCCGCTGCGCCTGCGATGTTCGCGCTGCTGTAAAGTACCGCTTCCCCGTTTTCATTCAGGAACAGAGCCTGCATCTGCAGCGATGCCAGCGGCTCCTCTCCCGTATGTTCCGCAGTAACGACGATCCCCTTACCGGTATCCTGCTCTGTGACCTTCAGAGAACTCAGTGCGGGAACGGCGTCAGTGTCCGACACCAGGAGACTGTAGTCCACGTGATCGATCTTATGCTCCTTATCCGAAAACATCGCGTAGACATAGCTCTTTTCCTTGTCCCCGAGAGGATCCAGTTTCCCGGTCTTGGATTCCAGCAGATTGCCCTCAGCATCATACGCATTGCAGATCAGCTCTGCCTTGACGTTTTTCCCGGAATTATTTTCTACACCGAAACAGTCGTTGTAGTAGGTGGAATCTGCTGAGCGCAGTATGGGATGCTCTTCTACAGTAAAGCCCTCCGGTATGTCTGCTTTTTTCGCAGCTGCCTGCTCCCCTGCCTTTCCGGAACTGTCTTCCTCATCCCATTCTTCTTCCGTATCCGCGCCGATCACAGATACAGCCGCGTCATCCTTTTTCCCGCCGAAAAACAGGAAAGCGCCGACACCAGCGAGAAGGAGAGGGATCAGAAACAGCGCTGCCAGCCCTGCTTTTCCGCTCTTCTTCTGTGGATTCTTTCCGCGGTAGCGGTAAGCTCTTCCTTTTTCCGAAGCGCTCTCGAACTCCCTGTGCAGCTCCTCCATGGACTGGATCCTGTTTTCAATATCCAGGGCCATGCCGTGGAGCAGCACTTCTTCCTCTGCCGGGCTGATCTCCGCCCCGAGCTTCGAGGGCTTCTCCAGTTTGTCAGAGGCCATCCGCTCCACAGCCGTGGGCGGCATCACCGTTGTCAGCATCCGGTACATCGTGGCGCACAGCGCGTAAACATCCGTCCACGGCCCCTGACGGCCGTGGCTCATATACTGCTCTGAAGGAGAATACCCGTGCTTCAGGATCACAGACAGACTGGTCTCCTTTGACTCTCCGTATTCCCTCGCGGCACCGAAATCCAGCAGGATCAGCGTCTCATCAGGCAGGACCATGATGTTCTGGGGGCTGATGTCCCTGTGGATCAGTCCCGTGGAATGCACCCGGGACAGGCTCTGCATCAGCGGAGAGAACAGACGGAACAGTTTCTCAAAGGGCAGTTTTCCCTGCTGTTCCAGGTATTCGTCCAGCCGGATCCCGTCGATGAACTCCATGACGATGTAGACCGTGTTGTGCTCCTCGAAGTTGTCGCTGATCCCGACGATGTTCCTCTCTCCGGAGAATTTTGCCAGGATCTCCGCCTCCTGGAGGAAGCGCTTTTTCTCTTTGTCAAAGTAGACTTTCTCGGTACCTGCTGTGACAGAGATGTCTGTATCTCCCTCTCTCCGGTCCACAAGCCCTCTGGGAAAGTATTCCTTGATGGCGATCTTCTTACGGATCCTGAGGTCCAGGCCGACGTAGGTGATCCCGAAGCCGCCCTGGCCGATGGCCGCACCGACCACATACCGGTCCTGCAGCCGCGTCCCCACAGGAAGCTGGTGCGGAGCGTTCTGCGCCGTCAGATCCTTTCCGCAGTAGATGCAGAAACGTCCCTTTCTCTTCTGATCCTGCATGCAATGCTGACAATACATAGTTCCCCTCTATTCCGTAAACAGTCTCTTTCCTGATCTTCAGCAATAAACAGTAAAAAGCACTCTTATGCCATTATAATATAATAACAGCGGAAAATGATACCTTTCCTGATCCCGCATACAGTGCTGACAGTATATTTTTCTGTTTACTCCCCGGCAGATCTCCGGCGACTACCGGCTGTAATCATATTCCCACAGATCCGCATACGGACTGACTCCGTACTCCTGGATCGGGACAGGGATAAACGGCGCCCCCTGCATGTCCCGGGCCATGATCTCTTTCGCTTCCGCTTCGGAAATGCCGGCAAGATGCTTTTCATCAGGCCCGGTAAAATACGGATTCACCGGATCGCGGTTGCCGTCGATCTGCAGTGTCTGCACCAGCTTCAACTGCTGACTGCTGTCCAGGACAAAAACTTCTGTACTGTGGAACATCGCCCCGCCGGAACCGTCTTCGATGACTGCCCCGTCCGCCCTGATCATGAAGCGGTACCTTTCACCGCTGGTGGAAAGATGCACGATCTTCCCGTCCCTGATGGTATACAGATCCACGCCTGTTCCGTCCTCTGCCCACCGGGATGTTGTCATGATCAGCTCCGGAATGCCGTCCTGATTCAGGTCCCGGAGAAGATAGCCCGCGTCAGCAAGACTGAAATCGTTCCTGAACATAGTCCATAAGTAACTCACGCTGTCCGGGTCGCAGGGGTCCTCCCCGTTCTGTTCGTCCAGGAAGGGCCACACGCGGAAAAGACAGGAATAATACATATCCAGAAGAGGTTTATATGCCGCAGCCGCGCCTTTTCCGTCATACATTTCAAGGTCATGCTCTTCCGTGTAAAAATCAAAGGAACCGATCTGCACCCATTCTGCGGGATGATCCGTGATCCGGGACTGGTCGTAATATTCTCCCAGTTCTTCAAAAGACAGGGGTTCCTTCGGTCCCTCCCCCCGTTCCCAGTAGTCCCAGGTCCCCTCAAACAGCGTGCTGTCGGAGAACACCGTTCCGTTCCATTCCTTGTAATACAGACCGTAAGATCCTTTATACCCGCTCCAGTACAGATAGCCTGAACGGCAGCCGGCACAGATACTGTCCACAGTGTCCCCGTACGTTTCTCCCATCAGATACGGTTTCCCGTCAGTCAGGCTGTAGATCCGGATCGTTTCCGAATGTTTGTTTGTGACCTGCGCGACGATCAGTTCCCTGATCCCGTCTCCTGTGATATCGCACAGCGTATATGAGATGCCATTGTACGGGATCTCGGATTCCTGTGTATGAGTTTCCTGAGAGAGACGCTCCGCGGTCTGCTCCTCATGGAATTTCTTCGCGTCCCGGAAAGCTTCCCGGTAAGCCCTGATATAATCCTCTCTGGAACTGTTCAGGTCCAGCCGGCCTGTAATGAGAAATCTCATGCGGTTCACTTCCAGCCATTCCGCAGTCTCAGGGTCCTCCGGCTCCAGTTCCTCCACTTTTTCGTAGAAATCCGCGGACTGGTCTCCCTCCCCCGCTTCGAAGGCTTCTTCCGCCAGGATCATGTAATACTCCGTCATTCTTTTCCCGACACTGCGGGACGGTTCCCCGTCTTCTGCGGCTTCCACTCCCTGCTCCAGCGCTCTGACTGCTTTCAGGTAATCTCTCTCTCCTTCATAGGCATCCGCCATTCCTTCATAGGCTTCGAATCTTTTCGGATCGATGCTGATGACCTTCTCAAAAGCCAGCACCGCCTCATCGTATTTTTCCTCAGCCAGGTATTTCATTCCGAGATTCAGATATCTTCTGATCCGGACTGACGGCTGACGGCTGTAAAGAAAGAATCCGCCTCCGCAGAGCACCGCAAGGAGCATCAGGACAGCCAGGATCCCCGCTGCCGCAGGGATCCCCTTTTTCTTTTTATCTTCCTCAACGAGATTCGTTCCGCAGTTTGTGCAGAACTTCGCTCCGTCCGGTATCCGGTTTCCGCAGTTCGGACAAAACGCCATATCCTCTTCTTCCTTTCTCTGTCTTTCCAGATGACGGGCCGGATCCTGATCCTCAGAATCTCACTGATACCCCGATGATGATCAGCGGGATCAGCACGGACAGGACTGTCAGAAGGATCGTCGCCACGATCCAGAAAATGCCTCCCCAGATGGCTGCTTTTCCGCAGGCTCCGGCCTTTGCGGGCAGGGTATCTTTCCACACAAGGTAAAGGATCAGCCCCACACCGGGCGCAAGGAAACAGAGCACCTTCAGTCCCCCGGTGGGAATATCCGCTTCGGCGGACGGGGCCGCATACCTGGCTCCGCCTGCTGCCGGGCTCACCAGGGACGCCGGTCTCCCGCAGGCAGGACAAAACGCGTGCTGCGGCTCCAGCTTCTGCCCGCAGAAGGGACAGAAAGCCGCATGGACCGGCTGCGGTGCTGCCGGTCGTTCGTATCCCGGTGCCTGCGGTGCTGCAGGGAGGGCATACCCCTGTCTCTGCTGTGACGCAGCCTGCATCGCAGTATACTTCAGCGCCGCCTGCGGCGGAGCAGCATAAGGATGCGTCAGCCACCAGCCAAGGAGAAACAGGAACGGCACCTCCAGAAACAGACTGATCAGCCCCCCCGGAAATCCTCCGAGAACGCTTGCCCCGATCAGCCTGCCAAGGGTGTGGATGAACCCGAGCCAGCCCGGGGCTGCCCAGAAAAGCCTGCTTCCTTTCAGTTCCCTGGAATCCGGATCGTTAAAGCAGTTTACCGCTGTGATCAGCAGAAAGAACCAGCTCAGGAATCCCGTCAGAGCATAACCTGTAAGTCCGATGGTCCAGTCCAGGGTTGCCCTGAAAAAGCCCGGGAAGATCAGCCTTATGTGAAATACGGTATCCAGGATCACCATCACAAGATAAAGCAGGCTGCCAAGGCTTTCAAGCAGCAGAGGCCCCGTGATCATCACGTTCCGCTGCCGGAGAAACAGTCCCGCGCTCAGCACACCCATACAGAGGACCGATATAATATCTGCGGCAAGAGTGAAAGGTATGACGGGATACCCTGTGACAACATATCTCCAGATCAGGTTCACGATCTGGATGAATGTCAGAAGCGCGCCGAAGACGGACGCCACCGGAAAAGAAACTTTCATGGTGCACCTCCCGGACCTGATGTCCGTTTTCCTAAAATGATCTTACTGCATTGTCTTCAGTTCCGCCAGGAACATGGCGTAGTAGTCCTCCTGGTATTCCAGCGCCGGGGAGTTCTCGCCGCCGCCGTTGGTGCTCCGCTTCATGGCGGCATAAGCCGCTTCCCCGGCTTCGATGAGGTCCATTTCATAGAGCGGGAACCCTGCCTCTGTACTGAGCCGGCAGAACTCCGACAGAGAATTCGGGTGGTTTTCTGTTTCCAGAAGAGCTAAAAGAAACGCGGGGTCCTGCCCCGCCTTTCTTTTCAGTTCCATCAGGATGTCTTCAACATTCATGACAGTCAGCACATTCCTTTCTCACGTTTGATCCACTCATAAAGAGCTGCATCCGTATTCATTTTGTAGGGCATCATGTAGAACAACCCCGCTATCGTGCAGGTGATCAGTGTAAGCAGGGCCCATCCGATGAAAGACAGATCCAGAAGAAATGCCTGCATTTTGTTTCCGTCCATCATTTCGCCTGATCTCTGCAGCGCGTCCTGCCATGTGATCTCCGGGTGCTCCTGGAGGATATAGTGGACCATCCTGTATTCATAGCTCTTGATGATCCCGGGAATGATCAGCAGACAGCTCCAGAGAAAAATGAAGAGGTTTTTCATAAACAGCACATGGACCTTGTGCAGATAAGGAGAAAAGGCGCTCAGAGAATCCAGCCCCGCATTCCTGCTCTGGTTGACTCTCATGAAGTTCATGCTGGCGTGACGCAGCATTTCCGCGCCGAAGGCGTCCACCGCCACCGTGACGGCTGTGCTCACCAGTACCACAAGAGCAAAGAGCAGGATCACGATGATATTCACTTCCAGATTCTCCACACTCTCTTTGTCAACAATGTGCAGCCGGATGGGATTCAGCTGGGATGCGATCGCCGCGCTTCCGCTGAAGATCACTCCGGCAAGGACACTGTTCCAGTAGTTTCTTTTAAATGCACTGTGCCCGGCCGCCTTGACCTCATGGATCGTCCAGTGCTCCTGAAATGCCGGGAAAGCTGCCTGGCCGCAGCGCGGACAAACGGAGGAGCCCGGCATCAGTTCCGCTCCGCAGTTCGAACAGTACTTCAAGTTCTTTTCCTCCTTTGTTATTCGGTTTCTCTCTCCGTCAGTTCCTTTCCGGTCTGAACAGAAGGATGCTCAGCAGAAATCCGATCACGAACCCCGCGATGTGGACCGTATTGTCCACGTCTTCACCTGTCAGTCCGTAGGCCATGGAAAGGACTGTAAAGACAAGGATCTGTCTGACCGCCAGGGTCCCGGCCCTGCCGTGGTTCCTGAGGGCGGCCCAGAGCAGCCCTCCGCAGACTGCGAAGATCGCTCCGGAGGCTCCTGCGCTGACCCTGTAGTCCATCTCCGAAAACTGAATGAAAAAAGCGATGATATTTGCCGCCACGGCGCTCACAGGATAGAAAAGTGCGAATTTCAGATGGCCCAGCACCCGTTCAAGCTGCGGCCCCATCACAAACAGCACCAGCATATTGTTGGAAATATGGGCGATGCCGAAATGGAGGAACGCGGCGGAGAGAAATCTCCAGTATTCCTTTTTTTCAACGATCCGCGGGCCGAACACCGCTCCCCAGCGGATCATATTTCCGATGTCATCGCTTCCGCCGGTCAGCTCCACGATCAGGAACAGGAGAATATTCACTGCGGCAAATACATAGACTGCCAGGGGCAGCGCAGCTTCCCGGAGATACCCCTGGGCTGATCTCTGCGCCTGAGGGTTCACTCCCTGCTGGTACTGTCCCCGCTGGTACTGTCCCTGCTGATACTGTCCCTGCTGATATTGTCTCTGCTGACCCTGTCCCTGTCCGTACGGTCCGTATTCACTCTGCTGTCCCGGGACATACTCCCGCGGGAGCTGCTCGGTGCGCGGTTCCTCATCACCGGAAATCTCCTGCTGACTGGTCTCAAGTGAATGAAATACTCCCGGTGCCTGCCGGGGGCCGTTCCTTCTTCCGGCAGGTGCCCCGCATCTTGTACAAAACCCGGCTCCTTCCGGAAGCCGGGTCCCGCATCTCTGACAAATTTTCATAAACTCCTGTTCTGCATTTCTGCTTTGCCGTATCGTCAGACAAGATTATTGTATCTGTTGTACGCCTCGCAGATCGCATTCGCGTTTTTGCACATCTTATGCATCGCGATCAGCGGCCCGAGACCACAGAGCATAGCTCCGACGGTGCTCCAGAGCAGGATCGACGTACCGTCATCCTCAATACTGACACCGTAACGCCTGCCATTCGCCTTCATCCTGTTGTTCAGATTGAATGTCCAGCAGGAACTGTAGACACCGCAGGTCAGGAGCGAATAACCGATATACTCGCCGAGACCGCCGATCGCCGGGCTGCCGTCGCCGGCGCATGCTGTGTTGATGTCCTCTGCCAGCTTATAAATAAAGAACAGGCCGTAAATGCCGCAGGTCACCGCGCACAGAAGAATGTACATCAGCAGTCCGCGGTTCGATTTCAGCGGGGTGATCCCCCGGGGCGGCGGAACCTGCCCGATGTCAAAAACGGCTCCCTGGGCCGCCGGAAGCGCACCGTACTGCTGGCCGCCGTAGGCCTGCTGGCCGCCGTAAGACTGCTGGCCGCCGTACTGCTGGTCGCCGTAGGCCTGCTGGTCGCCGTAAGACTGCTGGCCGCCGTAAGACTGCTGGCCGTTTCCGGCACCGCTGTAGTCATAATTTCCCTGATATCCGCCCTGGCTGCCCTGACCGTACTGATCATTCACAGCGGAAGGTGCCTGCATGGCCGGCTGCTCCTTGCCGCACTCCTGGCAGAATCTGCCTCCCTGAGGAAGCGGAGAACCACAGTAATAGCAATTCATACTTTTCATACCCCCTGATGTCATAAAACTTGAACAACTGCTCTATTTAATAACCTATCACTAATGCAAAAAATAATCAAACCCTCTGTTTCCTGTTTCTGTAAACATATTACCATTTCACTGCCGGAATTCCCCTGAATCCGATAAACGGCACCCGAACAGGGACAGATCGCCTGTTCCGGCGGTCACTGTTCCGGCGGTCACTGTTCCGGCGGTCACTGCCCCGTTTCCTGCCGGTTTCCCGCGCGGGAGAAGAACAGATCCACCCCGTCCGCCAGTCCTTCCGCGAGAAGCCCCAGCTGCTCCGGAGTGTGCGGTGAAACTCTGTCCCCCAGTTCAATATCCACGCTGGCCACACTGGAATAGGAAGTCTGTGTCAGATCCATATCAAGGGACCCGTCCGACCATATCTTCACGCCCCGGTTTCTCAGCCCCTCGATCAGGCTTTCTCCCAGCAGTTCGCTGATCTCCCAGGTGTCTTTGACAGGATCCATATTCTTGTAGCCGCCATTATCAGGGACCGACATGAAAAAGGCACCTTTGTCGCTTTCGGAGGAATCCCAGTGCAGTGCGATATGACAGTCCGCATAGCTGTTCGCCAGTACAGTCCGGGCGATGTTATCCAGCTGGACATCATCCGTCTCCCGGATCATCAGTACATTGTAGCCTCTGCCGATCAGGATATCCCTGAGGATCAGGGCTTCCTGCAGCGTCACCACAGGTTCCGGCGTGCCGTCCCTGAAAGTCATCCCGCCGCTGACTGCAGTGGCAGTCAGAGCTCCTGCTGCTGTGGACCCTCCCGTGACCTTGGGCGTTCCGTCAGGATGGCACTGCGTCTTCACAGATGCGCCTCCCCGGGTTCCGTGGCCTGCGTTTACACAGACAGTGAGCCCCCTGGCCCCCGGTCCGGAAACACGGTACAGGACTGCCGGATCTGTATGGATCTTCGAGTATTCCGCGAAACGAAGTTCTTCCGTAAATGGGATCAGCTCCGAAGCAACAACCGTCTGTTCTGCTGCGGTACTTTCTTCTGCCAGGGTGCTCTCCTCTTCCGGCACTGTGCCAACCGTGCTTTCAGGAACCTCAGCCGGCGCTTTCGTCTCGTTCGGAAGAGTGTCCGCGACGATCTTTGCCTGTCTCTCCTCTGTTTTCGTCTCCGCTCCTGCTTCCTGCTCCGGTTCTTCTTCCGGCTCCGTTTCTTTTTCTGCTTCAGCGGCTGTTTCCTCAGCTCTTCTTTCATTGCTCCGGTGTATCAGGATCCCTGCTGTTCCCGCTGCCAGTACCAGCAGGATGATCATTCCTGCAAGGACAGGGATCCGTGGATCCGAGCCTGCTTTTTTCCTGCTTCTCAACCCCTTTATCCTCCCATTTTGCCGCGTCCGGGCTTTTTTCCTCAGTTTGTCAGAAAACGGCCTCCGAAGAGGCCGCTTTCCGTTCAGAAATTAATATTCTGCAACGATTCAAAGAACTCCATCAGATTCTCATTTTTCATGATCTCGTTTCCGAGTTCCTCGCCCAGTTCTGCAAGCTGTTCGTCAGTGTAATCCGTAATATCTGTCTTCTTACCTTCCGGCTTTGCGGCAGTACTCTTGGAGGAAACAGAAACATCCAGATCCAGGAGGCCGTCAGGCAGCTTCACGGAATACTGGCTGTCCTTTCCGTCGCCCTCCACTGTGATCTCGGCGACGGTCTCTTTCCTGGAAATGACGTTGTAGGTTCCATAGCGGAAGCCAAAAACACTGTCTTTCTTGTCCGAGACCTCAAACTCGACCACAGCCTTGTCCTCGTCTCCGATAAACCCGTCCTTTTTGCCGCTCTTGTCGGTCTTGCAGTGATAGATCTCCAGGTCATCGCGGCCGTCGAGCACATAGACACCTTCTTCAAAAGAATCCTTATTGTCGGCTCTTTCGTAAGTAAACACCGGGTCCCCGTCTGCCACGATGCTGATCATACGGGTCTTGTCCCCCTGCACAGCCACGATCCACTCCGGGATCTCGTCTTCATCCAGCTGGCCTGCCTCTTTTGCGGCTTCCTTGCAGGCATCAGCCATCTGATTGATCAGTTCACTGGATGACTTTACTCTGGCGGACTGCGCGAATCCAGGCACCTCAAACATCTCATCCAGCCTCTTCTTCAGATCGTCGTCGCTTTTGATCTCAGAGGCGATATCCTTCATCAGCTGCTTCAGTTCATCCGGAGACGGATGCCAGGTATAGACTTTATATTTTCCTCTTGCTCCAAGGTGCTCAAGACGGACTTCCTTCTTCTCGACTTTCAGGCTCTCTTTGGAGATCGCTCCCGCCAGGAGGGCGCCGTAGCGCTTCATCTCTTTATCATTGAATTCTTTGGAGCCCTGAAGCTTTTTGACATCCTCGGAAGTGATCGACATGTCCATGCCGTTTTTCTTCAGCAGTTTCGGCACGTTCATGGTGTAGCACTTATCCGTCACCTCAGGCATGGAAATGGATGCGGTCTCTCCTTCATATCCCACGTTCAGGCTGAGAAGATTGGTCCCCGAGACCTGAAGCACATAGTTCAAAAGGAGTGCTTCCCCTGTAGTATCCATTTTCATCACCAGAGCACTGTCATCCACGATCTTCTGAGCATCCTTCGGGATCATGGAACTGGATCCTTTGATCGTGATGTCAGTGGAGATACCATTCGACATACTGTCCAGCAGATCCTGCAGCGGCTGGATCGCTTCATTAAAGACATCCGCATTTGCCTTAAGGAAACGCGCCTTGGGCGAGACCAGAAGCTTCGGCACAAAGATGGCCAGAGCGGCGATCACAGCAATGACAGCAAGAACGCCGATAGCGATACCCAGTTTTTTCTTTTTGGGCTTTTCACCGCCGGAAGTGCCGTAAAACGCACCTCCCGGTGGTGTGCTCACCGGAGGAACCGCCCCGGCGCCTGAGCCTGCGTCCTCCCTGATATCCGAGCCGCATTCCGGGCAGAAAATAGCGTCCGGCGCGAGACGGGTGCCGCATTCCTTGCAGAACCTGCCCTCTTTCCCGGGTGCCTGCATCTTTACGGGCGGGGGCACCGGAGCTCCGCCCCACTGAGACTGCGCAGGAGGCTGCTGCCACTGGGGCTGCTGGGGCTGTGCCGGTGCCTGCTGCCAGTCTGGTTTCATGTGCGGCTGGAATTCCGTAACTTCCGGTACAGGGGGCTGCGCAGGAGCCTGCTGCTGTCCCTGGCCTGCGGGGGCCTTAGCTCCGCACTCGGGACAGAATACTGCGTTATCGTCCAGTCGGTTTCCACAGTTTCCGCAGAATTTCATATGCTTTTCCTCCACTGTCAGATTTCAGATCCAATATCATCATATCACGTGCACATAAAAACATAAATATCAGTTCGAAGAACTGCGTGCGATACTGATCCCGCCGCATAAGAATCCTCCGCCGATCAGGACGGCATATCCTGCGGCGCTGCCTGCTTCGGCGGCCAGGGCCGCACCGACCGGAGAGAGCCGCACCAGACCCGCCAGCTGCGGGGCAGCCGCGGCCACGTCCATGAAGCACCCTCCCAGAATACAGAGCAGCACGGAAAGATAGCACGCAAGGCCGTCGATCCTTCCCTCCGATGCGGTGAAACTGGAGATCATCAGTCCGAAGCAGCTCACAAAAAAGCTGAAGCACACCAGAATGACCGCCTTCTGCGGAGACAGTCCCGATCCCGCGATAAACAGAAGCCCCGGGACCAGGCAGGCTGCGGCAAGAGCGAGAATATCGCTGCCGGAAGAAAGGATCAGACCTCCCGGGATGGTCCGCATCCTGAAAGCGATCTGGCGGCTTTCCGCGCTTCCGCTGAAATCTGCGAGAAGAAGCCCCAGCATCAGGATCAGGAACCACAAAAAGGTGATGCGTTCCGGTACAAAAGGATCCTTCGGCGCCGCTCCCCCTTCTTCGAAGGCTCTCATCGGCGGCGGCAGTTCTTTCCTCATCTTTCTGATGGTACTGTCCAGCGCCTCCAGTTCTTCACCGGAAAGCTTTCTCCCCAGTCTCTCTTCCGCAAGAAGAACGGCATCCTCCCGGGTCCTTCTGATGGTGACAGCTCCGGCGATCATCTCCCGCACACTCTGCTCTGTGGAGACGCCGGACGCCGCCTGATACATGAGGCCGATGTCACCGTCCGCTTCCAGTGTTTCCTCAAATCCTTCCGGGATCAGAAGAAGGCCTTCCGCCCCCTCTGTCAGAAGTCTGAGCCGCGCTTTTTCCGCAGGGACGATCTGCAGGGAAAGACCTTCTGTCTGCCGCAGTTCTTCCAGCAGTCCCTCCGACGCTTCCGTCCGGTCCAGATCCGCGGCATAGACGCGGATCAGATCGCCGTCTTTCTTTTCTGTCACGGCAGACACTGATCCCAGGAGAAACGCCGCAGCAGCGAGGACCACAAGCCACCCCGGATACCCGCCCAGATTCTTCAGTTTAAGAGATGTGACGACAGGGAGCCTGAAAAGGAGCGGTGTCCTGCCGGATGCAGCGGCTGGTCCGCCGCCGGGTCCGGCATTCCTCCCCGGAACACTCCGGATCTCTGTAAAGTTCCTTCTGAAGATCCAGGCAGCATTGGCAAGAAGGCACTCTGCCGCTGTCTTCAGCAGGATGGTGAAGAACAGAGGAAGAAGCTCTCCCCAGCTGAGACTGGAGTGTGCCGCTTCCAGCACAGCGTAGGAATGGAAGGGCAGCGTCAGTCTGCCCAGTCTTTCCGGCAGGCCCGGGCTCAGGATGCAGGGCCACAGTTTCCCGCTGAGAAGCACAGAGGCAGCCAGGATCAGAACGCCTGCGCGCTGGGTCAGCGCCGCTGTGCCGCAGCATTCACAGACGAACCATGCTCCGGCAAAGGCGGAGCACTCGAGAAGAATAAAAGATACCGCCGCGCGGAGCCAGCTCCCCGGAGGGAGCAGGGCAAACATAAAGAGCATCAGAGGAAGACAGGTCAGAAGGACGATCAGCAGCTTCGACAGCAGTGCCCCCTTCGCGCCGCAGCCAATGGCTTTCATGCGGTCCGTCACTCCCAGGGAGCGCTCCTCCGGCAGAGTCTTCACTGCCATCAGGGAAAACCCGAACAGGATCATCGGTATGACGACCGCCAGAATGCGGCGAAGAAGCATGCCTCCGACCGATGTGATCAGGCTTTCGTCCTCCTCCGGGTCCAGGATGACGTTCTGACGGCTCAGGGCATATTTGAGAATGGAACGCGAACTGACCGCGTACATATCATCCTTCTGCTCCTGGGACAGTTCCGTGCCGTACATCCAGTGATACAGTCCCCAGGTGGAGGCCTCACTGGAACTCACGATCTGAAGCACCGAATCCAGCATGGAATGCAGCAGCACCGCCGGCAGACCCGCCTCCCGGTTCAGGATGAGTTCCACAGGACTGTCTTCCGCCCTGTACATGGCGTAGAAGTAATCCTTCGGGATCACAAGAACACCGGCAGCCCCGTCTCTGAGGGCGTCAAGAGGATCGTCCGTATCCTCCAGCACCCTGACTTCCGAAAACTGGTCCACTGCCTTCAGCTGGGAGACCAGCGTCCTGGACATGATGGTGTGGTCGTGATCTTGGATCGCGATGGGAAAAGCCTGCAGAAAATCTCCTTTCTCCAGGACTTTTCCTCCCAGAAGAAAAGCTCCGATCAAAATAAACGGGATCAGGACCGTCAGAAGTCCCGCCGCGCTGAAAAACAGTTTAAAATCCTTGTACAGCATTGCGGGGAACGATGTTCCCCCGGATCCCTGCCCCTTCATGGCATTTCCCTCAGAGATCCGTCTTTCAGAGTCAGAATGCGGTCAGCAATGCTTTCCAGTTCCCCGAAGCGGTGGCTGATGATGACCACACTGCATCCGTGATTCCTCACACGGCGGATGAGCTCCAGTATCATGCCCGCCGAAGCATCGTCCGCGCCGACCGTAGGCTCATCCAGCAGGAGCAGCCGCGGCGTATACATCAGAGCTGTGGCGAGATGAAGTCTCCGCTTCATGCCTCCGGAATAGGTCCTGACCCGGAGTTTTCCCTTTTCCAAAAGGCCTGTCTGCTTCAGAAGCCATTCACTTCTGGTACGGATCGCCCTGGCAGGCATTCCGCCTGCGATCCCCCAGAACTTCAGGTTCTCAAAGCCGGTCAGGTCCTGGTAAAGAGACATGTCCTGAGGCACATAGCCGATGCACCCCTTTACCCCTTCCGCGTATCTCACCGCGCCGCTGTCGGGGCGGATCAGGCCGCCGGTCACTGAAAGCAGCGTACTCTTTCCTGAACCGTTCTCACCCCGTATCCCGATGATCTCGCCCTCTGCAATGGAAAGGCTGATCCCGTTCAATACGGGGAAAGACTGGGAAGCGTACTGCTTCCTGACGCTGTCCAGTGTACATATGATCTGTCTGTCATCTCCTGCCATTGGAGGTTCTCCTTTTTTCAATGCAGTGAGAACAGTGTTTCCATCCACACATCCTTGTTCCGGAGGATCATATCCGGCAGCTGGGATGCGGGAAGCGGACAGGTCCCGCTGCCCACTTCTACCGTGAGGCTCGGGATCCCCAGCTTCTCAATGGCCCAGTCCTTGTAGCCGGCAGGATCCAGCTTCTGGTAGTTCGCGTCCTCGGGGTATCCGGTGACGGCGGAAATGGCGTCCGCGAAGGCTTTTGTTTCGTCCAGCAGACTGCCCTGCTGCCCGAAGTACCAGTAGATCACCCCGCCCTGCTCGTGATAGCTGATGGTCCTCTTGAATGGATACCGCAGCGTCAGCTCCGCAAAAGCCGCGGCTTCCGTCGTGCAGAGGGGTGATGTCCCTTTGTAGTGATCTGATGAGGGATGTCCGGCGGGATCCTTGTATTCCGCCCAGCGTCCGTCAAACTGCCGGTTCAGGTCCACGCCCTCGGCATTCGCCTTCCACCGCAGGTAATACTGGGCTGAACCGCCGCCGTCCAGCGCCGCGATCTCGTTCACTTTCCGCCGGGCAGCTTCCGTATGGAGCGCCTGAGGCCCCAGCTGGCTGATGGTCACGCCGTCCGGATTCGCGAGAGGCAGCACGTGGATCGCCGTGTCCTGCATCAGTTCCGCAAGGCTCACGCCCTTATAGGATGCAGTTCCGCTTTCCAGCGCCTCAAGAAAAGCGATGGTCTGTTTCATGACCAGCTGGGATGTCATATATTCCCTGGCGTGGATCGCTCCCATGATCAGCACATGTTTCGCGGCTTTCACATCCCCGATCAGGAGATGGGGGACCTGGCGTCCGTCAAAGGTCGTGCAGAGACTGTCCGCAGCGATGATGCCGGGGTACCGTTCCGCCAGCCCCAGACAGTCCAGGACCACATCTTCATAAAGATAAGGCTGCTGCGTATCGACACGCCACGGCCCGGAATTGCCGGGAAGCTTTACAGCGGCAGTCGCCGCGGCTGCAGGACACGCCCCGGCGAAGCAGAACATCACACCGAGGACCGCGGTCAGTAAGACAATCTTTTTCACGTTTCATCCTCCTGCTGTTTTATTCCATGTTTTCAGAACAGCGTTTTCCGGTAACTCTCCTGCCTTGCGGCCCGTCATCTCACAGCCTGGAGATACTGGCCCAGGGCAAACCCGATACTCCCCTGATACTCCACCAGGCAGAACCCGCCCGGCGCGCTGTCCAGCCAGGTGACGGAAGCGCCCAGCGGGATCGTCGTGATCCTTTCCGCGCTGGTGGACGGAGCTGTCCTGAGAGAGATCCATTCATTGCAGTTCACGACCTGCATCAGGACACCGGAGGTCTGCGCTGCAGACCCGGTCATGACAGCATGCCCGGTCTCCTGTATGGCCGGATACGAATCGTCCGGCATGACCGCCGGCAGAGTCAGCGGTTCCCCCGTCGGCCATTCCGCGGCCTTTGTTCCCGCAGCCTGCATCAGCATTGCCTGGGTCTCTGCTGCCGGCGTCTCAGCTGTCTTTTCCGTTTTTTCTGCTGCTGTCTTTTCCGCTGTCTCTGCTTTTTTTGTCTTCCGTTTTTTATTCTCGTCCTTATCCTTCCCGGAGGTCACATCGTAACCACTGACTCC
>CACZFV010000004.1 GCA_902780465.1 uncultured Lachnospiraceae bacterium
TGTGGAGGTTTGGATGAATAACAAAGGTGTCGGGGCAATATTCTGCCTGATCTCAGCTATAATAGAGTGTACACGGTACATATCGGCCGCGATCTTTATGAGCAATGTGACGAGCTGGGACAGTTCCTTATTCCAGGAAGGATTAAGTTATACCGGAAGCTTTTTGAAAGTGATGGCGATGATCGCACTCGTAATCGGTATTGGCTTCCTGGGCTGCGGGGTGTTCCAGGATCTCAGGAAGCAGTAAGGAGGAAGAGTTTGAGAAAACAAAGGAATATGATCTGGATGATTTTTACTGCGGCATCGGAAGATCGATAGCGAATTTTGATACGAAAGATAACGATTATATAGAATACCGTCTGCTGTTCCGCAGATAAAGAGCGGTGGGAGAAAGAAGAAAGCGTCTCAGTACCAGTGGTCTGAGGCGCTTTCCTGTGCTCATTATGATCGCTGACAGCCTGGAGTGAACCGGCTTACAGTCCCCGGAAATCCGCGAACTTGCTGCCTTCGGGCAGCTGGATGCTCCCGGATGCGGCGCAGAGTGCGTCATAGGCTTCTTTTGTGATCTCGGAGGAGTATTTCCACATCCATTCCTGGTCTTCACCGCCGGCGAGATACCGCCGGACGGTCCCCTCTTTGTCCGTTTCATAGGGGAAGGTATAGTAATGGACATCCTCGGGTTCATTCTGCGTGACCTGGTAATCCATCCGGAACGCGGGAAAATAGAATCCGGCTGCAGGGTCGAACCGGTACCAGGTGGTGCTGGCGTGATTCATGGAGGGAGCAAAGAGCTCTTCCAGGAGTCCGCCTTCATGGAGGGAGGCCTCTCCGCGGTACAGGCCTCCGTACGCGTAGTTCAGACGGTCGCCGCCAACAGCGTAGATGTCGATGATATTTCCGTAATAGCTGATGATCAGTTCGTTCAGGCCGTCCCCGTTGACATCGAAGAACCGGTAAGAGGCTTCAGAGGCGGCACCAGACCAGGGCCAGCCGTGCTGTGTGAGTCCGGTCCGGAGATTCATGGCCTTCAGCTGCTCCTCGGAGTAGGCGCCTTGTTCCGCCTCTTTGTACTTGAAGAGAAGGTCCATGAAGGAGTCCGCGGCGTCAAACTCGGATCCTGTGCCTGCTTCACCGGAAGCTGTATTGCTGACTGCGGCAGTTCCGGTGACAAAGGTGCTGCATTTGTCCGTAGCGCCGGAAATGACCGACACCGGGAACATGCCGGACGCGCCGCCTGCGGAGACATACACGCAGCGGGAGGGCACGCCTTCCGGCACTGTGATCCGGACGCCGAAGGATTCTCCTTTAGCCGGTTTAGCTTCCGTGATGGTCCCGGTACTTCTGAAATTGCCGGAAGCGGGATCATATTCCGCGTCGTCCAGACGGACAGCCGTATCAGCCTGGAGCGGAATGATAAACAGCGAGTCAGGCGCATCGGCATCGACCGCGGTTACTGCGGGCAGAAAAGCTCCGACATCCGCGGGCGGGTTCACGATGACGAGAGCCAGGGCGTCTTTCGGGGCGGTCTCAGCAAAGGCGGCCCAGCGCCCCGGGCCGGGCGCTTTCAGGTAATCGGTGTAGCGGTAGATCGCCCGGTCCGACTGGTCGACTTCGAAGGTGTACGTGGCGCCGTCAAAATCCGTGACCGTCGCTGACGTTCCATCAGCATTAAGCGAGATGCTGTCAACTTCAGCGTTTGTGGTGCCGATGACATTTCCTTTGAAATCATAGACCTCGTTGAACGCCGAATAGACCGAGGTGGTGATATCGCCCCCGGCCCAGGTGAGATTGGCTCCCGAGATGATCTGATCCACCATGCCGCTGTTCCGGTTGTAGAGAAAATAGTTGTTGCGGTGGGGGTTCACATGTCCTTCCACGATGACCCAGTCTCCATAGGGCCAGGCGTCCATGATCACATCCGTCAGGGTCTCGTATGCGGCGAGGTCGATGGTGTGTCCGTCGACCGTGAGAAGAAGCCCTTCATACGAGATGCCCGCTGCAGCTGCTGAAGACTGGCCGGAGGCCGCCTGGTCTGCGAAAGCCGGAATGGCGGAGACAGTTTCCAGAATGCAGCCGGCGGCCAGAAGGGCCGCGCAGGTCACAGAAAGCTTTGCGAATTTTTTGATCTTCATAAGTTTTACCTGTCCTTTCTGTTTCCAGTATAGCTGATGTATGGAAGGAACGTAAACAGGTATAATAAATGAAAAGAGTAAAAAAAAGGAGTCACCATGAAAACAGAAAAACGCGGCAGTAACTGGACAGCATATTATGATCCGGATACGAAACGGTACTTCGCGGAGATCATGTATACCAGCCGTGAGGGACGGGAGCAGTACGACTATGAGATCACGCAGGATATTTACGGCCGGCTCGGCACCTTTCAGGATGATGTAGAAAACGAAAGGTTAATAAAGAGCGCGAAGATGACGTATTCCTTTGAGAATACGATGTACGGCACGCTTGGACCTGAGAGAACGGTCTGGGATGAAGAAGCCCATGAAGCAATGTATCAGTACGAGAAGAAAAAAGAAAAGAATAAGAAAAAAGCCGGCAGGTGAAAGGCAGGAAAGGAGCTGGAAAAGCCGGAAGATTCGTGAAGGATCTTCCGGCTTTTCTATTATTTTTACAGGCCGCAGATACGGTCGATCTTCTGCAGTTCCTCGTCTGTGAAAACGATGTTGTTCAGCGCCTGCAGATTGTTCAGCACCTGCTCCGGCTTTGACGCTCCGGTCAGCACGCTGGTCACGACGCTGTCCCGGAGGATCCAGGCCAGAGCCATCTGCGCCAGACTCTGACCGCGCTCTGCTGCCAGATCGTTGAGTTCCCGGATCTGTCTCATGCGATCTGCGGTCAACGCAGTCTCCTTGAGGAAGCGCGTGTCAGTGCGGATACGGCTGTCCGCCGGGATACCGTGCAGATAGCGGTCTGTAAGCAGGCCCTGGGCCAGAGGACTGAAGGCAATGATGCCTTTCCCAAGCTTTTTCGACATTTCCTTCAGACCGTTGTGTTCTATAGTCCGGTCAAAGATGGAGTACCGGTTCTGGTTGATCACAAAGGGAACATGCAGTTCTTTCAGGATCGCAGCCGCCTGTGCGAGATGCTCTCCGTCATAGTTGGAAAGTCCGGCATAGACCGCCTTGCCGGAGCGCACCGCCTGCTCCAGGGCAAGCATCGTCTCCTCCAGCGGAGTATCCGGGTCCATCCTGTGGTGATAGAAAATATCCACATACTCCAGGCCCAGACGCTTAAGGCTCTGATCAAGGCTTGCCAGCATGTGCTTTCTGCTGCCCCATTCTCCGTAAGGGCCGTCCCACATCAGATAGCCGGCCTTGGTGGTGATGGTCAGCTCGTCACGGTAAGGGCGGAAGTTTTCCCGCAGTATCCTGCCCAGATTGAGCTCGGCGCTGCCCGGCTCCGGGCCGTAGTTGTTCGCCAGGTCGAAATGTGTGATGCCGTGATCAAAGGCTGTGAAGCAGATCTGCTCCATGTTTTTGAAACTGCCTGTATCACCGAAATTATGCCAGAAGCCCAGCGATACCGCCGGAAGCTTCAGTCCGCTCCGGCCGCAGCGGAAATAGGGCATGGTCTCATAACGATTCTCTGATGCTGTATACATGTCGGGTCCTCCTTAAAGATGCTTCATTATAACACGCGAAAAAGAGCCTATACCATAGAAATACGAGCCATAAAAAGGTAAAATCAATATATATTTTGAAATCATATGCTCCTCGGAGCAGCTGGGAGAAAGACATGAAGGAAAACAACAAATTGCCTAGCAGCGGCGGACTGAGGAAAAAGCTGATCCTTCTCTGCAGTCTGCTGGTCGTTGCCGCATCGGTGGCTTTCGCAATCATCGGCATTCTGCAGCTCAGGACCTCTGCACGTGTCGCCTCGGAAACGAATATTTCACAGAACGCGGCGGTCAAGCAGCGGTCCCAGGAGACGATCTCTGACCTGACGTATGAGGATATGCTCAATACCATAACCCTGGCGGCAAAGAGTGCGGATGGTGAGTTCTGGACCATGAAGCATGATTTTACCATGCTCGCCCTTCAGGTGCAGGATATCTTTGAGCATCCCGACAAATATGGGGAGAGAGAAGTCTATCCGCCTGACCCGGAGAAGGCGGGGGAGTATTCGCTGCAGCTCATCTTCGGGAATAAGGAAGCGGCTGAAGACCCGGAGACACGGGTCATGGTCAGGAAGCTCGCAAATCTGGAGCCGATGATGACGGAGATCGTCCGCGGAAACACCAATTATACGAGGGACTGCTATATCGCTCTGCCGAACGGCACCTCGCTGGCGCTGGATACG
This sequence comes from uncultured Lachnospiraceae bacterium, assembly GCA_902780465.1. Lineage (GTDB taxonomy): Bacteria > Bacillota > Clostridia > Lachnospirales > Lachnospiraceae > Moryella. Next base: position 4,315 of record CACZFV010000004.1, read on the forward strand.
GTCGCAAATGAAAAGTTTGACGAGAACGGCGAGATCCTGCCCCTGGATCCGACGGTGCGCCCCTGGTATGTGAGCGCAGTGGAGGCGGGAGAATTCTGCTTCACGCTGGCGGTCCACAGTTACTACCTTGAGCATCCCGAGGTGGAGTACGGTTATCCGGTATATGTGAACGGCGAGCTTGTGGCGGTGCTTCAGGGCTCCACAATGCTGAGTGTGATACAGAATTTTATATCGGATGTCTGGGTAGGGGATAACGGCTTTTCCATCATGGTAAGCGATGAGGGACAGCTTGTTTATTCTCCCAGGAAATCCGGCGAGCTTGAAATGGTAAACGATATGTCCACCGACATCCGGGATACCGGCAACGAAGGCCTTGCGGCACTGATCCAGGATGCGCTTGATCAGGACAGCGGGCTCGGCAAGGTGGAGATCGACGGAGAATCGTATTACGCTGCCTTTGCGCGCATGTCGTCCATAGGGTGGACGCTGATCACCTTTGTTCCGCAGAGCGAGGTAGAGCAGCCGACAGAAGCGCTTCTTACAGAGATGGATAAGATCAGCGCCAACGCAAGCGAGCAGTACAACAGAAGCTTCAGACGGTCCAGCCTGCTGATCCTGATCGTTGTGCTCCTGCTGATCGCCAATGCTTCCGTGGCTGCCGTATCCTTCTCGGGCAGGATCACCAATCCCATTCATGTCATGACGCAGCGGATCGAAGATGTGACGGGCGACCGGTTTGTCTTTAAGATGGACGATGTTTACCGCACAGGAGATGAGATAGAGATCCTTGCCAATACCTTCGGTCACCTGTCGGACCAGATGGAAGAGTATCTCAGGAACATTCTTGCCATGACGGCAGAAAAGGAGCGCGTCGGAACGGAGCTTGCGCTTGCTGCCCGCATCCAGACAGATATGCTTCCGAATGAATTCCCCGCCTTTCCGGACCGGCAGGATTTCCACGTCTATGCCAGCATGACCCCTGCCAAGGAAGTCGGCGGCGATTTCTACGACTTCTTCTTCGTGGATGAGGACCATCTGGCCCTGGTCATTGCGGACGTGTCCGGCAAGGGTATCCCCGCCGCCATGTTCATGATGATGGCGAAAAATATGCTCCAGACCCAGGCTATGACAGGCCGGAGCCCCCAGGAGGTCCTGAATACAGTTAATCAGCTGATCTGTAAGAATAACCAGGAAAAGATGTTCGTCACAGTCTGGTTCGGAATACTTGATCTTGTAAACGGCATCCTGACCGCGGCGAACGCAGGACACGAGTATCCCATGCTCAAACAGCCGGACGGCCCCTTCGAGCTCATCAAGGATAAACATGGCTTCGTTCTTGGCGGAATCGACAGAGTGAGATATAAAGAATATGAGCTGCACCTCGAACCGGGCTCCAAAGTGTTCGTCTATACCGACGGTGTGTCCGAGGCTCAGAACAGCGGAAAAGAACTCTTCGGCAGGGACAGGATCATTCAGGCCCTGAATACCGCTATGGACGAGTCGCCGGAGGGAATCCTGCAAGCCGTGAACAAGGCGGTGGCAGACTTTGTCGGAGAAGAGGAACAGTTCGACGATCTCACCATGCTCTGCATCGAATACAGAGGCAGAGCCGAAGAAACACAGAGATCCTGATGAATGGAGGAAGCAATGAGTGGTTTGTGGTTGATACCGGGGTTGGCCTGTCTGTTTCTGGGGGCGGTATTTCTTCTGCTTTTCCGATACCTTCGCAGCCGACAGGAGGAAATGGACCGTACTGTCAAGGCCCAGACATGGGGGAAGCTTACCGGTACAGGGAGCAGGACAGAATATGACTACAAAAACCGGTCGCGCATCGTGCATTTTGGTATTTACGAATATCAGGCTGCTGACGGGCGGCACTATTCTGCTGCCTCTGACTTTGGATACGGCAATCCGGATGATGTTCCCGGGACAGGAGGAAACATGGTGAAGATCCTTTACGACCCGGACAAACCGACGAAGTTTGCGGTTGCGGAAGAGCGGGCCATTTCCGTTTCGGTCTGGCCAACGTTCAAAAAGGTCGGTATTATTCTGATGGTGATCGGTGTTCTTCTCACTGCGTTGACAGCTGCCGGCCTGCTCGGAGTCTTCGACCCGATCCTGGAAAGCATGTTCTGACGAGACCGGAAGATCTGCGGAGAAGACAGCGATACTGAAAAACAGAGGAGGGACAGGTTCATGGAGAGTTATCGCTTTATGGAGCTTGTGGAAAAAGAAAAAGGCTTCGAATTTTACCAGGCCTTTCGCGATGAAGTTGACTGGGTCATAGGGGGCAAGGGCGGTACATACTGGTTTTCGGTCCTGAAGGATCAGTCTGTAAAGGAAACATATATCGGAACGCTGAAGGACGGCGTGTGGGCGGACTGTAAGGTCAAAGGAAAAGGAAAGAAGAGGACCGTAACGGAAATGCCCGCAGGGAGCACCATTAAGCGCATAGAGGAAAGAGCTTACTTTATGCAGGACGCAGAGTGGGTCAAAGGCAGAAAGCCAAGGCTTGTCCAGGATGCGCATCCTCATTATCACTATGTCTACGGCATGGGCGATAAGGCTCTGGACGTATCGGAAGCCTATGGAGTAAGTATCGCGTACTCGGATCTTAAAGATCTTCCGGCAGGGTTTCACCTGAGATATCTTTATACAGGAAAAGACGTTGAGATCCCCGACTGACCAGGTTCACGACGGATCGTAATTGTAAAGGAGTATCGAAATTGGAAGCAAATCGTGATCAGGTGATCATCCGCACCAGTATCCTGGGAATACTTACGAATGTGATGCTGGCAGCTTTTAAAGCGGTGATCGGCATTATATCTAATTCCATCGCTGTCACACTGGATGCCGTTAATAATCTGTCTGATGCCCTGTCATCTATTATTACGATCGCAGGGACGAAACTTGCCGGGAAGCTTCCCGATAAGAAACATCCGCTCGGATACGGCAGGATCGAGTACCTCAGCGCAATGATCGTCTCAGGGATCGTTCTCTATGCAGGCATCACCTCCGCTGTGGAGTCTGTAAAAAAGATCCTTCATCCGGAAAAGCCGGATTACAGTGTGATCTCCCTCGTGATCATTGCCGTAGCGGTCATGGTGAAGATCGTTCTCGGCAGATATGTGAAGGCACAGGGGGAACGAGTCAATTCCGGTTCGCTGGAAGCGTCCGGTTCTGACGCAATGTTTGACGCGGTCCTTTCAGGCTCCGTGCTGCTTTCCGCAATCGTGTTCAAGATGAGCGGTCTGTCGCTTGAGGCATATGTGGGCGTTGTCATCGCAGGTTTCATCATCAAAGCTGGTATCGAGATGATGATCGAAACACTGAATGAGATCCTGGGTGTCAGAGCAGATAAAGAAATAACGGACAGGATCAAGGAGCTGCTTACAGAGGATCCGGAGGTCAGAGGTGCGTATGATCTGTTCATGTACAATTATGGCCCTGATAAAGACCTTGCTTCCGTTCATCTTGAACTGCCAGACACCATGACGGCAAGAGAGATCGATAAGCTGACAAGAAGGCTGGAAAGAAAAGTCTACAAAGAGACCGGCGTCATTCTTGTGAGCGTCGGCGTGTATTCCCACAATACCGGAAGCGATGAAGCAGCTGATATCAAGAAGGATGTCCATGAACGCGTCATGGCGCATGACTGGGCCGTTCAGCTTCATGGGTTCTATGTGGATACAGAAGCAAAGGAAATGACGTTTGATGTTGTCATGAGCTTCGATATCAGGCCGAAAGAAGGACTTCGGATCATTTACGAAGAGCTCAAAGGCGCATATCCGGAATACGATATTCATATCGCGCCGGATGTGGACATTTCGGATTAAGAAGTTGTGAAAGACGTGCAGTTCAGCGAAAGGAAAAATCATGGAAAAGTATAACGCCTTGGAACAGGCGGTCCGGGATACGTCGCTTGCCATCATAACCGAAAATGTAACCACCCTGAAAGAGCTCAACAGGATCTATGTCAAATACAAAGTCCTTCCGAAAAGACTGAAGCGCTTCTCCAACTATTACTCCAGCAAATTTCTGGGGCACAATGTACCGGAAATGTATGTTCTTGTAAAGGACAACCTGAAAGAGGAAAACGACAGCTTTGAAGAATGGAAGCAGCAGAACGAGAAATACCTTCTTTCAGAACCGGATCTTTACTACAAAGAAGACAGCTTCAATTCAGGCGATACGAATATCTGCTTTATTCTCGGCCATTCGGGAAGCGGAAAATCCATGATGGCGCGGACGCTGGAGGGCGACGAGATAGATCATATTGAGCTTGATGATCTGCTTCTCACCAAAGACCATTTCACCAGGGACCAGCTGAAGGACTACTCTGATATGTTCTGGAGTTTCTTTAACGGGGCAGGGGCAAAGTATTACATCGGTATCGATGAGCGGAACAATATCCCCAAGGAAGAATATGAAGACAAGGTATTCGTGGACTTTGTAAGCTTCGCGATGGACTATGCAAGGCAGCACAGGGAAAAGAAATATATCATAGAGGGGATCTGGATCTACCTCTATTTCGAGGATCCTTCCCTGTTTGAGGATTATGCGGTATTCATCAAAGGAACTTCTTTCCTGAAATCCAAGATCCGCGCCATGAAGAGAGAAAGGCAGAGAGACAAGGAAGAACTGCAGGAAAGAAAGCAGATGTTCGGAAGAGAGGTCAGAAACTATTTCCTTGATGAGGATAAGATCAATGTTTACCGCAGCTTCTATGGCGGACGTCCTGAAACGATCTTCAGAGCGGAGACAAATGAAGCCGCGAAACAGTCTGAAGAGGTTATAAACGAGCTGAACAGCATTGTCAGATGCTTCGTAAACGAAGACGCGGACGGGATCAGTGAGATCATGACGAAAGCCGAAGCCGATACGGAACTGTCCGGCTGGAATAAAATGAAGATCATCAGTGAATGCAGATCGGCTCTGTTTGACCTTCGGACCCCCTTTGAGCCCCCGGTAAGACCATGCTGAACCTTTCCGATTACAACGATAAGAAAGTCAGGGTCTTTCTGCATGACGGCAGCACCTTTGAAGGCTACAGCACCCATAATTCGGTTGAGTACAGCTTCAGTGAGTTCGGGGTGGATTCGGGGTGTCTTCAGATCTGCGACTATCTGATCAGAGAGGAAGAGATCGAAAGTATAGAACTCATAGAAGCATTGCCTTCGGTGCGAAGCATGGAAGAAGAACTGGCTATGATCTTTTCCGTCAGGAGATCTTTTTCGGAACATCTGAAGCGCTGGGAGGATAATGAGCTCCCCGATCAGTACGATCTCAACTGTTTTGAGTATTCCGCGCAGCCGTCGCAGGAAGAGTTTGAACGCGCCCTGGATCTTCAAAGGGAAAGAGGAGACACGTTCATAAAGCTGGTTGGAGATGTTCCGCTGGCAGATGATTTCGGACTTTCCTCCGGCGTCCGGCTTACCATGCAGCTTTCAGGCGGCACGGAATGCCGGAACGTGAATGACAAGGTCGAAATAAAGACGCCCCGGTACAAAGATCTTAAGGAGACAGCGCTGAAACATTTCGGACCGGTCCGCGGCGAAGACTTTGCCGCCCGCAATGCGGATCATCTGTATGAATATCTCGGCTGCAGAGGAGCCTATCTGGGGGAAAAGCTGGTCGGCGCTTATTACTTTTACACTTCGGGCGGATATACATGCGTGGACGGACTGATCGTGGATCAGGACTTCCGGCGGAGGCATATTGCGGCGGCGCTTCTGAAACACGCGTCGGAGGAGGCTGCGGGCAATGTGGTCTTTCTGCATGCGGATCAGGACAGCGTTGCGAAAAAGGTGTTTGAAAAGCTGGGCTTTCGTGAGGTGGGAAGACGGTATGAATACCTCTCTGCAGAGATCGGATCATTAACGGCAAAGAGAAAACCCTCTGGCTGATCGCCAGAGGGTCGTTTCAATTTTCAGCAGGCACCGCTGAACCCGACATCTTCCGGTGTAAATACGGAAAACGACTGGCTCTTCCGGATAATATCGTCTTTGCTGCAGAGAATAGCGACAGTTTTCAGTACAAAAATTGCAGTAAGCATTACGAATAACGCCATAATTTATTTCCTTCCTTTCTTTTCTGAATGGAGTGAGTTGTTTGTTCTTTTCTTTACACCTGAAGTATACTCTGCACAGTATCACAGAAGACTCACAAAGTCCCGCCTGCGGGACTTGAATTAAGGCGCTGCCATGCGGCAGTTGTTTTTCGTTTGTCCGCGCAAAGTATAAAAACTTATGATCACAGAAATGGCACAGACTATAGAAAAAGAACGATGCCGCCGGGAGTACTGTTTGATAATGTAAAAATGCCATGATAATATATTTTTATCACGGCCCAGACGCAAAGAAGCATTTATATCATTTCGACGGAAGGAGCATGAGGAACAATGATCATTAAAGCCGTAAAGTTTGTTGAGAAAGGGTTTTATGCGCAGGACTTCGCTTTTGGCGGAGAGGGAGGGGAGGTCGACGGCAACGTCCTGTACCGCGGGTCCCTGCAGAACTACGTGATCGATACAGGAGACGATGTCATTCTGGTCGATACGGGACTGCCGAAGGAGATGCCCGCCGGTGTCTGGGACGGAAAAGCAACGACATACCTGGGCAGATGGATCGAAGACTATGTATCCGCGCTGAAGACGGCGGGTTATGAGCCTTCCCAGGTGACGAAGATCGTCCTGACCCATAAGCATGCCGATCATTCGGGTGAGGTAAGAAGCTTCCCGAACGCGAAGTTCTATGTGAACAGGATCGAGATGGAGACCGATGAGATCAGTGCTCTGAAAGACCATCCGGGCATCACGCCGGTGGATTTCACAGACGGGCCCTACTATAACTTCAAAAGAAGCCAGATCATCGCACCGGGTGTGCGTATGATCCCGGCTCCCGGCCACACCTACGGAAACAGCCTCATCATCGCGGAGGATGACGGTCTGTTCTACATGATGCACGGAGACATCACCTACGTTGATGAAGCCATGTATGCAGACAGGCTGTCCATTGTGTTCGATGACATTTATCTCGCGAGAAGCACCCAGAATACGATCCGGGAATTCATACGCAATCATCCCACGGTGTACTGCGGAACACATACGCCGCAGGGGTATGAAAACCTGGAAGCGAAGCGGGTCATGGATCTTGACAATCCGCCGGCGACGATCTGGCCCACGGACGATTATTTTGTAAAAGAAGAGGGCACCGGAAAGTACATCTGCTCCATCTGCGGATATGTCTATGATCCCGCGGAGCATGACGGCGTGGCTTTTGAAGACCTTCCGGAGGACTGGAAATGTCCGCGCTGCAAGCAGCCGAAGGACAAGTTCAACAAAGCTTAAATGGAAGAAATGGAACTCTGCTTTTATGAACTGTTTTCCGCTGCTCCCCATGTTTTTCTCCGGGCAAAGCATCCGCTGGCCGGGAAAAAGACGGTCACGCTGAAGGACCTGCAGGCATATCCACGGCTGAACTTCCTTCAGGGAGGCTATTAATCGGCGGATTATTCCGAGGAACCCTTCAGTACGGAGCTTTCGGAAAAAGAGATCCGTGTCAGTGACCGGGCGGCGATCGTGAACCTTATGATCGGGCTTGATGGTTACACCATTTCAAGCGGGATCTTTCCGGCATATCTGCAGGGGCGGGAGATCATTTCCGTGCCGCTGGCGGAAAAGGGCAGGATGCACATAGGCTATAGAGCAGACTTTGAAACTCCCCGGAGAAGCAGAAATGCTTCCCTGGGGAGTTTTTTGTTATGATACCCAGACGCCTTCCGCGTTTACGTAATAGCTTCCGATGTACTGGTTGGTGACCATATTGCCCTGAACAGGATCAAGGTAATACCAGTATCCAGATGCAGGACTCTGGAACCATCCGGTGACCATATAGCCATTCGCGTCAAAATAATACCAGAGACCGTTGATCTGCTGCCAGTCACTGGTCGTGTAGGAATGGTCAGCATTGCAGTACCACCAGCCGACGGAATCTCTGAGCCACGCTCCGGCTGAAGTTCCGGAGGCCGCCGGGAGTTGGCCGCCGGCGGGGGAGTATGCGGGTGCGTATGCGGGGGAGCTGCCGTAACTGCTGTAGCTGCCGCCGCTGTATACTCCGCCGGTGACGGAGCTCATGTTGTCAGAGGTCACATCAAGCTCCTCGGATTCCGTCCACTCGTCGCCGCCGTAGGAACCATTGTACGCCTTTACCTTAACGGTGTAGGTGCCTGTTCCGTACTGTCTGATCAGTGAGGAAAAATCATAATAGGTGTTGGTCGTGGAGACCGTTGTTTTGGTGGAGGAGCCGCGAAGCAGCTTTACAGAGTACTTGTTCGCGTCTTCTGCCTCGCTCCATTCCACGACACCGGTCTCATCGATCCAGCTGACTTCTTCCACATCCAGTCCGCCTTCGTCCGTGCTTCCGATCTTTGGAAGCCGGACTACAAGAGTTACCGCGGAGTTGCTGGTCCGTTTTGAGGACTTGTATTCAGCTTCATCACCGGAGAGCGTGAACGCGCTCTCTGTTTTCAGTTCGGAAGCATCCTCTGAATCGAAATAATAACCTGAACTGGTGTCCGCCTTGATCTTCAGTGTTACGGTCGGCCGTTTGCCGTAGGCGACGTTGGTGATGGAAGATACCGTAACAGTGTCGACGCCGTCCGTGCTCGAGCTTACCTCAATATCAGCCGCTTTCATGCTGTTGGACAGATCGTATTCCAGGGAAATGTCTACGGATGTGATGGGATCATCATAGGTTGCCGCATTTGCGACACTGACAGTTCCGAGTATCATTGCGGCGGAAAGAATAAACGCCGCGAGTTCTTTTGTCTTTTTCATCTCAGGCTCCTTTCTTTGTCTGCTGCTTTCCTGCAGCTGTTCTGTTCATGGACTGATCGTAAAGGACCAGTCTGAAACTAAACTTAAAAATAAGACCCGGGAAAGCAACCGTAAGAAAAGCTTCATCGAAATGAAAAAAGTGCAGCTCATTCATAGCTGCACTCCTGTCTTTAAGGGAGTTTTTCTGGACACCAGATGGTATAGATTAAGGGCAGATAAAAGAACAGTGAAACAAAAACCTATTCTGTCAGGAGGTACAGCAATGAAAGGATACTTTACAGAGAGCGGTTACATGGGATACGTGGATGGCAGATATGTACTGTTTGCCTGTGAAAAGGAGTACTTTGAATTCGCGGAAGAACGCTGACAGAGACAGCACCTTTCACAGGTACTGCTCTGCAAGTCTCCGTGTCTCCTCCTGCATCATCTGCACCGCTGCTTCCGGACCGGTGATCCGGATTCCGTCCCCGAGTGCCATGATCCAGCCGAGGAACTGCCGGCTCAGCGCGACGTTCACATGGGTAGTGAAATGCCCCTCATCCTTCGGAATCAGGGGGACATCCTTCCCGAAGCGATCTATCAGGACGGCCGCCATATCGTTCCGGGCCTCCAGGCTCACGGAGACCTCTTCACCGGCAAACATGCCGAAGAGGCTCTTGGAGTATCGAGCCAGATCGAAGTCCCGGAAGGCCTTCTGTCCTTTCCGCGCTTCATTCAGGACAGAAAGATCCAGCATCTTGTCGACACGGTAGTGTTTGATCTTTTCATCTGCGGCGTCATACCCCACGAGGTAGTAGTACTCATTGTCCCATGTGAGGCTCCAGGGACTTACATGATACAGGGCGCCGTCGTGCCGGAGCACCTGCTGCTTTTTTTCGTTCCACTGGAAATATCGGAAGGTGACCTGCCGGTTCTCGCTGATGGCGGAGTGCAGCATATCCACATTGTAGTAGACTTTTTTGTTCGGAGTCTTGATGCGCCCGGTGATGACCACCTGGCGTTGCAGCTGCTTTGCCTCATGGGTGCTGACCAGCCCCTCCAGCTTTTTAATGAGGTCCTTGGATTTCCTGTCGGTGATGAATTTCGCGGCCTGCACGGAATCCACCAGGAGCTTCAGCTCGGCGAGCTCAAACCTGCGGCTTCCGAGATGGTAATAAGTGTTCCTGCCGACCTTTTCGCTGATGATCTCAAAGCCGAAGTGAGTCAGCTCCTCAAAATCCTGGTACAGGGTCTTCCGGTCTGCGTTGACCTGGCAGACGGCAAGCTTCTCGATGACCTCCGGCATGGTGAGACCGTGCGTGTCGTCGGTAGACTCGGAGAAAACCTGCACGAGGTAAAGCATCTTCAGTTTCTGATTGTCGCCCTTGGCCATAGTATGTCTTTTCTCCTCAATGCGGTTTTCTTTTATGATAGCATGAAGTACGAAAAACGGGACAGGTAGAAAGCCACGGGAACATTTGTTCTGCTTGCGGGGAGTTTTTCTGGACATCAAACAGTTTAGAGTAAGGGCAGATGAAGGAACAGAAGAACTATCAGAACAAGCGGAAGGCAAATCACAGTGAAGAGATTATTATTCTGGATAAGGAACATGAAGCGGAGAAAAGAGATCTGCTGAAAGGCCTGGATCTGGAGCCCGGACTGAGCGCGTGATGGAATGTCGCCTGTCAGGAGAGTGCCATCAGAGACCAGGCCGCCGGAAACGCATATAGAAAGCCTGATATCGGGAAGGGCTATGTATGTTATACTGAAAAATATACCACTTCTATTATCCTTTACACATGGCTGAGATCGGATCGATATCTCATATGCAGTAAGGCGGGCAGGAGCAGCAGACATGGATAGAAGAGAAATAGTATATCAGGACCTGGTCCGGACAATTGTCCGCATGGGTTATCCGAAGGAGTTCGGAATCGTCATCGCGGACAATCTCCGCACGGAGAAGACTATGGGCCGGATGATTGGGTATCTTAACCAGGCAAATCCCAGAAGCGCGAACGAGATCGCGGACGAGATGCTTGCGATCATGGAAGACAGGGAGCGGTGGATCCAGAAGAAGACTGCGGAATACTATAACAGCAAATACAATGAGTTGCTCTGGTACGGGCTTGGGGAGGACTGACCACAGAGAAAGCCCCCGGCTGGCCGGGCCGGAGGCTTAAAGGTGGAGGAGGTGGTGTCGTTTTGAATGACCACAAAAAGAAAATGATTGCACCAATTGTCATCACGGTAGTATTTCTGCTTTACCTGGTGTTCTACGGAAGATTTCTGCTGACGGCAGCGGAATTCAGCCCTGTAATGTTACTGGCCGCTATTCCCCTGGCTGCGCTGGGGATCGGTATGATACAAGTACTGAAAGAGAGAATCAACGAGATAAGGAGCGGAGAAGAAGATGATCTTAGTAACTACTGAAGGAATCAATGGAAAAGAACTGGAAATGCTGGGCCTGGTGAAAGGGAGTACTATCCAGACTGTGAACGCAGTGCGTGACATCGGAGCCGGACTGAAAACGCTGGTCGGCGGTGAGCTGACAAAATACAACGAGATGATGAACAATGCCAGGGCACTGGCTACCAAGCGCATGGTCGAGGAAGCGGATGCCATGGGTGCTGACGCTATTGTCGGTGTCAGATATTCTTCCGCCTCCGTAATGCAGGGCGCGGCGGAAGTGATGGCCTACGGAACAGCAGTAAAGTTCATTTAAAAGATGATGATCTTGGATGGAGAGAAGAAGTTTTGAGATCCACACGTCCTGTGTAATTATTGTGATAGTATCTCCTCTAAAATACACACAGAAATCAGAACACGACACCGCAGGAAGCGGAAAAAGATAAAGAAAAATACGAGGAGATACAAAGATGAAGTGTCCTTATTGCGCAGGAGATATGGAACAGGGAGTGCTCGAAAGTACAGTCCCAATCAATTTTTTAAAAGAGGCCCGGTTTATTAACAAGCCGAAAGAGGGTCAGGGCGAATTCAATCTGGCGCATCCTCCTTTCGGGGGATGTGCTTCTGTGGATGCATGGGTGTGCAGAGGCTGCAGGAAGATCGTGGTCAGTTACTGATGGTAACAGAGAGACAAAACAACGTATACTCATTTCGAACGGGAATGAGTATGCGTTGTTTTTTGATTCCGTCGGGCAGACGGTTTGACCTGACAGAGGCTGCGTTTTAAAATGAGTGTGTAAGGTGTCAGGCACCGTTAAGATTCCGCAAAGGTGCCAGGCACCGTAACAGGGAAGGAGGTGACAGAGTCTGTGGAACGTACGGAGCGCATGGAACATCTGCGGTGCGTCGTGGAACGCATCACGTACCAGAATTCGGAAAACGGCTACTCTGTCATCAAGTGCCGGGCAAAGGGCTATCAGGATCTGGTGACGGTAGTGGGTTCCATGCCGGATGTGCATGTGGGAAGCGTGCTGTATCTCGGGGGTTCCTGGAGGATCGACGGCAGGTACGGCCGCCAGTTTGCCATGGAGACTTTCGAGGAGACGCTGCCGGCGACGGTCTACGGCATTGAGAAGTATCTCGGCAGCGGTCTGGTTAAGGGCGTGGGCCCGAAGTTCGCCGGCCGCATCGTAAGGCAGTTCGGGGCGGAGACGCTGAACGTGATCGAGGAGAATCCGGACCTGCTGCTGGAGGTGCCAGGCATTGGTAAGGTGCGTGTGGAGCGGATCAAAAAGAGCTGGCTGGAGCAGAAGGAGATCAAAAACATCATGCTCTTCCTGCAGAGCCACGACGTCTCCACCAGTCATGCCACCAGGATCTATAAGACCTACGGAAATGACAGCATCAGGATCGTACAGGAGAACCCCTACCGCCTTGCGGACGATATCTGGGGCATCGGCTTCCGGACAGCGGACATCATCGCAGAAAAGATGGGATTTGACCGCGAGAAGTACGTCCGGCTGCGGAGCGGGATCCTCTATACATTGAACAGGCTTTCTGAGGACGGTCATTGTTATGCCACCCGGGAAATGCTGTTAAAGACAGGAGCGGAGCTTCTTTCCGTGGATAAAAGTGTCCTCTCCATGACGCTGGACGAGATGATCCACGCGGAGGATGTCATTACTGAGCCGATCCCCGTTCCGGAGAATGTGGCAGCGGACGATGCCCCGGAGCGGGCAATCTATCTCCCGCCTTTCTATTTTTCCGAGGCTGGTACGGCAAAGCGTCTGGCAGCGATCTTTTCCAACGGGGGAGGGATCCGGGTGAATACCGCAGGGCTGGCGGAGCGCATCAGCCGCCGTACCGGTATGGAATACGACGAGATCCAGATGCAGGCGATCCTGACTGCGGTGCAGAGCAAGGTCCTGGTCCTGACCGGAGGGCCGGGAACGGGAAAAACAACGACCACCCTTGGCATCATTACCGCGTTCCGGGAGGCCGGAGCGAGGATCCTGCTGGCGGCGCCCACCGGCCGCGCGGCAAAGCGTCTGTCCGAAGCCACCAGGATGGAGGCGAAGACGATCCACCGCCTTCTGGAGGTGAAGCCTCCGGAAGGTTATCAGAAGAACGAAGAGAATCCGCTGGAGGGTGATGTGCTGATCGTGGACGAGTGCTCCATGATCGACATCATGCTCATGTACAATCTTTTAAAGGCGGTCCCGGACACCATGACCCTGATCCTGGTCGGTGACATCGACCAGCTCCCCAGCGTCGGGGCGGGAAATGTGCTGCGGGACATCATCGACTCGGAGCGCTTTCCGGTGGTGCGGCTCACACGGATCTTCCGGCAGGCCCAGACCAGCCGGATCATCATGAATGCCCACCGGATCAACGAAGGGAAGCTGCCGGATATCAGCAACGGAGCAGCGAGCGATTTCTTTTTCATGGACGTGGAGGCCCAGACCCGGAAGAAGGGCCTGAACGCGGAGGACAGCGGCGTTCTCGCGGAGGAAGCGGCCCGGACCATCACGGAGCTCGTGACCACCAAGCTCTCCCGTTATTACCGGACGCCGCCGTCGGAGATCCAGGTGCTGACGCCCATGCAGCGGGGCGTGGCCGGGGCGGCGAACCTGAACCAGGTCCTGCAGCAGGCGCTGAATCCCGGGGAAACGGGACTTAAGCGCGGCGGATACATCTTCCGCGCCCGGGACAAGGTCATGCAGATACGGAACAATTACGACAAAGAAGTCTTCAATGGGGACATCGGCGTCGTGGAATCCGTGGACCTGGAAGAACGGGAGCTGGCCGTGAACTTCGACGACCGGCTCGTGACCTATGATGTATCGGAGCTTGACGAACTGGTCCTGGCCTACGCCACCACCATCCACAAGTCCCAGGGATCGGAGTACCCCATCGTGGTGATCCCGATCCTCATGAACCATTTCGTCATGCTGCAGCGGAACCTCATTTATACCGGCATCACCCGCGCAAAGAAGATCCTTGTCCTGGTGGGGACAAAAAAAGCGCTGGGCTATGCGGTCCGAAACGTGACCGTGACCCGGCGCAATACCATGCTGAAAGAACGGCTGCAGGAGGTGCAGCCAAAACCGTCCGCGCTCCACAGGGCGCCGGATCACGCAGAGAGTGTCCGGTATCCGGAACAGAAAACGCAGACGCGGATGGTGGCAGAAGGCCAGACCCGTCTTCAGTCCATTGCCCATGAGGAGTGGCTGCAGCGTGATCTCTTTGAGCGTCTCTCGCAGTCAAAATTCAGGATGCGGTTCCAGCTGAAGGAAGCGGACAGGCAGTATATAAGCGAGAAAGGCCTCGATACCATCCGGGAGCATGCCGCCCAGATCGTGCGGCAGCGGCTTTCCGCCGCCGAGCCGAAGAACGACGGAAAGCAGACGCCCATGCGCGGCGCGCCTCACGGGCACCCCATTTTCCTCGGACAGCACGCCACCGGCACCTGCTGCAGAGGCTGCCTGGAAAAATGGCACGGGATCCCCAAAGGAAGACCTCTGACAGACGCAGAGCAAGCCCATATCGTCGACGTGCTGATGCAGTGGATCGGCAGACAAATAAACGGTGCCTGACAAAAGGTGTCAGGCACCGTTAAGACGCCGCTAAGAAAATGAAAAGATGTCAGGCGCCGGCCCAGCCGAAACCAACATAGGCGATGTCAAACTCGTTGACTGCGCCGGTGTTCATGTCGATGCCGTATCTGTATTCATTGCAGCCGGTGTAGAATCTGATGGCGTATTCCTGCCGGTCGTCATCCTGAGCGTGGCGTATGGAAATGCAGCCCACACTTTGGGGATCTACGCCTGCATGGCGGATAGCGATGGCTTTTGCCTGTGCTTCTGTTATACCTTTGAAAAATGCCGGAACTGCTTTTGCTGCGGTAACTGCTGCTACGTTGATCATAGATGCAATCTTCTTCATAGTGGTTATTACCTCGCATTCTCCGCGTGACGCGGTATGTTGTTTATCTGGACAGAGTATATCAAGAGACTTGTCACAGCTTAGTCACAGTAATGTCACAGCATGGTACAATAGAATCAAAGAACAGAGTCGGAGAACAGAGCAGGAGGTGAGGATCATGCACGTATATATAGCCTACAGAGATCTTGAACAGCATCTTTTTGAGAATACACTGTGCGGGGGTCCTCCTTCCAACAGCGATTACCGGCTTGTTCTGATCAAAGACAGCAGATATCTTCTGACAAGGAACAGACAGAACTATGCAGTCCCTAAAGACAGGGCGGAGCGGTTTGTGGAGAAAGTCATCTCCGGGTCCACGGGAAAGCATCCGGGTTTTTTCCCCGAGATCCGCGAACTGAACGGGAAAAAGACCGCTGCGGTCGTAGAGTTCTCCAGGGAAGCCCGCCCGGACTACTATGACTTTGACGACGAACGCCTGCTGGCCATGCTGGATGCGTTAAGAGCGGAATCAGATGAACTGATGGGCAGGAAGGCCCTGATCGATTACACGAATCCGAATCCGTCCCTGCCGGAGGGAGACTTTGAACTTGAGGGTATTTACCACCAGATCCACTTTACACCGCCCAACACCCCGGGACTGATAATGCAGCAGGTCAAACAGGATACGAAGGACAGCTTTTTTAAGATCTATAAAACCGGCGTTGCTTTCGCAGTGCGGGAGGGTGATATCTGTATGGAATATGATGTGCCTGCCGGTCTTATGGATGAGATCAAGGCGCAGGTCAGGGAGCTTTGCAGGGAGCCGGTCGGGGCTTATGTTGAAAACGGTGCCTGGGAAGCCTATGTTGGGTTCGGGAATAAAGGCGACAGGATATTCACAGATCCTGACAGGACGTTCGCACTCCTTAAAAAGATCGCTTCCGGATGTGTGCCCAGGAAGAAGGAAGAGGCAGCTGCTTCGAAATGCCCTGTGTGCGGTGCGCTCCGGAGCGAAGGCAGGTTCTGCCCGGAATGCGGCGCCAAACTGCAGTGAGGCACGAGGGAGATGCACGCGGAGACTCATGCGGAAGATGCACGCAGGAGAGGAGAAACGCAC
Source organism: uncultured Lachnospiraceae bacterium (assembly GCA_902780465.1). GTDB lineage: Bacteria > Bacillota > Clostridia > Lachnospirales > Lachnospiraceae > Moryella. The sequence continues at coordinate 20,577 of CACZFV010000004.1, forward strand.
ATGAAAAAGGCACGCATTGCGCTGCTGTGTCTGTTGATCGTAACCGTCTTATGCGCCTGCGGGGCGTCTGCCAAACCTGATTCCGTGGTAAAGACCTTCTCTGAAGCCATGAAGAAAACAGATCTCGAAGGCATGGCAAACACCGTACAAGGGAACGCATATGACACGTCCGTGCTTGAACTGACGGATGAGATCTCGGTGCAGCTCTTTGAGTATATGAGATCTGAAAATACAAAGATGACCTATACCATCGATAAGTCTGCAGTGGACGGTGACAGAGGGACGGTCGATGTGACCTACAGGTACTCGGACGCCTCGCCGATCGTAGAAGCCACAATGGGGGAATATCTCTCCAGGGCAATGTCTCTGGCTTTCGGGGGAGCATCCGAAGATGAGATGGGTGAACTGTTTATGAAACTGTTCATGGAAAACGCGAAGACAGTGAGTCCGGTACAGGCGGAATCGACGGTAACATTTTCCTGTGTTAAGGCAGGTTCGACCTGGGAAATAGAAGATGTGCCTGACGAGGTCACGAACATCCTTACCTGCAATATGGTGAATTCATTTGACAGCCTGGGGGATTCCCTGGGAGATTCCCTGGGAGGAGCAGGCAGATGAACAACTCTCAGATGAACGACTTTAAGATCAATGCAGGTTCTTTGATCGGCCCGGGACTTGCCTGGGCAGCGGGACTTCTGCTCGTCGTCATTTACGCGCCGAAGACCGTATATATGAACGGCATGGTGATGCTGGGCTTCCTTGTGCTGTGCATTGCTACCTTCTGGGCGCTTTATACCCTCTACAGGGAATACGACAAGACGGGGAAGGAATGGCCGGCATTTCTTGACATGTTTTTCCCGAATTATCCAATCGTGGAGGACCGTAACGAGCTCATGCGGAACCTCAGCGGCTTTCGCAGAAGCTACAGCGATTTTCTTTCAAGCGGGCATGAAGAAAAGAACAGTTCGCTTCAGGACTACGCGACCCAGCTGATGTGGCACAGCACGGCGCTTCAGAAAAAACGCCTCATGAAGAAAGGTCTGACCCTCGAGATGGACTCTGTTCGCAGGGCTTACTCCGGCAAGGGCAGCAGCGTCAGAGAGAACAAGTATTTTGACGGAAGATACCGTGTAAACGACATCTATGAGGAGATCTCCGCTCTAAGGACGATCAAACAGAGCGGAAAGATCATCAAACGCATCAAGGACAGTGAAGTGGCGCATTTCACCCTCCTTTCCGCGAGCCAGACCGGCGCGGGCAAGGTCATCTGTCCCAACTGCGGGGCCGAGACCACGAGGGAGAATCTTCTGGACGGCTGCGATTACTGCGGCGCCAAATTTACTGTCGAGGACATGGAAAACAAGGTCGACAGCTTCGGGCTGCGGCGGGATTTCCGCACAGGCGCCAGCAAGAAGGAAGCAGTCAGGGAGCTGATGTTCCCGTGGACCACGCTAATCGCGATACTTCCGCTGGTCTATTTCGGCCTGATCGGGGCTTTTGCGTACATGCCCGATACGAATATCTTCCTGAGACTGGTCACGGGACTTTTTGCCGCAGGCCTGCTGGGGCTTCTCGGATGGAGCCTCAAGTCGCTGTTCCTGATGCTGATCCTGCCGATTCTGCTCCTGATCAGCGCGGCCTCGAAGTCGATGGACCGGAAGATGATCTACAGCCGAAAAAAGGAAGAAGAGCAGGAGAAGAGGATGGCAGACCTGGTCAGGAAGACGGATCCTCTCTTTTCCATTCAGAGCTTTTTCGGCGGCGTCCAGAATAAGCTTTCCGCCATCCATTACGCGGAATCCCCGGCGGAGATCAACGCTTTTTCCGAAAGCGACCTGTCCTCACTCACTGGGAAATATAAGGATGTGGTCGATGTCGATATCCAGGACATGAAAATGGAATCCTACGGAACAGACAATATGTTCCAGAGAGCAGCTGTCAGCGCCGAGCTCCGCCTTCTGGAACTGCACGGCGGAAAGATCAAAGAGCGGAATGAAAAGGTGAAGATGACGCTCATCAAGGACGCCGGCTGCAGGACGCAGGCGGTCTGCGGCGCATCCGTCCTGAAATGCAAAGGCTGCGGCGCGCCCCTTTCTCTGATGGAAGGAAAGACCTGCAGATTCTGCGGGAGTAATCTGGATCTGAAAAAATACGACTGGGTGATCGAAAGATACGGGACCGTGTGATACTGCGGCATGAAGGGAGAATTATGAAAAGCAGATTTGCGATGATTCAGATGGAGTCCGTCGCGGATCCATCGGTGAACCTTGGGAAGGCGGGACGCTTTGTCCGGGAAGCAATGGAACTTTGCGCGCCGGACCTGATCGTTTTTCCCGAGACATTCATGAGCGAGACAGGCGGGGCAATTCCGGAGCGGAATGCCTGGGCGCAGCCCCTGGACGGCCCCTTTGTCGCCGGCATGCAGAAGCTTGCGAAGGACCATGGAGTCTGGATCGTTTTCGGAATGAAAGAGACCGTGGAGGACCCGGCGGACGGCCGTGTCTACAACGCAGTCGTCATGCTGGACGACAAGGGCAGTGTGGTCCGCACCTATCACAAGACGCATCTCTACGATGCCTTTGGCTACAAGGAATCGGACGAGATCAAAGCGGGCGATGCTTTCTTCGAGCCGGTGGATACGCCCTTCGGAAGGATCGGCCTCTTTGTGTGTTACGAAGTGCGGTTCCCGGAGGTGGCGCGGGCCCAGCGCGCAAAAGGCGCGGAGATCATCCTCCTGCCGACCGCCTGGGTCAAGGGAGACATGAAGAGCCTTCACTTTGAGACCCTGGTGAAAGCGAGAGCCATCGAGAACACAGTGTTCATTCTTGCATGCGACCAGTACAGCAGGATCCGCATGGGCGAGAGCATCGCCGTCGACCCCATGGGCGTCACCCTGGCGGGCGGCGGAGAGGGCGAAAAGGTGATCCCCGTCTTCATCGATACGGACCGTATCGCGGAGGTCCGGAAAAAGCTGCCGTCCTACGAGGACCGGCGGCCGGAACTGTACTGAAGGCATTCTATGTCGCGAGAAGCCATCCGAAAAAAAAGATGACCCGCCTGATCTTCAAGCGGGTCCCGTTATTTTATAGAGATTATACTTTTCTGCTGTTTTGTCCTGCATTCATCAGTCGTCCCAGCCAGCGTGATCAATGTCGAAATCACGGACCGCGCCAGTGTTCATGTCGACGTCGCAGCTGTACTCGGTGGTGCCGACATAGAACTTGACATCATACTCCTGACGGCCGTCATCCCAGTCCTGATGAACGGACATGTAGCTCACGCTGGAAGGATTTACGCCTGCCTGGCGGAGGGCGATATCTTTTGCCTGCTGCTCTGTAACTGCGGCGAATGCCGGAACTGCCATTGCGGTGGTAACTGCGACTGCTGCGATCATAGCTGCGATTTTCTTCATATTCTTTATCTCCTCTTCTGTTGTTTCCGCCGTGTGGTGTGTTTTGTTTTTTCTGGCTTCAGTATATCAACCGGACCATCACAGTTTTGTCACAGCGTTAAAGCCTCCGGCTGACCAGGCCGGAGGCTTTCGGGCGCTTCTTCAAGCCCCAGGACGGGGCAAGAGAAAACCCCGGTTGACCAGACCGGGGTAAAAGGAGGTTTATTATGAGCTTGCTGCCTTTCGGCTGCGTTCTTAACTCTTATGGTCTTAGTATAACAGGGCATATGTCACAGAATCCGCACAAACTTAGAACCGTGCAAAGGTGTCAGGCACCGTTAAGATCGTGCAAAGGTGTCAGGCACCGTTAAGATCGCGCAAAGGTGCCAGGCACCGTGCAGGGCGGGGGGGATACGTGGAAATGGACTATGAGAAAGTGTTTCAGCAGAAGAATGTGGATCTGATCTTTGAACAGAAGACTGATCGCGGCAATTTCATCGCCGCGGCAAATGATGAGTTCACGGAATTTATGGGCCCGGAGGAATTTGGCCGCGAGTGGGCCTGGAGCTTTCCTGCGGGGAGGTATGTGATCGTGGTATACCAGAGGCATTCCCTGTATGAGTCCGGAAAACTGGTCTGGAAGAACGAGGATTTTCTGAATGCCGTGGGAAAGGATTCCCGGTACCGGAGCCCTGCTTTTGTGATCATCCTGGACCGGGCTTTGGAGTACAGGCCTAAGACCTGGAAATGGAATCTCCTGTCCCATACGGTGCAAAGCAGTGGAGATCCGCTCCAGGCAAAAATGTTTTCAAGTGCGGAGGAGGCCGGAAAGGCAGCGGCAAAATACTCGGAGCAGGGTTTCAGGGCAGCGGTCATGGAGTGGTTCGAGGACTATGACATGTACTGAGACCAGGGACAAGGAGGATCTGTATCCCAAAACGGCAGCCGGTAAAGTACATGTCGCCCCGGAAGCGACCATACACCTTCCGGATTCAGATATACTTGGATCATCAAAGGGAAAAGGAGGATGCGAAAATGTATGGAGCATTATTAGGCGACATGATCGGTGCACCGTATGAGTTTGACAGAGGCAATAAAACAAAGGAGTTCCCGCTGTTTGGCAGAGGGACAGAGTTTACGGATGATTCCGTCATGACAGTTGCTGTGACGGAGGCACTGCTGGATGCTCTTCCGGATGCGGCAGATGAGTGGACAGAGCGCCGGCTTGTGAATTCGATGCGGGCATGGGGAAGAAAATATCCCAATGCCGGCTACGGAGGAAGATTCTACCTGTGGCTGCGTTTAAAGGACCCGCAGCCTTACGGAAGCTATGGCAACGGTTCCGCAATGAGAGTCTCCACTGCAGGGTGGCTGTATGACACTTTGGAAAAGACCGAACATATGGCAGAGCTGACTGCAAAGGTCACGCATAATCACCCGGAGGGAATCAAGGGTGCAGTAGTTACGGCAGGCTGCATTTTCCTGGCAAGGACCAGAGCAGGGAAGGATGAGATCAGGACAGCAGTTTCCCTGGGTGGAGACTGCGACACCCTTACCTGTATCGCCGGCAGCATCGCGGAAGCGTTTTACGGGGTGCCGGATGAGATGAAGAAGGAATGCCGGAAGAGACTTCCCGACGACATGCTGAGAGTTCTGGATCAGTTTGAAAAGGTGTCAGGCACCTGAGCTGGAAAAGGTGCCAGGCACCATTGGTCTCCCGGATGTGGTATGATAAAGGCAGATCACAGACGGCTGCAGGCAGCACACGGAGGAAAAAGGAGAAAGAGGAATGGAAGCACCGAAATTTGAGTTTGCCCATCTCGGCGTCAACGCAAGATCGAAGGAGGAGGCGGAAAAGTTTCTTCTGTTCTGCGAGAATATCCTGAATTTTAAGGATAAATTCGAAAAGCCTCTTTCATACTTTATTGCGGACCGGAAAATGGAACTCATGAAGAATGATGCAAGGGGAACCTTCGGTCATATCGCGATCTACACGCCGGATATGGATGAGGGCATCCGTTACCTTGAGTCCATGGGATATGAGATGGACTATGATGACGTACGTCTGGATGAGAACGGAAAGATCCGGCTGATCTATATCAAAGAGGAAATGAACGGATTCGCGATCCATCTGACATCGCAGAAATAAGAGAGTGCAGCAGTAAACGAGTGGGGTAACAGAGCACAGCAATACCGGGGCCGGTCATCATTCACATCTATGATGAATGATGACCGGCCCTGGCGATGTATCAGGCATATTGGAAGCCGGATAGCCCTTGATGCGGAACCTGTGGTATGATAGCCACAAGACAAAACATCCGGGAAAGGACAGAGATATACTATGAGCGGAATGATGACGATCCGACCCGCAGAGGAAAAAGACTGCGGGATCATTCTTGAATTTATCCGGGGACTGGCTGAGTATGAGAGAATGTCTGATCAGGTAGTCGCGACGGAGGAACTTCTGCGGGAGTGGATCTTTGAAAAGAAGAAGGCAGAGGTTCTTTTCGTCTGCGAGGGGGAAAAGCCGGTGGGCTTTGCCTTGTTCTTCCACAACTTTTCAACTTTTCTGGGCCGTGCCGGCATCTACCTGGAAGATCTGTTTGTTTTTCCCGCGTATCGCGGAAAAGGTTACGGAAAGGCGCTGCTGAAGCGGCTGGCGCAGATCACCGTGGAGCGGGGATGCGGCCGGCTGGAATGGGCATGCCTGGACTGGAATAAGCCGTCCATCGATTTTTATCTTTCCCTGGGAGCGGTTCCCATGGAGGAATGGACGGTCTACCGGCTGACAGGAAATACGCTGAATGCCATGGCTGAGTGAGGAAAACAGGAAAGAGAGATACGGCAGGATGTATCGATATGTTGTATTCGATGTGGAAACACCGAACCGCTATAACAACCGGATGAGCGCTATCGGCATTTCCGTGATCGAGGACGGAGTGATCCGGGACAGTTACTTTTCCTATGTGAATCCGGAGACGCGGTTTGATTACTTTAATATTAAACTGACAGGGATCGATGAGAAGGTGGTCCGGAACGCGCCGGCATTTCCCGAGCTCTGGAAAGAGATCGAACCGATCATGTCAGGCGGCATCCTGGTGGCGCACAATGCGGTCTTTGACCTGGGCGTGCTGAAAAAATGTCTCCAGGATTACGGCATTGCATGGAAACCATCCGCGAAGTACTGCTGCACTGCCCGCATCGGCCGCGTAATGCTCCCGGATATGCATCACCGGCTGAATGACCTCTGCGATTATTACGGGATCTGCCTGGACCACCATAAGGCGGACAGCGACAGTCATGCCTGCGCGGAGATCTTCCTCAGGTACATGGAAGCGGGGATGCAGGAGAAAGACCATATCAGAACATACCGTTTTGTATAAGAAGCCGGAGGCAAACAGGATGAGCGAAGGAAAAAGAGATGATCTGCGGTGGGCGGTCCTGGGTACGGGGGTGATCGCCAACGAAATGGCGCAGGCACTTAAGAAGTCCGGAAAGAGGCTGTATGCGGTAGGGAACAGGACGTATTCCAAAGCGGTCGCTTTCGCGGAAAAGTACGGTGTTGAGAAGATCTACCGCGATTTCAATGAGATGTTTACAGATCCCGAGGTGGATGCCATCTACATCACGACTCCGCACAACACGCATATTGAATTCATGAGGAAAGCGATCCGGGGCGGGAAGCATATTTTTGTGGAGAAATCCATCACGCTGAACAGCAACGAACTGAAGGAAGCTGTGGAGCTTGCCGAAAAGCATCATGTCCTGGTCGGAGAAGCCATGACGATCTATCATATGCCTCTGTACGGAAAGCTGAAGGAGATCCTGGATTCCGGGGAGCTTGGCAGGGTAAATATCATCACGGTCAATTTTGGCAGCTTTAAAGAATATGATATGAGCAACCGCTTCTTTAACCGGAATCTGGCGGGCGGCGCCATGCTGGATATCGGCGTCTACGCGCTTTCCCTGATCCGCTGGTTTATGAGGACCGATCCGGAGCGGATGGTCTCAGATGTGCGGCCTGCGCCGACCGGCGTGGATGAACAGGCGACGATGCTTCTTTCCAATGAGGAAGGGCAGATGGCAGCGGTCGCGCTGTCGCTGCATTCCAAACAGCCGAAGAGGGCGATGATCTCCTGTGAAAAGGGATATATCGAGATCATGGAATTCCCGCGTGCCTGGGAAGCCAGGATCACAGATGCTGTCAGCGGAGATGTGAGAACGGTGCGCATCGGTGAACATGCGGATGCTTTGAAATACGAACTGGAGGATTTTGAAGCTGCGGTCAGAAACGGAGAAGACCGGCTGCATCTGGATCTTACCGAAGACGTGATGGAGCTGATGACGAAGGCGCGGAAGGCCTGGGGGCTGACTTATCCGGAGGAAGAGTAGCGATGGGGCTGAAAGAAACAAGTAAGTTTATTTCCCTGATCCTTCGCCACAGACCGGAGGCAGCCGGAATCACACTGGATGAGCACGGCTGGGCTGATGTGCAGGAACTGATCCGGGGAATCAATGCCGCCGGGCGGTATCGTCTTGATGAGAAACTGCTGGAGGTGATCGTCCGGACGGACGAAAAGCAGAGATACTCATTTAACGAGGACCATACTCTGATCCGGGCCAACCAGGGACATTCGATCCCGGTGGATGTGGAGCTTGAGAAGAAAACACCGCCGGCAGTGCTTTATCACGGAACCGGTGAGAAATATACAGCTTCCATTGACGAGCAGGGGCTGATCCCCAAAAGCCGCCTGTATGTCCATCTCTCTTCTGACCCGGAAACGGCGAAAAAGGTTGGAAGCAGACACGGAAGACCGGTGATCTACACCGTGGACTGTGCAGCTATGACGGAAGACGGATACGTATTCTATCTGTCCGCCAACAAAGTCTGGCTGACGAAAAACGTCCCGGCAAAGTATTTGCGCAAGTCAGGAGAGGAATGATCCGGGATCAATTGTTATGGATGAGAAGACAATATATGCTTCCGAGGTACTGCACGATAAAGACATCCGGGAACCGCTGTTTGATTTCCTGGAGGAGACTTACGGAAAAGTCCGGATCATAGAAGAGAAGAGGACCGGGGCGGCGCGGGCGGATGTCGTGATGGTCACGCCCCGGGTGCTGTACGGGATCGAGATCAAGAGCGACGCGGATACCTACGCGAGGCTGAAAAAGCAGGTCCGCTACTACAACTGGTATTATGACCGGAATATCATCGTCGCCGGGACAAAGCATGCCGCCCACGTGGAGGAACATGTTCCGGAGTGGTGGGGGATCATTACAGTGGAGCAGGACGACGCCGGAAGGACTGATTTCTACGTACTCCGGGAGGCAGCACTGAATCCAAAAGTACAGGATGCCCGCAAGATAACGATCCTGTGGCGGCCGGAACTGAACCGGCTCCTTCAGAAGAACGGACTTCCGAAATACAGGGAAAAGAGCAAGCTGTTTGTCCAGGGAAAGCTGCTGGAAAAGCTGCCGCCGGAGGTCCTGTGGCCGCAGGCGTATGAAGAGCTGTTCGAAAGAGACTACAATACGATCGCGGAAGAAATAGAGAATTACCGCCGCAGGTAGGAAGGTTGCTATATGAGGATCGCAGCCATGACCTTCCGGCTTCAAGCGCCCTGGGTGCACAGCCTGAAGGAGAAGAGAATGATCGTGAAGAGTCTCATCGCGAGGCTGCAGAACAGGTTTCATGTTTCCGCAGCGGAGATCGATGAGCAGGATATCCACCAGATCATCGTGATCGGTATCGCGGCGATCGTCCCCCATAACGCCATGGCGGACAGTCTGATGGACGAGATCTCTTTGTTTGTGGAGGAGAATACAGAAGCGGAGATCCTGGATGAGATGAGAGAGATCCGGTAGAGGGGTTTTTACAGAACAGAGGCGGAGATGGAAAGAAAGACATTTGAAGACAGTCTGCTTGATCCGCTTGAGTGGATGAAAAAAGACAAAGAAGAGGTGGAGCGGCTTCTCGGGCCTGAGACCGCGGCGATGGTGGGGTTCGATCAGCGTACCCCTCATCATTGCTATACCCTTTTTGAGCATGCCCTTCGCACAGTCGAAGGGCTTCCGAAGGACTGCCCTTCTTTTTTAAGGACAGCAGCTTTTTTTCACGATATCGGAAAGCCTGCTTCAGCAAAGGAAGTCAAAGGCCGCCTGACATTCCACGGACATGCCGCAGTATCAGCACAGACAGCGGAACCGATTCTGAAAGATCTGGGCTATTCCGCTGAGGAAGCCGGAAGGATCCTGTTTTATATTGCGCATCATGATGATTTCATTTCCTGGTGTCTTCCGGAGGAAAGCGGAATGGCAGTCGGGCGTATGGCTGTTACAAAGGAAAATGTAAAGAAGTATGCGGAAAAAGTGAAGCGGGGAAACGTTTCCTTATTCAGAGCAGAACCTGAATGTTTTATATGGGATTCCCTGCTGGATCTGAGCCGCGCGGATATAGGGGCACAGTCCGTTCTGGTATATGCGGGCGGCGTTCTGGCAGATTCCATGGAGCACAAATTGATAAAACTCCGGCAGATCGAGGAATATCTTCAGGAACTCTGTGCGCCTGCCTGAAATATGGAGCCGGACATTCCGGCACAGGAACATGCCGGCCCGGAACATGCAGCAGCGGAACATGTCGCTCCGGAGGCGACCAAAGCCTGCCGCGGTTCCTGTATCCTTGGTTAAAAAGCAGGGAGGTGCCGGATGGAAAAAGTGAGTCGGTTTATCAAGGAAGAGCTTTCCGGATGGAAGCTGTGGGAAATGGTGTGGCTGTTTTCAGCCTGCGCGGTAATCGCGGCGTTGTCGGCCTACTGGCATGACACTGTCATGGGGATCATTTCTGCGACGACCGGAGTTGCATGTGTTGTCTGCACGGGGAAAGGGAAGTTAAGCGCCTATATTTTCGGGGCAGTGAATGTTGTCCTGTATGCCATCATCTCATTACACGCGAGATACTATGGCGAAGTGATGCTGAACACGCTGTATTATTTCCCGATGCAGTTTTACGGCTTTTATGTGTGGAACAGGCACATGAACAAGGAGACCCATGAAGTTGAAAAGAAGCGCATGACGAAAGCCGGACGCGGGAAGCTTGTATTTGCCACGGCTGCCGGAACGGCCGCCTACGGTCTCGTACTGAAGGCCCTGGGCGGGGCGCTGCCGTTTGTGGACGCCCTGAGCACGGTCGCGTCTGTAGTCGCCATGGTGATCTCTGTAAAAATGTACATGGAGCAGTGGGTCATCTGGATCGTGGTCGATGTGGTGACAGTCATTATGTGGGCGATCGCTTTTTATAATGGAAATGAGAGTATGGCGACGCTGCTGATGTGGGTCGTGTATCTGGGCAATGCCATCATCATGTACTTCAAATGGGCAAGGGAGGCGAAGACAGATGCGGTATAAAAGAGGAATGTACGGCGGCGCGTTCGATCCTCTGCACATCGGCCATCTGAACTGCATGGTCCGGGCGGCGGCACAGTGCGAGGAGCTCTTCATCGTCCTCAGCTACTCCAGGAAAAGGGACCGTATCCCCATGGAATACCGGTACCGCTGGATCTGCAACAGTTTAAAGCACATGGATCACGTCCGGATCATCACCCTCGAGGACAATGAGGCATCAAAGGACGATTACGACTCGCAGGATGCCTGGGAGCGGGGGAGGGACTATGTGCTTTCCCGGATCGGCCATAAGCCGGATGTTGTGTTCTGCGGGTCGGATTACAGAGGGTCCCGCAGATATGAAGAGCTGTATCATTGCCCCGCAGTGTACTTTGACCGGGAGGAGATCCCCGTCAGTTCAACGGAGATCTTTGAAGATCCATTCAGGTACTGGGAGTTCATCCCCGCCGTGGCAAGGCCGTATTTTGTAAAAAAGGTGCTGCTGATCGGCGGCGAGAGCACCGGGAAGTCGACGCTGGCCCAGAATCTCGCCCTGGTCTACAACACCAACTTCCTTCAGGAAGTCGGCAGGGAGGTCTGCGACTATGCCGGGGGCATTGAGGAGATGATGGTCGAGGAGGATTTCCATCAGATCCTTCTGCAGCACAAACTTCAGGAAATGGAGGCTGTCCGGAGCAGCAACAAACTGCTTTTTGTGGATACGGATGCGCTGATCACCAAGTTCTTTTCGCATTTTCTCTTTACGGATCCCGGGATCCTGAAAAGAAATGATGACCTGGCCAATGCTATTGCCGCCATCAACCACTTTGACCTGATCCTGTTCCTGGAGCCGACCGTCGCCTTTGTCCAGGACGGGACGCGCAACGAGAGGCTTCTGGAGGACCGGACGGGCTACAGCCAGCAGATCAAGAAGCTCTTTGATGAACTTGGATTCAAATATTATTGTATTGACGGGGACTATGAGCAGCGGTTTCTCTCCGCCAGGGAGCTCATCAGGAAGGTGCTCGGTCTTCCGGCGGAGCCTGCTTTCAGCGGGTCCTGAATCCGGCTTTCAGGATCCGCAGCGTTTTTTCGTCCTGACGTCCGCCGAAGAACTTCTCCAGCACCTGGGAAAAGACCGGTTCCTCAGGCGCAGCGGCGTGGAATAAGGTCATGGACGAGCAGAGCTTCAGATCCTCCGATCCTGAGATAATGGTTGACACGGTGTCAGGACCGGTGTATAATACATACACTGACACGGTGTCAGAATAAACAGGCAGAACCGCTGCAGGTCTTAGTGAGCATCTGCGGATCAGAGGAAGCACCTGCGGATCATGAGGAAGCATCTGCGGCAGAAGGAGTGGAATCAATGGCAAAGAATGTATTGGTGGCGGTGTTTTCCGCCAGCGGTGTGACGAAGAGAGTCGGTGAAGAGATCGCCCGGATCGCGGGGGCGGATTTTTATGAGATCGTGCCTGCGGAGGTCTATACATCTGCTGACCTGGACTGGATGAACAAGAAGAGCCGCAGCAGCGTGGAGATGAATGATCCTTCCGCAAGACCGGCGATCGCGGGAAATGTTCCGGACATGTCATCCTACGACACCGTGATCGTGGGATTCCCGATCTGGTGGGGCGTCGCGCCCAGGATCATCGAGACCTTCCTGGAAAGCTGTGATCTCAGCGGAAAGAAGATCATCCCCTTCTGCACTTCCGGCGGCAGCGGCGTCGGCCGCAGCGATACCGCGCTGCATAAGAATGTGGCCGGCGATGTGAAGTGGGCAAAGGGACGCCAGATCAACCGGCCGAATGAGGCTGAGATCCGCCGCTGGCTGAATGAAGTGCTGTAAGGCTGACTGAGAGAAGTGCTGCAAAGCCGACAGGATAAGGTGCTGCAAGAAGGAGGAAGATCATGAGCAAAAAGATTGTGCAGACGGCAGGAAGAAATCAGCTGGGAGAATTTGCCCCGATGTTCGCGCATCTGAATGACGATGTGCTCTTCGGCGAAGTATGGAATGAAGAGGCGATCGACGTAAAGACAAAGTGCATTATCACGGTGGTATCTCTGATGGCCTCCGGCATCACGGACTCCTCCCTGACTTATCATCTGCAGAACGCCAAAGCGCACGGCGTGACGAAGAAAGAGATCGCTGCCATCATCACCCACGCGACCATGTACGTGGGCTGGCCGAAGGGCTGGGCGGTCTTCCGCCTGGCAAAGGAGGTCTGGAACGAGGAAGAGCCGGCAATGACGGAGAAAGACAGATTCCAGAACTCGATCTTCTTCCCTGTAGGAGATCCGAACCCTTACGGACAGTTCTTTGTGGGCCAGAGTTATCTGGCGCCGGTATCTGCGGAGCAGGTCCCGGTCTTTAACGTGACTTTTGAGCCCGGATGCCGCAACAACTGGCACATCCACCACGCAAAAAGCGGCGGCGGCCAGATGCTGATCTGCGTCGGCGGCAGAGGCTGGTATCAGGAGTGGGGCAAGGAAGCCGTAGAGATGACCCCCGGTACTGTGGTCAATATTCCGGCGGAGGTCAAGCACTGGCACGGCGCGGCACAGGATTCCTGGTTCTCCCATCTTGCGCTTGAGATCGCGGGAGAGGAAACAGGCAACGAGTGGCTGGAAGCTGTCAGCAGTGAAGATTACAGCAGGCTGAAATAAAGAGAAGACCGGAAGAAACGAAAGGCCGGATCAGACGGCAGGTTTGAAAAGAGGTATGTTATGAAAAGTATCATTTCGATCATATTGGCTGCGGTGCTGTTTACCGCTCTTACTGCCTGCGGCAGCAGCGGCATCGGCAGGAGCGGTCTGAATATGGAAGCTCTTGCGGGCAGCGGCACCTGGAAGGAAGGAAAGCGTTTCAGCGGAAACGTTTCGGAAGCGGAGCTTAAGTCCTGGACAGAAAGTCATACGGAAACGGCCGGCGGGAGTGCAGCCGGAACGTCTTCCGCCGAAGAGCCTGACGTGTCCGGGACACCAGTGGTGTATTTTACTTCGGACAGGTCGCGGAAGATCACGGCTTTACGGCAATCGCGGACTTCGATCTGATGGATGAAGAAGGGGAAGTGGAGTGGCCTGTGACCGGCGGTAAAAGACTTGACCGGGTGATCGTCGGGAGTCATGCGGAAAACTACCCGGTATTGATAAGTGAGGTGATGTCATATGACATCACCTTATTTTAATGTGCCGGGTATCTGTTGCAATCTTCCGGAAGTGCGGTATAATGAGACTGATAGTTCGAACAAATGTTCGCATCAAGGCAGTACTCAGGAGGCACACTATGGAGATCAGCCATGCACAGCGTCCGTACCCACAGCGTCCGTACCCGCAGCGGACCTATATCTGCATCGACCTGAAGTCCTATTATGCCTCGGTCGAATGTGTTTACCGGGGGCTGGATCCGCTGAAGGCGAATCTTTTAGTGGCGGATCCCTCCCGTTCCGACCAGACCATCTGCCTCGCTGTCTCCCCGTCGCTCAAGGCTATGGGCGTTCCCGGAAGGCCGCGGCTTTTTGAGGCCAGACAGGCGATCCGTCTGTACGAGGCCCAGCATCATACCAAAGTGCAGTACATCATCGCCGTGCCGCGGATGGCGGAGTATGAACGGATCTCGGCGCAGATCTACGGGATCTATCTCCGGTATGTGGCGCCGGAAGATGTGCATGTGTACTCGATCGACGAATGCTTTATCGACTGCAGCGGGTATCTGCACATGTACCTGGAAGAGGCGGAAAGATCCGGCATGGACCCGGCCCATGCCATGGCGATGACGATGATCCGGGATGTGCTGAGGGAGACCGGGATCACAGCGACGGTCGGGATCGGGACGAATCTGTACCTGGCGAAGGTGGCCATGGATATCGTGGCGAAAAAGCGGCCGGCGGACAGGGACGGCGTCAGGATCGCCGAGCTCAGTGAGGACAGCTATAAATACCTGCTCTGGGACCACAGACCGCTCACCGATTTCTGGCAGATCGGCCCCGGCAAGGCGAGAAGGCTTTACAGAGACTGCATGTTTACGATGGGCGACATCGCCCGCAGGACCCAGTGGGACGAGGAGTATTTCTACAGGACCTTCGGTATCGACGGGGAGATCCTGGTGGATCATGCCTGGGGCATCGAACCGGTCACCATGGCGGACATCAAGAACTACCGGAGCGACGGGCACTCCCTGTCAAACGGGCAGGTGCTGCCGAGACCCTACAAATACCAGGAGGCGCGGCTTGTTTTCCGGGAGATGATCGAGGTCCTCGTGAATGATATGTTCGCGAAGAATCTGGTGACGAAGGGCTGCACCTGGTGGGTGTCCTACGACCATAAGAGCCTGGAAGTCTGCCCGGGGTATGAAGGCCCGGTGGCCCTGGACTTTTACGGGAGGCTCCACCCGAAGCACAGCGGCGGGACGGTAAGACTGAAGACGCTGACCAATGACCTGCAGCAGATATCGGAGCCGCTGGTGCGGCAGTTTGACGCGAAGACCGACCACCGGCTGCTTTACCGGAAGCTTGGCGTCTGTGCCATGAATGTGGCGGAAGATACAGGAATGTATCAGATGAATATGTTCGTGGATTATGACGCGCTGGAGAGGGACCGGCGGCTTATGGCAGCGATGCTGGAGGTCCGCCGGAGGTACGGGGCGAACGCCGTCTTCAAGGGCATGAACATGCTGGAGGGGGCGACGATGCTGGAGAGAAACCAGCAGATCGGGGGTCACCGCAAATCTTAAAGTTTTTATTTTTTATGAAATCCTTTCTTTCAGGAAATCCTAACTTCTGATAAGAAGCTCGTGAGTTAACGATTCTTCCGCTCAAAAAGTTGGGATTTCCTGTTGGTCCCCTTCCGTTATTGATTATTGCGGCAGCCTTAAAAATGCAGATAAACTGCCATCGCTGTTCTTCCATTTTTTAGGTTGCGTACTTGCCTTTTCACTTTCAAGAGTTGCTAAAGCCTCTGCTTTTTCAGAAGGAGTGATGTCCAGATATTTCATAGTTGTTTCCAGGTTTTCATGCCCCAACAAATACCGTATCTGAACAACATTTATACCATCTTCGAGCCAGTGAGAAGCTTTTGCATGACGGAACTGATGTGCATGCGTATCCGGCGACACATCCGGATTCTTTTCATGGGCAAGGGAGGCATACTTTTTTATCCGTTTATCTATAGCTGCCTCTGTCAGCATGTTTTCTTTTTTGCCTCCAACGCGGGTGTAAAATAAATGACTGTCGGGTTTTGCCTGATCTCCGTGAAACTCGGCTATATAACCCTGAAGGTTAAAGGCCATGCGGGGCAGCAGATAGGCCGTTCTGGTTTTTCCACCTTTACCATGAAG
>CACZFV010000005.1 GCA_902780465.1 uncultured Lachnospiraceae bacterium
AAGTGGAGGTGCCTATGGAATTACAGATTCAAAACCTTGTCTCCTCGATCCGTAAAGAGGGGATAGAGGCGGCGAATAAGGAAGCCGACTCCATCATTGCCGAAGCGAAGAAGAAAGCAGAGGCGATCGTGGCCGGTGCGAAGACGGAGGCGCAGCAGTACAAAGACGGCGCGGAGAAAGAGATCGCTATTCTCCGTGAGAGTGCTGCGGTCAGTGCCGAGCAGGCAAAGAGAGACGCGGTCCTGTCTTTTAAGGCAGAGGTGCAGGGCGAATTCGAGAAGATCCTTGCGGCGGATATCAGCAAGGAACTTTCCGGAGCGGCTCTCGGGAAACTGATCCGGGCAGCGGTGGCCGGAGAGGATATCTCTGCTTACGCCGCGGAAGTCTCAGAGGTCTCCGATGCACTGAAGGCTGAACTTGCCAAGGAGATCAAGGGCGGCCTGGAGATCCGGCCCACAAAGAGCGTGCAGCAGGGCTTCCGCCTTGCGGCCAAGGACGGATCCGGATATTTTGACTGCTCCGATGACGCGATCATGGAAATGCTCATGCCGTACTTCAGAAATCTGGACTTCCAGTAAAGGAGGTGGCAAGTGGCTTCTTATTACTACCTGATAGCAAGCCTGCCGGAGCTGAATACGTATGGGGATATGCCGATCACATACAGTGAATTCCTGAACTGCTGCCAGTCCAATGTGAGCGAACAGGATTTTGAGATCCTGAAAAACCTGACGCTTTCTTCCAAAAAGGGTCCTCTTGTGGAAGAGTGGGCAAAGTTTTACCAGATGCTGACAAAGGAACTGGGGTATCAGAGAAGCCTGAATCTCGGAAGAAATTATACATCCTCATTTGACAAGGACGCATTTATCTCTCAGGCTGTGGCATCAGCGCTTTCAGCGAAGAACCCGCTGGAAGCGGAGAAGGTCCTCCTGGAGTACGAGTTTCAGACGCTTGACTCACTGGTAGGGCTGCATATGTTTGATGACTACGTGCTGTTCGGCTATGCGATCAAGCTGAAGCTGCTGGAGCGTCTCTCATGCTTCGAAAAGGAGAAGGGCAAGGCTGAATTTCAGTCGCTCTTCGACGGAATACAACAGCAAGTATACAGTTTGTAATCAGTCAGCATCCCGAGTCTGGAGTGTTGAACAGGTACTATAAATTGGCAACAGGAGTATAGTATGAAAACAGAAACAGGATTTGTAGCCGGAGTCAACGGCAACCTGATCAATGTTGATTTCGATGGTTCGGTCCGCAAGAATGAGGTGGGTTACATTCTTGTTGAGGGCAAGCGCCTGAAGGGCGAGGTCATCCGGATCAACAACGGGATCGTGAGTATGCAGATCTACGAGATGACGAACGGCATCAAGGTGGGGGACACGGTGGAATTCACCGGAGAACTCATGAGCGTGGATCTGGGACCGGGACTTCTGACCCAGGTGTTTGACGGTCTGCAGAATCCGCTGCCGCAGCTGGCAGAGGAATGCGGTTTCTTCCTGGAGAGAGGCGTCTATCTGGATGCCATCCCCGACCGCGACTGGGATTTCACCCCGACTGTCAAGGTGGGTGATTCTGTGAAGGCGGGAAGTACCGTCGGCACCGTTCCGGAAGGATTGTTCACGCATCATATCATGGTTCCTTTCACACTGAAGGGAACAGACTGGACCGTTAAGTCCATTAAAGAGAAGGGCTCCTATAACGTCCACTCGACCATCTGCACCATCGCAGACAGCAAGGGCGAGGAGAAGGAACTCTCCATGATCTTCAGCCAGCCCATCAAGCAGCCTGTAAAGTGCTACGCGGAAAGACTTCGCCCCACGGAGCCGCTGGTCACGAAGATCCGCTGTATCGATTCCTTCCTGCCCGTGGCCAAGGGCGGGACCTTCTGTACACCCGGACCCTTCGGCGCAGGCAAGACCGTGCTTCAGCACATGCAGGCCAAGAACTCTGACGTGGACATCGTGATCGTCGCGGCATGCGGAGAGCGCGCCGGTGAGGTCGTCGAAGTCCTGAAGGAGTTCCCGGAGCTGATCGACCCGAAGACCGGACGGTCTCTGATGGAGCGTACCATCATCATCTGCAACACGTCCTCCATGCCTGTCGCCGCCCGTGAAGCATCCTGCTACACGGCCGTCACACTGGCTGAGTATTACAGGCAGATGGGACTTGACGTCCTGCTGCTGGCAGATTCCACCAGCCGCTGGGCACAGGCCATGCGTGAGATGTCCGGACGTCTGGAAGAGATCCCCGGCGAGGAAGCATTCCCCGCGTACCTTGAGTCCACCATCGCGGCATTCTACGAGAGAGCCGGAAAGGTCCGCCTGGAGGACGGCACCATCGCTTCCATCACCATCGGCGGTACTGTTTCCCCGGCAGGCGGTAACTTTGAGGAGCCTGTGACCCAGGCGACACTGAAGGTCGTCGGCGCTTTCCACGGTCTCGCCCGTGAGCGTTCGGACGCCCGTAAGTATCCCGCGATCCACCCGGTGGATTCCTGGTCCAAATACAAGGGCGTCGTCGACATGGACCGCGTGAACATCGCCCGCGGCATGCTGATCCGCGGCACGGAAGTCAACCAGATGATGAAGGTCGTCGGTGAGGAAGGTACTTCCAGCGAGGACTTTATCGTCTACCAGAAGGGTGAGCTGCTCGATGCAGTCTATCTGCAGCAGAACTCCTTCGACCCCATCGACGCGGCCTGCATACCCGAAAGACAGCGCCGGGAGTTTGACAGACTCTATGACGCCATGATGAAGACCTACGATATCACAGACAAGACAGAGATCAGAGGCTTCTTCAACCAGCTCAGACAGGAATTCCTTGACTGGCACGGTTTCGAGTTCAATACGCCTGAGTTTGACGAGCATGAAAAGAAGATCACTGATTTTTATATGTCAAGGGCTATTGACTAGGAGGTCTGCGCAATATGCAAAAAGTCTATACAAAGATCGAATCAATTGTCGGTAACGTGATCACCGTCCGCGCGAAGGGCGTCAGAAACGCTGACCTCGCGCTGGTGGGTGACAGTTACGCGAGCGTAATCAAGCTGGACAAGGACAAGGTCTCCCTTCAGGTCTTTGCCGGCGCCCAGGGCGTCAGCACGACGGACCCGGTGCGCTTCCTCGGCAGACCGATGATGGTCTCCTTCTCGGATCACCTGCTGGGCCGTATCTTTGACGGCACGGGCGTTCCGAGAGACAACGGCCCTGCCCTTACGGAAAACATGATCCCCATCGGCGGCCCGTCCTTCAACCCGGCAAGACGTATCCTTCCGAAGAAGATGATCCGCACCGGTATCCCGATGATCGACGTGTTCAACACCCTGGTGGAGAGCCAGAAGCTGCCGATCTTCTCCATTTCCGGCGAGCCGTACAACCAGCTCCTGTCCCGGATCGCCATGCAGGCGGAGGTCGATATCATCATCCTCGGCGGCATGGGCCTGAAGTATGACGACTACATGGAATTCCGCGACACCCTGGAGAAGGGCGGCGCCATGAGCCACACTGTCATGTTCATCCACACCGCGGCGGATCCCACCGTGGAATGCACACTGGTGCCGGATATGTCCCTGGCTGTGGCGGAGCAGTTCGCCCTGACCGGAAAGAGAGTGCTGGTGCTGCTGACCGACATGACGAACTTCGCCGATGCCCAGAAGGAAATGGCGATCACGATGGAGCAGGTGCCCTCCAACCGAGGCTACCCGGGAGATCTTTACAGCTGCCTTGCTTCCAGGTACGAGAAGGCGGTGGATATCGAAGGCGCAGGATCCATCACGATCCTCGGCGTCACCACCATGCCCGGCGATGATGTCACCCATCCGGTTCCGGACAACACAGGATACATCACCGAGGGACAGTATTATCTGAAGAACGGCCACATCGAGCCCTTCGGATCCCTGTCCCGTCTGAAACAGAACGTCAACGGCAAGACAAGAGACGATCACCGTGCCCTGATGGACGGCATGATCCGCCTGTATGCCCAGTACAAGGAGAGCCTTGAGAAGAAAGCCATGGGCTTCCTGATGAGTGAGTGGGACGACAAACTCCTCAAATACGGCGAACTGTTCGAGACGAAGATGATGGACCTCCGTGTGAATATTCCGCTGGAAGAAGCTCTCGATCTGGGATGGCAGATCCTCGCTGAATGCTTCAAGCCTAACGAGACCGGAATGAAGACAAGTCTGCTCAAGGAGAGATGGCCGGATAAAGATGCCTTGGAGTAAAGAAGGAGCGTGTCTATGGCTATCAAACTTACTAAGAATGAGCTGAAGAAGCAGAAGGACAACTTAAAGCAGTTCGAACGCTATCTTCCGACCCTGCAGCTGAAAAAGCAGCAGCTGCAGACCGTGATCATGAAGATACGCGCAGATCTTGCACAGAAAGAAGAAGAGCGTCTTCAGATGATCGGCGACTTGGACGATTGGGTAGCTGTATTCGGAGAAAACGAGATCTTTGACGAAGAACTCCGGCTCGACAAGCTGGTCCAGCCGGACAGGGTGGTCACCAAAGAGGAGAACATCGCCGGCGTCAAGATCCCGGCCTTCGAGGAACTGACCTTCAAGGATATCGATTACAACGTGGACGAATACCCGCTCTGGGTCGACACAGCCGTTTACAAGCTTCGCGGGATCGCCAGACTGGACGCTCTGGTCTCGACGCTCCGCAAGCAGGTGCAGCTTCTGGAAGCAGAGCTCCGGACGACATCCCAGAGAGTGAACCTCTTTGAGAAGGTCAAAATACCTGAGGCGAAGGAGAATATCCGCGTGATCCAGGTGTTTATCGGAGACCAGCAGACAGCGGCTGTTGTCCGCGGCAAGATCGCAAAGAAGAAGCTGGTGGAGGTATAACGATGATTGAAAAAATGAAAATGCTTCACATCGTCGCGTCTGCCTCCGGGAAAGAAGAGATGCTGCAGGATCTCAGAGAAATGGGACTCCTGCATCTCGCGGAAAAGCAAAGTGCGTCCCGCGAACTGAACGAAGAGTTCCAGACGCTCTCAAAGGCGTCGAACGTACTGAAGGAATACGCTGATCCGAAGGCGAAGGAGAAGAAAGCCGGAGTCCTGAGTGACAGCGAATTTGAAAAGATGTACCGGGGCGTGCGGGATGCCATTGAGAAAAAAGAATCTCTCAACCAGGCCATCGGCGCGGCCAATACGGAGCTGGACAGAATTTCGGCATGGGGAGATTTCTCGCCGGAGGAAGTGAAGGCTCTGAAGGATGAAGGCTTTGATCTCCACTTTTACAGGATGGGAAGCAAAGAATTCCAGGATGCCGTGAACGATGAGAATATCCGGCTGATCCGCCTGGCCCCCGTCGACAAGATGGATACGGTGGCGGTCTTCGGAACACTTCCGCCCGAGATCCCGGCAACGGAGTTCATGCTTCCGGAGCACAGTGCTTCTGAGCTGAAAAAGCAGATCGAAGACGGCAGGAAGGCTATTGCGGAGTGCGATGAAACACTCAAAGCGGCCTCCATCTATGAGGCGAGCTTCGACGACCAGATGGTGAAGCTCCAGAACCGGATGAACTTTTCCGCGGCCGGCAACACCGCCCAGTCGGATGAGGACTTTGTCTGGCTCTCCGGTTATATCCCGGAAGCCGATATGGAACGGTTCAAGGCAGCGGCGGCAGAAAAGAGTCTCGCCTGGGCTGTGGAAGATGTCTCGGAAGAAGACGAGCATATTCCCACCAAGGTGAAATACAACAAGGTCTCCGGGCTCATCAAGCCGGTGTTTGATATCCTCGGCATCCTGCCGGGATACAGGGAGCAGGACATCTCACTGTGGTTCTTCCTGTTCTTCACGCTGTTCTTCGCGATGATCATCGGAGACGGCGGCTACGGCGTCCTGATCCTGCTTGGAACCATCGTGCTGCACGTCAAACAGAAAAAGATCACCAATGTGACATTCCTCCTCTATGTACTGTCCATCGCGACGGTCATATGGGGAGCGCTGACAGGAACCTGGTTCGGCATGGAAAGCGCCATGAAGGTACCGATCCTGAAGGCGATGGTATTCCCGAGCATAGCGACCTATCCGGAGTACTTCGGCCTGACGGCCAATGACTCCCAGAACGCGATCATGAAGTTCTCCTTCTCGATCGGCGCTGTGCAGATGGCGCTGGGTTCCATCCTGGCCATCAAAAAGAAGCTGCCCGCAAAGGATCTTTCCTGGGTGGCGGATGCCGGCTGGACCATCGCCGTCATCGCAATGTACCTGCTGGCCCTGAATCTGGTGATCCATGAGGACATTGACCTCAAGCCGGTATTCACCCTGATCGGCATCGCGTTTGTACTCGTGGTGCTCTTCGGCGGAATGTCGCCGGACAAGAGCTTCGGGGACGGCCTGAAGGCAGGACTCGGCGGCGCGTTTACCCAGTTCCTCAACACGATCAGCTGCTTCGGCAACGTGATGAGTTACATCAGACTGTTCGCAGTCGGCATGGCAGGCGTCGCGATCTCCCAGAGCTTTAACGGGATCGCAGCCGGCATGCACGGACCGATGATGATCGTCGGAGTTGTGGTGGTACTGGTAGGTCATGCACTGAATATCGTAATGTGCTTCCTGTCTGTTGTGGTTCACGGAGTGCGTCTGAACGTCCTCGAGTTCTCCGGCCAGGCCGGTCTGGAGTGGACAGGCATTCCCTATGAGCCGTTTAAAAAGGTAAATTGATACATTTTTTAAAAAGAGGAGAGTTGTTATGAATCTTGCATTTGTTGGTATGGCTGCTGCTCTTGGTTTATCTGCTGCTGGATCAGCTTTCGGTGCCGGATTTGCCGGTATGTCTTCTGTAGGTGCATGGAAAAAGTGCTACGCGGCCGGAAAGCCCGCTCCCTTCATCATGATCGCTTTTACCGGCGCACCCCTTACCCAGACGATCTACGGCTTCCTTCTGATGAACTTTATCAGAAGCGCCAACTGTGATGCCGGAATGGCTCTTGGCTGCGGAATCTTCGGCGGCATCGCCATCGGCCTGTCCGCCCTGTTCCAGGGCAAGATCGCAGCCGCTTCCGCCGATGCTCTCGGAGCGACCGGAAAAGGTACCGCGAACTACTTTATCGTCATCGGTATCGCCGAGACCGTCGCCTTGTTCACCCTGGTCTTCTGCCTGCTGCTGCTGAACAGCTGAGAAACCAGGTCAAAAAGAGACAACCGCGCCGGGAAAGGCGCAGAACATCAGGAAGGACTGCCGACCGGAAGCCGGGCGGCGGTCCTCCCTTTTTGGGAGAGATAAGGATATGGGAGAGAAACTGACAAAAGCCGACGTCGCGAAGATCCAGGAGGAGATCGACCACAGAAAGCTGGATCTCAGGCCGGAGCTGATAGAGGCAGTGAAGGAAGCCAGGGCCCAGGGGGACCTGAGCGAGAATTTTGAATATTACGCGGCGAAGCGGGAGAAGAACCGGAACGAGAGCCGCATCGGATATCTGGAGCGCATGCTGAAATACGCCACAGTCATCGACGACAGCTCCAAAGAGGATGAAGTGGGACTCAACAAGGTGGTGGAAGTGTTGTTTGTGGAGGACGATGAGACCGACAGCTACAAGATCGTGACGCCCATCCGGGCTGATTCCATCGAGAACCGGATCTCCATCGAATCCCCCATGGGGAAAGCCCTCCTTCGCCGCAAAGTGGGCGACACAGTGACCGTGAAGGCAGAAGCGGGAAGCTATGACCTGAAGATCCTGTCCATCCGCCCTGACGACACCGAGGACGAGATCAGCAGCTTCTGAGGTACTGTTTCCGTACTTCTGCCTGAGGATCTTTACATACGTACCGCGCTTGAATGCATAGCTGATATGGGCGTTTCAGAGGCTTTTTCAAAATTCTGTTCCCTTTTTCATAATTTTGCACACCTGTTTTTAATGAAAAAAGGGAACAAAATACGAAAAATGCTCCTGAAACGCCCAATGTGGCGTTTATATGGGTAAAAAATCAGGAATAGAAAGGGGCTTGAAGGGTACAAATTTTGAAAAAACCTCAAAAAACGCCCACAGCCGTCTCGCTCACAGCCCGCAGCAGCCCCCCCAATTTGCCTGCAGAAGCATGAACGAGCAGAAATATTTCATGTAATTCCAGTCAGCAGTGACGTCAGAACTGACTTTTTTGGGTTATTATTAAAAAGGAAAAGTATCTTCGTACGAAAGGAGGCGCATCGATGGCGGAGCAGAGAATGTTTCATTACGACGCATTTATCAGCTATCGGCACGCGGATCTGGACAAGGCAGCTGCAGTGGGGCTGCACCGCAGGCTGGAGAGCTTCCGCATGCCCGCGGGACTCCGGACGGATCTGCCGGAGGAGAAGCGCAGGATCCAGAGAGTGTTCCGGGACCAGGATGAGCTGCCTCTGTCCAGCAATCTTTCGGACGCCATTGAGAACGCCCTCAGGAATACGGACTGGCTCATCGTGATCGCGACGCCCCGGTTCCCCCAGTCTAAATGGTGCGCGAAGGAGATCGAGCGCTTCACGGAGCTGTACGGACAGGACCATATCCTGACGGTGCTGGCGGACGGGACGCCGGAGGAATCCATTCCGGAGGTCCTTCGATTCCGGCAGAACGGCGCGGTGGATGAGATCATCGCGGACGTACGGGGGAAAAACTCTCTTGATGAAGCAGCACTGCGCATCGCAGCCCGCATGTATGATCTTGTTCCGGAAGAACTGAAGCACAGAGTCCGGGAGCGGCGGGTGAAGCGGATCGCGGCGGTAAGCGCAATCGCGGCCGCGGTGCTCCTTTTGTTCGCGATGTACTGCGCTGCGCAGTTCAATCGGATCAGCACGCAGAATGACATGATCACGGCGCAGAATGCCGAACTGCAGGAGCAGTATCAGGCACAGAAGAAAAAATATCAGGATTCCATGGCGGCGACAGCAAGACGCCTCGCGGTGGCAGGACGCCGCAAGGACGCGCTCTACGCTGCCTGCAGTGCCCTGGACTGTGCATCTGGCGGAGATACTGCCGGGCAGGCCGGAATTAGTGCTGCTTTACAGGAATGCCTTACATCTCTGACCGGCGTTTATGACAGAAACGCACTGGTGCTTGAAGATATCGTTCCTGCGCCGTCGCTGGAGGATGAATCCTTCTGGCAGTGGGAGCGGAGGGAGGAGCTTCAGGAAGAGTACAGCTGGCTGGGGTACTACCTGCCCGAGCCTGTGATCTGGAACTGGGATATCAGTGAACTGGAAGATGGAAAGCTTCTTTTTGCAGAGGCTGGTACAGAGGAGTTCAATCTGTATCTTTTTGATCCTGATCATGGCTTCCTTGACGATGTGACTTTTCTCTGGTTTTCCGATCCGCCGACGATGCCTGTGGAGACAGCGCTGTACCGGGACGGGAAATTTTATCTCGGTATACGGAGTCTGGAGCGGGACCAGATGGCCTGCTATGCCTGGAAGAGCATCGAAAGCTATGAAAAAGCCGGAGAAGTGCGGAGGGATAAGATCCCCCAGGTGCAGCTCCCGATAATAGAAAATGGTCAGGAGAAACTTTCGGGAGACGGGAGATATCGTATCTCTCCCCAGAAGGATTACAGTCTCCGCATTTATGAAGGAGACCAGGAGATGCCTGTCCGGATCCTCTATGAGCTGGAGGGGATAGAAAACGGTATTTTTGCCATGGAGCCCCTGGAAGGAACGGATCATTACGTGATCATCGGGGATACGCTGCATTCCTGGCTTCTGAACCGGGATCTGGAGATCATCGCCCGCGTTCCGGGGTATTTCGGCTATGACCCGGAGAGACGGGCGCTGATCCAGTGGGAGGCCCCGAAAGATCTGGATACGGATGTCTTCACGCTGTTCTACTGTCCCCTGAGAAGCGAAAAAGAACTGATCGAAGAAGCGGAAAAGATCCTGGGAAACTACACGCCTTCCGGAAGGACCCTGGAACGGTTCAGGATCCGGTCCGGCGGATGAGGTGCTGAGATGGCTGAAAAAAAAGAAGAATTCTGCACGGTGCTTGTGATCAGCGCGGAGGCGCCGGAAGATGCCGCTGCCGCTTCCAGACTCAGGAAACGGCTGGAACAGTTCCGGCTGCCGTCTTATATCAGAAACACATTGCAGGAAGGAAAAAGGACCATCCGGGCGTTTTCTGAGGAAGGACCGGATGCCGCAAAGGCGGTGGAGGGCAGTCAGTGGCTGGCTGTGGTCTGCTCGCCGCGGCTCAAGGATTCAGACGCTGCCATGGACCTGATCCGGCGGTTTAAGAAACAGAAGGGACAGGAGCGGATCCTTGCTGTGCTGCTGGAAGGAGAACCGGCCGATTCCTTCCCGGAGGAGCTCTGTTTCCGCGAAAGGACAGTCACCGGCGCAGACGGTGAGACCAGGGTCATCACGGAAGAGGTGGAACCTCTGGCGGCGGATCTCCGGGAAAAGGATCCCGGAAAGCAGAAAAAACTGCTGGACGATGCAGTGCTTCGTATCGCGGCTCCTGTGTTCGGACTGAACTATGATGATCTCAGACAGCGCCACAGGGAGCAGAAGCTCCGCCGCATTGCGGCTGCCTGCGGAGCCGCCGCCGCGGTCTCTTTCGTGATCGCCTGTACCTCTCTTTATCTTTCTGTCAAAGTCAGCCGGCAGAACAGGATCATCGAGGCCCAGCAGGCGGAACTGGAAGAGCAGTACCGGGTCCAGCAGGAGAAGTATAAGGAATCCATGCTGACGGTCGCGGAGGAACTGCTGGAGAAAGACCGGCGGCAGGACGCGCTCTACGCGGTGCGGAGCGTTCTCCCGGAGGATCCCGTACAGGCAGCCGGGGCATGCACGCCGGAGGTGCAGAGGGTGCTGACCTCAAGCCTTGGCGTGTATGATCTGACCACGCTGCGGAAATATAAAGCGGAAGAATATGAACAGGGAGAGCGGATCAGTGAAAAAGAGCTCGCAAAGATCCTGTATGGCGACACGTTTCCTCTGCCGAAGAAAGAGATCTGCTCTGATGACGGAAAATATACTGTACGTGAGGAAGGAGGCCGGACGAATCCGGAGATCTGCTTCTATGAGGAGGGAGGAACGGAGGCGGTACGCAGACTGTATGATATTACTACGGGTCTTACCTGCATGAAGAAGCTGAAGGACAGAGAAGGCTATCTGCTGATCTCCGACGCGGTCGCGTACCTTCTGGACGGCGGGCTTGAAATAACTGCAGTTATTTCTGACATGGCCATATCCTGGCGTGTCATCGGCTTTGACACGGAGAGAAACGCACTGATCGTCTTTGACGATGAAGAGGACATTGAGGAGAAATTCGTTACCCGCTACGTCCCTCTGCTTTCCGCGGAGGAGCTTATACAGGAAGCGGACCGGCTCCTGGAGGGATACACGCCATCGGAGGAAGTCCTTACACAGTACGGGATCATGTGAGAGGTGTCTGTATGGGAAGCGCCCTCATGAGAGGCACCGGGGAAACCATCATACCGCGCATTGTCTATCTATGGTATAATCACAATAGCATAGTCTGTTCGCAGGAACGGAGGAGAAGAGGAGAAAAATGAATACTACACTTGTTGTCATGGCGGCGGGGATCGGTTCCCGCTACGGCGGCGGCATCAAACAGCTGGAAAAAATGGGCCCGAACGGCGAGATCATCATGGATTACGCGATCTTTGACGCTAAGCGGGCGGGATTCAACAAAGTCGTGTTTATCATCCGGAAGGATCTGGAAAAGGATTTCAGGGAGATCATCGGGAACCGCATCGAGCAGGTGACGGACGTGGACTACGCTTTCCAGGAGCTTTCGGATCTTCCGGCGGGATTTACTGTGCCCGCGGACAGGAAAAAACCTTGGGGCACGGGCCAGGCAGTGCTTTCCGTGAAAGGGCTTGTGAACGAGCCCTTCGCAGTCATCAACGCGGACGATTATTACGGCCCGGAAGGCTTCCGCGTACTGCATGAGTACATGACCACGAAGATGGATCTTACCGGTGAGAAGCTGGACATGTGCATGGCAGGGTTTATCCTGAAAAACACGCTGTCCGACAACGGGACCGTGACCCGCGGCGCCTGCCAGGTAAGCCCGGACGGGTACCTTACGGACGTCACGGAGACCTACGGCATCCGCATGGAGAACGGTATCCTGAAGGCGGAGGACCAGGACGGCAATCCGAGAAGCGTCTCCCCGGACCAGTTCGTCTCCATGAACATGTGGGGACTGCCCCCGGCGTTCCTCGCCGAGCTGGAGGAGGGATTCCCGAAGTTCCTCGCTGCGCTGAAGCCCGGCGACATCAAAAAGGAATACCTTCTTCCCACTATCATCAACAACTGCATCAAGAGCGGCAAAGGCACCGTGCGGGTGCTGCCCACCCATGACAAGTGGTTCGGCGTGACCTACAAGGAGGACAAGCCGGTGGTGGTGGAGTCCATCCGGCAGCTGATCGCGGATGGCGTATATCCGGAGAAACTCTATGGCTGAGTGCCGGAAAGGCAGAGGCTGCATCACCCTCATCGGCATGCCGGCCTGCGGGAAGAGCACCGTGGGCGTCGTCCTGGCGAAAAAGCTGGGAATGAGGTTCATCGACACAGACCTGGTGATCCAGGAACAGACAGGGAAGCTTTTGAAGGAGCTGATTGCCGAGCACGGGGATGAAGGGTTCCGGGCCATCGAGGACCGGATCAATGCGTCGATCGATGCGGAGAACGCGGTCATCGCCCCGGGCGGAAGCGCTGTCTACGGAAAAAAGGCCATGGCGCATTTCCGGGAGCTGGGGCAGGTGGTCTACCTGAAGCTTCCTTATTACGCTGTGGTGCTCCGGATCGGGGACCTGAAGGAACGGGGCGTGAGCATCCGGCCCGGGCAGACCTTCTATCAGCTGTACCGGGAGCGCACCAGGCTGTATGAGAAGTACGCGGACCTGGTGGTGGACGAGCGGAGGCTTCCCATCCGCGCGGTGGTGAAAAAGATCATCCTGATGACCGGAAGAGAACTTCCGGAGGCTCTGAAGGATGCGGAGAAAAGCGCGGCTGCCGCGGAGAAAAAAGAAAAGAGCAAGAGAATAAAAAAGAATGGCAAAAGAAATATGGCGGCCGGGAAACATGCTGTACCCGGTCCCGGCAGTCATGGTAAGCTGCGCGGACAAAGAAGGCCGCAGTAACATCATCACCGTCGCCTGGGCGGGAACGGTCTGTTCCTCCCCGGCTATGGTCAGCATCTCCATCCGCCCGGAGCGCTTTTCCTACCATATGATCCGGGAGACCGGGGAGTTCGTGGTGAATCTCACCACGGAGAAACTGGTCCGGGCAGCGGATCTCTGCGGCGTGAAGTCCGGCAGGGACACGGACAAATGGAAACTTGCGGGACTCACGCCTGAAAAGGCGTCCCGGGTCGCGGCGCCGCTGATCGCGGAGAGTCCCGTCAATATCGAGTGCAGGGTGACAGACATGATCCCCCTCGGTTCACATCACATGTTCCTGGGAGAAGTTCTGGCGGTGCAGGTGGATGCCTCCCTGCTGGACCGGAACGGACGCCTGGATCTTCAGAAGGCAGCTCCTGCGGTGTATTCCCACGGAGAGTATTACGGCCTTGGAAAACTGGCCGGGACCTTCGGCTATTCCGTACGAAAACAGGGGAAGATTCCGGGGAAACGGAAAAAATAATGCCGGTACGGCAGTTTTGTGTTATGATGTACGGAATGTATTTGTAATAGGTCATAAGGAGGCAGGTATGGCAGCATACCAGTTTGATTACAGCAACCCCTGTCACGTGTATTTCTGCGGCATCGGCGGCATCAGTATGAGCGGCCTGGCGGAGATCCTCCTGAAGGAGGGATTCCGCGTCAGCGGAAGCGATTCCGCAAAAAGCGAATTTACGGAGCATTTAAGTGCAGCCGGAGCCACAGTTTTTTACGGCCAGCGCAGGGAGAACATCACGGACGATATCGACTGTGCGGTCTTCACCGCGGCGATCCGGCCGGAAAACCCGGAGTACCGGGCATGTAAGGAAAAAGGCATCCCCATGATGACCAGGGCAGAGCTCCTGGGCCAGATCATGACACGTTATAAAAACAGCATCGCCGTCAGCGGCACCCACGGGAAGACCACGACCACGGCCATGCTGTCCCATATCATGATGAAGGCGGATGAGGATCCCACCATCTCCATCGGCGGCGTGCTTCCGCTGATCAACGGGAATATCCGCATCGGAGGAAACGAAAACTTCCTGCTGGAAGCCTGTGAGTACACCAACAGCTTCCTGTCCTTCAATCCCACCATGGAGATCATCCTGAACATCGAGGCTGACCATCTGGATTTCTTCAAGGACATTGACGATATCCGTCATTCCTTCCACAGATTCGTGGGAAGACTGCCGGAAAATGGCACCGTGATCATCAACAGCGGCATCGACCGCTATGAAGAGATCGTGGAGGGCTTCGGCGGCAAGGTCATCACAGTGGGAGGAGAAGGCGCGGATATCGCCGCGTCGGAGATCTCCTTCGACAGCTTCGCGAGACCTTCCTTTATTCCGGTGATCCGCGGCAAAGCCATGGACCGCATCACCCTCAGTGTCTCCGGGGAGCACAATGTGTACAATTCCCTGGCGGCTATCGCGGCAGGCCTGGAGCTCGGAATCCCGCTGAGGACCATTGAAGAGGGACTCATGTCCTGCAGCGGCGCGGAGCGCAGGTTTGAGAAAAAGGGAGAGACGAACGGCGTCGTCATCATGGACGATTACGCCCATCACCCGCAGGAGATCGAGGCGACTCTGAAGGCGGCGCTCCGCTGCCCGCGGAAGGAGCTCTGGGTGGTGTTCCAGCCCCATACCTATTCCCGCACCAAAGCGCTGATGCAGGAGTTCGCGGACGCCCTGTCCCTGGCGGACAAGGTGGTGCTGGCGGAGATCTATCCCGCGCGCGAGACCGACACCCTCGGGGTGTCTTCTTCCGATATCGCGGAGAAGATCAATCTTGTTTCACCCGGAAAGGCGGTGGCACTGCCGTCTTTTGAAAAGATCACAACCTATCTGCTGGAGCATTTGTCCACAGGCGATCTGTGCATAACTATGGGCGCGGGCGATATCTACAAAGTCGGAGAAATGCTGCTCGGAAAACGTTAAAAACGAAGGTCTGCAGGAGTCACGGACGTCTCTGCGGACCTTCTGTTCATACACAAATCCACATTTTCCACAGAAAAACAGCTTCAACAATGTGGACAAAGTTGTGGATGGGGGGGCCGGTGTTTCGGTTCTAATTTCAACCCTGCTGTGGTAAACTAAGCGCAGAACTCGGGTAACACAGAAGGGTGAGAATTATGCGGATCGATTTCGGAAATTTCCGGATTCCGGCGGTGACGCTGGTCGCAAATGAATTTATAGATCGGTACATGCCGTCGGCAAACGGCGAATATGTAAAAGTTTATCTCTATCTTCTCCGCCACGCCGGAGAAGAAGTGGGGCAGGCGGAGATCGCCGACGCCCTGGAGCTGACAGAAGGGGATGTCCGCAGGGCTCTGATCCGGTGGCAGCGGGACGGACTCCTGACAGCGGAAGAGACAGGTACAGTCACAAAGAAAGCGGAGCCGGTAAAGGTGCCGGCGCAGGAAGAGAAAACACAGCCGGCAGTGGCATATCCTGTGGAAAGAGTGCTCTCTGCGGAGAAGACACTTCCCGCGGAGAAGATGCTTCCCCCGGAAAAGCCGCTCCCCGCGGAGAGCGTGCAGATCCCGGACAAGTCCTCCGTGGACTTTACGAAGCTCAGGCAGAACGACGAATTCACCATGCTGCTCTACATCGTGCAGCGCTATCTGTCGCGGATCTTTTCCCAGACCGACAGCGAGACAGTGGCGTATCTTTACGATGTCCTGAAGATGCCGGCGGAGCTGATCGAATATCTTGCGGAGCTCTGCGCCCAGAGAGGAAAGACTTCGCTCCGGTATTTTGAGAGCATCGCCCTCGACTGGTACAGGAACGGCATCACTACGGTGGAGCAGGCGAAGGAGCGCGGGACAGGTGCTTCGGCGGAGGAATACGCTGTCATGAAGGCTTTCGGGCTGCAGGGGCGGAACCCGGGCACGGAAGAGCAGAAACTGATGCGGAAGTGGTTCGGCGAGTACGGCTTCACAAAGGAGATCGTGCTGGAAGCCTGCGGGCGCACGCTGATGCGGACCCATGAGCCCAGCTTCCCCTACGCCGACAGGATCCTGACGGAGTGGCGCAAGGCAGGTGTCAGGACCCTGGAGGATATCCGCCGTCTCGATGACGGTGCCAGACAGGGAAAGCAGGAGAAAAAGCCTGCTTCCGGGATGCGGGGAGGAAAGCAGACGAACCGTTTCCACAATCTGAATGAAAGGGACGATGATCTCGATGCATACTCCGTCCAGGTGATGCGTCAGAGGCTCGGACAGGAGTGAACGACGTGGCACTGAGCAATTCCCAGTACAACGCGATCCTGAGAGAATATGAGCGGCTGCAGGCAGAGGAACGCAGCGAACTTGCGGAGCGCCGGGAGGAAGTGTTCCGGCGCATTCCCAGACTGAAGGAACTGGACCGGATGGCAGGGAACTCCGCCATGGACCGTTTCCGCAGGGCGGTGAAGAGCGGTACGGACGATGCAGTGCAGGGCTTTTCCGAGGAGGTCCGCCGGATCGAGGAAGAGAAGGCGCGGCTCATAAAAGAAGCGGGGTATCCCCCGGACATCCTGCTGCCCAGGTACCGCTGCGCGAAATGCAGGGACACCGGATTTGTCGACGGGAAAAAATGCACCTGCTTCCAGACGAAGGCGATCAGGATGCTGTACGCCCGGTCGAACCTGGAGCGGATCATGGAGTCGGAGAATTTCCGGTCTTTCTCTCTGGAATGGTATGACAGTGAACGCATCATCAACGCCATCGGGATGACCGAGCGCGCGTATATGGAGCGGGTCCTGGAGATCTGCAGGGATTATGTGAAGAATTTCCGGAACCGCCGCGGAAATATTCTTTTTCAGGGAAATACAGGCGTCGGAA
The DNA here is from genome assembly GCA_902780465.1 of uncultured Lachnospiraceae bacterium. Taxonomy (GTDB): domain Bacteria; phylum Bacillota; class Clostridia; order Lachnospirales; family Lachnospiraceae; genus Moryella. The sequence continues at coordinate 16,925 of CACZFV010000005.1, forward strand.
AGACCTTTCTTTCCAACTGCATCGCGAAAGACCTCATAGAGGAAGGCTTCTCTGTCATCTACCTCACCGCCGGGGAACTGTTTGACTGTCTGGCGGAAGTGCGGATCGACAAGACGGAGGACCTTGCAAAAAGAGAACTCTTCGATTATATTTTCAGCTGCGACCTGCTGCTTGTTGACGACCTGGGGACCGAAGTCGTGAACACCTTCACGTCCTCCCAGTTTTTCTACCTGGTGAACCGGCGGCTGAACGAGGAGCGGGGAACAGTGATCTCAACGAACCTGTCCATGCGGATGATGCGCGATCTGTACACAGAGCGTGTGACGTCCAGGATCACCAGCGGATATGACATCGTCATGCTCTACGGGGATGATATCCGCAGGAAAAAGAGAATCAAGGAACTGGCTGAAGCGAACCGACAGAAGGAGCAGTAAAGTATGGCAAACGAAGATAAAGAGATAGAGACTATACCGGTAGGACCGCTGGGGCTGATTCCGCTGAAAAGCTGTGAATCTCTTGGAAAGAAAGTGGACGACTTCCTGGTCCGCTGGAGAAGTGCCAGACAGAGCGAGCACAAGAGCACGCTGGCATTCGCAGGGTATCAGCGCGACACGTATATTATTCCCACGACTCTGAGCCGTTTCGGCACAGGAGAAGGAAAGGGAGAGCTGGGGACCTCGGTCCGCGGCGACGACCTTTTCCTGATGGTGGACGTCTGCAACCACAGTCTCACCTATTCCCTGTTCGGAATGAAGAACCACATGTCCCCGGACGATCACTTCCAGGATCTGAAGAGGATCATTTCCGCTGCCGCCGGCAAGGCGCGCCGCATCAATGTGATCATGCCCTACCTCTACGAGAGCCGGCAGGAGACCAGGACCGGAAGAGAGTCGCTGGACTGCGCCATGGCGCTGCATGAGATGGTGGACATGGGCGTGGAAAACATCATTACCTTTGATGCCCACGATCCCCGGGTGCAGAATGCCATCCCGCTGAAGGGCTTCGAGACTGTGACTCCCATGTACCAGTTTGTGAAGGCGCTCCTGGCAGCGGAGCCGGACATCCAGGTGGATTCCAAACACATGATGGTGGTGAGCCCGGACGCCCACGGCATGAGCCGCGCCATCCAGTTCGCGAACCGGATGGGGCTGGATCTCGGCACCTTCTACAAGCGCCGTGACTACACCCGCATTGAGAACGGAAGATACCCGGTGGTGGCCATGGAGTTCCTGGGAGACAAGGTCGAAGGCAAGGACATCATCGTCGTGGACGATATGATCTCCTCCGGCGACAGCGCCAGGGAAGTGGCGAGGGAGCTGAAGAAGAGAAAAGCGAACCGGGTGTTCATCTGCGCCACCTTCGGCATGTTCACCAACGGGCTGGAGCTGTTTGACCGCTATTTCGAGGACGGCCTCATCGACCGCATCCTCACCACCAATCTGGTGTACCAGTCTCCGGAACTGCTCTCCAGGAAGTACTATGTGAACGTGGACATGAGCAAGTATATCGCGCTGATCATCGACAATCTGAACCACGATTCGTCCATCAGCGAATTCCTGGAGCCGAGCGAGCGCGTGCAGCGCGCCATCGAGCGCCACGAGGCGGAGCGGAAGGCCAGGGAAGAAGAAAAAGCAAAGAAGGCAGCAGAAGAGGCGGCAAAGGCGGCGGAAGAGAAATAATGATAACTGTTCAGCAACCCGGACTCGGGATGCTTTGCATCCCTCGTTGTCGGTGTCCAGAGGGGCTTCGCCCCTTGGCCACCTGGAAAAAATGAGCAAAATCTGCCCGGTGAGCAAGCTCCCCGTTCATATTTCACTCATTTTTTCCGGGGTGCTGAATAGTTACAAATGAAGCCGGCATCGTCCGGCGATAACAGAGGAGAAGAAAAGAAATGGCTGACGATAAGAAGCTGGTGCAGGAGATCACTCCCATGAGCGAGGATTTCGCCCAGTGGTACACGGACATTGTGAAGAAGGCGGAGCTCTGCGACTACACCAGCGTCAAGGGATGCATGGTGATCAAGCCTGCGGGCTACGCGATCTGGGAAGCGATCCAGGCGGACCTGGACCGGCGCTTCAAGGCGACCGGCGTGCAGAACTGCTACATGCCGCTGTTCATCCCCGAGGGTCTGCTCCAGAAGGAGAAGGACCACGTGGAAGGCTTCGCCCCGGAGGTCGCCTGGGTGACCCAGGGCGGACTGGAGCCGCTGCAGGAGCGGATGTGCGTGCGCCCCACTTCCGAGACACTGTTCTGTGACTACTACGCGAAGACCGTGCAGTCTTACCGCGACCTGCCTCAGCTTCTGAACCAGTGGTGCTCCGTGGTGCGCTGGGAAAAGACGACCCGTCCCTTCCTCCGCTCCAGAGAGTTCCTGTGGCAGGAGGGGCATACCGTCCATGCCACCGCGGAAGAGGCCCAGGCGCGCACGGAGATGATGCTGAATGTCTACGCGGATTTCTGCGAGGAGGATCTGGCAATTCCTGTGGTGCGCGGACAGAAGACGGACAAGGAAAAGTTTGCCGGTGCCATCGCCACCTATACGATCGAATCTCTGATGCATGACGGCAAGGCGCTGCAGAGCGGGACCAGCCACAACTTCGGCGACGGCTTCGCGAGAGCCTTCGGAATGCAGTTTACGGACAAGGACAACACCCTGAAGTACATGCATCAGACTTCCTGGGGCATGACCACCAGAATGATCGGCGCCATCATCATGGTCCACGGAGATGATTCCGGTCTGAAGCTTCCGCCGCACATCGCTCCCACCCAGGTCATCGTGATCCCCATCCAGATGAACAAGGAAGGCGTCGTGGAGAAGGCAGCAGAGCTGAAAGACAGACTTGCCGCGGCCGGGATCCGCGTGAAGCTGGACGACTCCGACCGCCGGCCGGGATTCAAGTTTGCCGACTGCGAGATGCGGGGCATTCCGCTCCGCGTGGAACTGGGACCGAAGGATATCGCCGCAGGGCAGTGCGTCCTGGTAAGAAGAGATACGAGAGAAAAGATCGTCTGCCCGCTTTCCGAGCTGGAGAAGACAGCCGCGGACCTTCTGGAGACGATCCAGAAGGATATGTACGACCGGGCGAAGGAGCACAGAGACAGCCATACCTACGACGCGCAGACTCTGGACGAGATGAAGCAGATCGTAGCGGAGCATCCGGGCTTTATCCGCGCCATGTGGTGCGGAGACCGCGCCTGCGAGGACAAGATCAAGGAAGAGGCAGGCATCACCAGCCGCTGCATCCCCTTCCATCAGGTGAAGGTAGGCGAGAAGTGCGTCTGCTGCGGAAAGCCCGCTTCGAAGATGCTCTACTGGGGCGTGGCATACTGATTTCAGGCATTAAGATGATCCGTGACCCCTCTTTTCCTGAAAAGAGGGGTCATGTACGTTCATGAGCAAGGAGCGAAGCGGATCGCGGATGTCCGCTTTTACGAGGTAGATATGCAGGTACCGCAGCAGGTAAAACAGATCCTGGAGACACTGACGCAGGCCGGATTTCAGGCTTATGCGGTGGGAGGGTGCGTCAGGGACGCGTTCCTCGGCAGGGAACCGGAGGACTGGGACATCACCACCGACGCCCTGCCGGAGCAGGTCAAAGGTCTGTTCCGGCGCACAGTGGACACCGGGATCAGGCACGGGACCGTTACAGTCCTTCTGAAGGACAAAAGCTATGAGATCACGACCTACCGGGTGGACGGAGCCTACAGCGACGGACGTCATCCGGATTCCGTGGTCTTCACGCCGGAGCTTTCCGAGGACCTGAGACGCCGGGATTTTACGATCAATGCCATGGCCTGCGCGGCCGACGGCAGGGTCGTGGATCTCTTTGGCGGCCGGGAGGACCTCGGGAAGCGGAGGATCCGGTGCGTCGGAGATCCGGACGAGCGCTTTACAGAGGACGCCCTCAGGATCCTGCGGGCCCTCCGTTTTTCCGCACAGCTGGATTTTGATATCGAAGGGGCTACCTGGGAGGCCCTGAAGCGCCACGCGCCGAACCTGGTGAACGTGAGCCGCGAGAGGATCCTGGCGGAACTGAACAAGATGCTCCTGTCCGGCCACCCGGAAAAGATGAGCATGCTGGAAGAGGCAGGGATCATCCCCTGGATCGGTAAGGAACTGGAAGACCTTTTGCCTTCCGCCCGGATCGCCGCGCTGCCGGCGAAAAAGGATCTCCGCTGGGCCGCTGCCTTTTCGGAAGCGGATGGAGAAACGGCGCGGACGTTTCTGAAAAACATGAAAAGCGACAATGAGACCGCGGACGGCGCGGCGCTTCTGATCTCCGGCATCCGCGGGGCGGTTCCGGAGGATCTTTACGGGACAAGGCGCCTCCTGTCCGTATACGGACAGGACCGGGTGCGGGAGATGATCCTTCTCCGGCGGGCCGGTTTCGGCGGGCCGGTATCCGCGGAACAGCTTGACCTGCTGGAGGAACGGACAGACAGGATCCTTTCCGCAGGCGACTGCCTGGCGGTACGGAACCTGGCGCTTTCCGGCAGCGATCTGATCCGGATGGGCATCCGGCCGGGACCGGGACTTGGCAGTATTCTCGGGACAATGCTGGACCGGGTCCTGAGAGACCCGGGACTGAATACCCGGGAGTGCCTGGAAAGGATCGCGGAGGAAGCGGCAGAAGGCCGGGGAAATGTCCCCGGCAGGAAGAGTGGTAATGACGATGCATCAGAATGAGGAAAAAGGAAACCGCGCTGCGGCCGCCGTCGTTTTTGCTCTGGCGGGGGCGGCGATCGCCTGGTGCGCTTCCGGAGGGGTTTCCGGCAGGACAGCTCTTTACGGGCCCGGTACAGTGAAGGCGACGTCTTCCGTCGCTGCGATGGAGGAGGAACCGGAGCCGGTAGTCTGGTATGAAGACGATGGTCTGTACATCTACCAGCCCGGCAGACAGGAGAAGACGAAGCTCACAGGTCTGAAGGACGGCGGGATGGACCGCATGACCCTGTTTTTCAGTGAAAAAAACCCTGCGGATCTCACCCTGGTCCTGCCGGACAGGACCGGCGCGTATTATCTCAAGGATCTTACTACGGACTATATAGGGGTCACCCGGGGAGACCTCTGGTACAGCACGATCCCCGGAAAAGGAAAACAGCCTGAGGAGATGCCTGTGGCGGAAAAAGTGCTGTCCTCCAGGCTTTTACCGGACGGAAGTCTTGTCTGGCTTGACGACAATACCAGCTTCTGGATCCTTTCCGGGACTCCTGGCGAAAAGGGGACGGAGCCCCGGAAGATCGCCGCAGGGGTAAAAGAATACTATATCTCCAGTGAAGAGCCGGAGGTGTTCCTGGTCTGTGAGTCCGGAAAGGCGTATTACTTCCGGAAGGACACCGGGAAGCAGGTGGTGGCGGAAGGCGTAAAGACCGTCGACCATGTGTCTGACGATCTCCGGAAGATCTATTACCGGACGGAGAATAAGGATCTGTTCTATGAAGAAGTGCCGGGACTTCCCCAGGTCATTGATGTGGACGTGGAGGAGGTCGCCGTCGTGAAAAAAACGGGCAGTATCTATTATCTGAAAGAAAACAGGGAGATCGAGCCTGTTCCTTCCGGGACGCAGACAGGGCTGCCGCCGGCAGACAAGACGGAACTCACTCCGGAAGAGGAGGAGCTTGTGAACCTCCGGATCGAAGAACTCCTGCAGCAGCTGGGCGGCGGCGCCGGAGAGGACGGTACAGAGGAACAGGCGGCAGAAACAGGAGCAGCGCCCGCTTCGGGATATCAGCTGAATTATTTTGACGGAACGGCGCACAAAGGGCTCCTCAAAGGAGTCTCCGGCGTGGACACGAACCATCTGGATGAACTGGAGAATGACCGCGCGATCGTCTATACCGGCGAAGCGTACGGGCACGGCGTCTGGCTCATGATGGGGGCAAAACCTCTTTATACCGGACTCAGCGCCGCTGACGAGGGACTGATGGATCTCTGCCCGGACGCGGTACGGGATGTACTGTATGTCTCCCGGCAGCGGGAGGACCAGATCGGAAGCCCCGATCAGGGCGGGATCTACGCCATGCACTACACGGAAAAGGGCTTTACGAACCCGGAGCCCCTGTTCGCCGGCGCGGTGATCATCTCCGCGGCCAGGGACGGAAAGGTGTACGCGGGAACGTATCCGCTCCCGGACGAAGGCTCTACGCTGATCGTGGACGGGGAAAAGATCTCTCCCCATGTGGCCAGCTTTTTCTGGGATGAGAACGGCGTGAGCGAGGATCTCCAGATCTACCGCAACGTATTTTACCAGGATTATTATGTTTCCGGAGATGTGGCTGCATGGAGCAAAGAGGGCGGCATCCGCCCTGTTGCCTACAACGTGAGGGAGTACCACGGGTTCAAGGACGGCTCCTTTACCATGCTCTGTGATTACGACGAGGATGAGATGAAGGGGACCCTGGTCTACTGGGACGGGAAGGGCGATCCCGAAGTGCTCTCCGGTCAGGCCGCCGGGACCCGCGCAGGCGACGGAGAGAAATAGAAATTAAGGTAACTGTTCAGCACCCAGACTCGGGATGCGTTGCATCCCTCATTGTCGGTGGTCAGAGGTGCTTCGCGCCTTGGCCACCTGGAAAAAATGAGTAAAATCTGTCCGGTGAGCAAGCTCCCCGTTCATATTTCACTCATTTTTTCCGGGGTGCTGAATAGTAACAAATAAAGAGCGCATCCGCTGCGAGACGGATGCGCTCTTTCCGGTTTTCACCGGTATATAGCTGAATGATCAAGAAGAGGGGGTTCTTATGATCAGAGGCTGGCTCAGGGGGGCCGGACGATCCGGAGACCGTCCGGTATGAGTATGAAAAAGCTTTTATGGTTCCCTGCCCGGGGAACCGTAAATCTTCGGTCATCTCCTGATGACAATTATATAATAAGGGATAATTGTGTCGAAACTATGGCGCCCTTCTAAAAAAAAGATAAAAAAGATGAAGAAAAAAAGGTACTTTATTAAAGGCACTACATTGGATATAATACTAATGATTATGTTTACCGGGCAGCAGCCCGGCAGCTGTCCTTCGGAGGAAAAGAATGTTTGGAATGAGTTCGAACGACATAGGTATTGACCTTGGAACGGCCAGTATTCTTGTCTATATCAAAGGAAAAGGCGTGGTCCTGAAAGAGCCGAGCGTTGTGGCGATCGACCGGGATTCCAACAGGATCCTTGCCATCGGTGAGGAAGCCAGGCTGATGATCGGCAGGACGCCGGGCAATATCATTGCCATCCGCCCGCTCCGGCACGGAGTCATCTCCGATTACACCGTCACGGAGAAAATGCTGAAGTATTTCATCAACAAGGCAGTAGGGAAAAAGACGCTGCTTCGTCCCCGCATCGCTGTCTGCATCCCTTCCGGCGCGACTGAAGTCGAGAGAAAGGCCGTGGAGGATGCGACATACCAGGCGGGCGCCAAAGAGGTGTCCATCATTGAGGAGCCCGTGGCAGCGGCCATCGGCGCCGGGATCGACATTTCCAAGGCCTGCGGCAATATGATCGTCGATATCGGCGGCGGCACCACGGACATCGCCGTCATCTCCCTCGGGGGCCCGGTGGTCTCCACTTCCATCAAGATCGCGGGAGATGACTTCGACGAGGCGCTGGTCCGCTACATGCGGAAAAAGCACAACCTGCTGATCGGAGAGCGGACAGGCGAGGACATCAAGATCCAGATCGGCGCGGCATACCGCCGGCCTGAGGTCCTGACCATGGAGGTCCGCGGCCGGAACCTGGTGACCGGACTCCCGAAGACCATCGTGGTCACTTCGGACGAGACGCTGGAGGCGCTGCAGGAGCCCGCAATGCAGATCGTGGACGCCGTGCACAATGTTCTGGAGCGCACACCGCCGGAGCTGGCAGCGGATATCTTTGACAGGGGCATCGTCTTCACCGGCGGCGGCTCCCTGCTTTACGGTCTGGACCAGCTGTGCCAGGAAAAGACCGGCATCAACACCATGATCGCTGACGCGCCGCTCACTGCGGTGGCGATCGGGACCGGAAAGTTCATTGAGTTCCAGCACGGAGACGGAGACAAGAGGGAATTTTAAACTGCATGGCAGTCGTAGCAGGATTTGTCGAAAAGATCAAATACCGGAATGAGGACAACGGATGGTCCATCCTGAATGTATCTTCGGATGGCGAAGAATATGTTCTCGTGGGCACCTTCGCGGTGATCAGCGAAGGAGAGTTCATCAGCGCGGAAGGCGTTATGAAGGTCCATCCGGTATACGGCGAGCAGCTCGCCGTCGAATCATATGAGATCAGAGAACCGGAGGACAGTGAAGGCGTAAAGCGCTGGCTGTCCTCCGGCGCTGTTAAGGGGATCGGCGAGGCACTGGCGGCGAGGATCGTAAAGCGGTTCAAGGCGGACACGCTGCGCATCCTGGAGGAAGAGCCTGAGCGCCTCGCGGAGATCAAAGGCATCAGTGAACGGATGGCCATGGAGATCGGCGCCCAGGTCGAGGAGAAGCGGGAGATGCGCAAGGCCATGCTGTTTCTTTCGAAATTCGGGATCGGCATGAATCTCGGCATCCGCATCTGGAAGCAGTACGGCGACCGGATCTATACTATTATCCGGGAGAATCCCTACCAGCTTGCGGATGATATGACGGGGATCGGATTCCGGATCGCGGACGAGATCGCCGCCAAAGCGGGGATCCTCCGGGACTCGGAGTACCGCATCCGCTGCGGGATCCTTTACTGCCTGTCCCAGGCGGCAGCCCAGGGCCACATGTATCTGCCGGAGAGTGTCCTTCTGAGAAGGACCGCGGAGCTGCTGGGAATCGAACCGGAGGGGATGCGGCAGGTGCTTTCCGACCTCCAGATGGACAGGAAGGTCGTCATGAAACGTCCGGACAGCGGGATCCCTGTCCCGGGCGATGCTCCCCGGCCGGAGGAAGAGGAAGATTACGCGGTATACCCGGCCTCCTTCTACTATATGGAACTGAATGTGGCCGCCATGCTGCACGACCTGGATATCCGCTCTGACGAGGCGGAGGAACGGATCCTTGCCGTACTGCGCACGATGGAAGAGACGGACGGCATCGAGTTCGATGAACTGCAGAGCCAGGCAGTCATTGAAGCCGCCAGGTCGGGACTTCTTATCATCACCGGAGGCCCGGGGACAGGAAAGACCACGACGATCAACGCCATCATCCGCTATTTCGAGCGCCAGGGGGCGGAGATCCTGCTGGCGGCGCCCACAGGCAGAGCCGCGAAGCGGATGACGGAGACCACGGGATGTGAGGCGAAGACGATCCACCGTCTGCTGGAGATCACAGGAGCGCCTTCGGATGAGAAGGAAAGCGGCAGTGACTGGAGCGGCATGCACTTCGAACGAAACGAGCAGATGCCGCTGGAGGCGGACTGCGTGATCATCGATGAGATGAGCATGGTGGACATCCGGCTCATGCATGCCCTTCTGAAGGCGGTGAGCGTCGGCACACATCTGGTCCTGGTGGGAGATTCCAACCAGCTGCCGAGTGTGGGGCCGGGCAATGTGCTCCGGGATATGATCAGCTGCGGCTGTTTCAATGTGGTCCGTCTGAACCGCATCTACCGCCAGGCGGCGGAATCCGATATCGTGGTGAACGCCCACCGCATGATCAACGGGGAACCGGTGGACCTCTCGAAGCGGAGCAGGGATTTCCTGTTCATCCGTCAGGACCAGCCGGAAGGGATCCTGAACACCATGCTGACTCTGATCCGGGACAAGCTTCCCTCCTATGTCGGGGCGCCGGCCATGGAACTGCAGATCATGACGCCTATGCGGAAGGGGCCTCTGGGGGTGGAGCAGCTGAACGTGCGCCTGCAGGAGGTCATGAATCCCCCCGACCGCAGGAAGACGGAAAAAGAACTGAACGGCATCCTGTTCCGGGAGGGCGACAAGGTCATGCAGATCAAAAACGACTACAACCGCGGCGTCTGGAACGGAGATATCGGTATCCTTCAGGAGATCAACACCTTCGCGGAGACACTGACGGTGCTCTACGACGATCTCCGGGAAGTGGAATACGGCTACAGCGACGCGGAAGAGCTGGAGCTCGCCTATGCGATCACCATCCACAAGTCCCAGGGAAGCGAATACCCGGCCGTGGTCCTTCCGGTGTGGCAGGGCCCGAGGATGCTTCTTACCAGAAATCTGATCTATACGGCTGTGACGCGGGCCCGGAAATGCGTCGCCATGGCAGGAGGCCCATCCTATTTTTATGAAATGGTCAATAATACCCAGGAGCTTCGCCGCTATACAGGACTCAAGGATCGTATCCGCAGTATGTACGGCGCGTGATGCCCTCACGGACTCCCTGTTTCCCCGGCGCTGCCCGGTGTGCGGGGAGATCGTTTCGCCCCCGGGATGGCAGGTCTGCAGGGACTGCTTTCCGAAGCTTTCGTTTGTGGAGCCGCCGGTGTGCATGAAGTGCGGAAAAAGTCTGGAGGATGCGGCAGAAGCATACTGCTCCGACTGCGCCGCCCGGAAAAAGAGCTTTGAGTACGGAGTTGCCCTGCTTCATTACGACGACATCATGCGCCGGGCAGTGAGCCAGATCAAGTACAACAACCGGCGGGAGTATATCAGGCCCTTCGCGAAGATGTTCTGGATGCGCTGGGGCAGGACCATCGCGGAAATGGAGGCGGACTGTCTGGTGCCGGTCCCGCTTCACAAGGCCCGGTACAGAAAAAGAGGCTTTAACCAGGCGGAGCTCCTGGCCCGGGAACTCGGCGCCCTGTCGGGGATCCCGGTGCGGACCGACATCCTGTTCCGGGAACGAAAGACCGAGGCCCAGAAGGAACTGACGCCGGACCAGAGGATCCGGAACCTGCAGAAAGCGTTCCGCGCGGATCCGGAGAAAACAGACGTGTCTTCCGTGATCCTGGTGGACGACATCTATACGACCGGCAGCACTGCCGAGGCCTGCACCCGCGCCCTGAAGGAAGCAGGAGTACGGAAGGTGTATACCGCCTGTCTGTGCATTGTGCCCGAATATTAAGGGTGATCGTGCTAATATAATGTAAAAAGATACCTCATACATTGTTATTAAAATTATTTTGAGGTATAATCATAACTGTTGAAAGAAAAGCAGGCATAAGTCTGTATTTTAACAATGGGAGGTAATGTTATGAAGAAAAGAATGATGGCACTTGCTATGGCAGCAGCTATGGTACTCGGCGCATGCGGCGGCAGCCAGCCGGCAGCTACGACTGCAGCTCCGGCAGCACCGGCGGCGACTGAGGCGGCAAAGCCCGAGGAGACCAAGGCTGAGGAGACCAAGGCTGAGGAGACCAAGGCCGAGGCAGCAGCGTCCGAAAAGGGCGGCATGGAAGGCGGCACCGCGCTGAACTTCACCACCGGCGGCGACCAGGGAACCTACTACGGCTTCGGCGGCGTCCTTGCAGGTAAGGTCAGCGAGACCACCAGCACCACCGTTACCGCGATCACTTCCGGCGGTTCTGCTGCAAACATCGAGGCACTTGACGCAGGCGACGCACAGCTTGGCTTCGTGCAGTCCGACGTTATGGCTTACGCTCACGACGGCATCCGTCTCTTCGAGGAGACCGGCGCTGTGGATACCTTCTCCACCGTCGCGGCTCTCTATATGGAGCAGGTCCAGATCGTCACCCTGGATGAGAATATCAAGTCCGTGGCAGACCTGAAGGGCAAGAACGTCTCCATCGGCGCAGCAGGATCCGGCGTTTACTTCAACGCGATCGACTGCCTGGCAGCTTACGACCTGACTGAGGATGACATCAAACCCACCTACCAGTCCTTCGGCGATTCCACCGAGGCTCTGCAGGACGGCAAGATCGATGCGGCATTCGTCGTGGCAGGCGCTCCGACCACCGCAGTTACTTCTCTGGCAGCTACCAAGCCGGTCTACCTTGTCAGCATCGACGACGAGCACATTGAGAAGCTGATCGCGGCTTCCCCGTACTACAGCAAGAACGTCATCTCCAAGGATGCCTACAATACTCCTGAGGATGTCCAGACTGTCGCTGTCGGCGCAGTGGTCATCGCGAACAATGATGTCTCCGAGGCTGATGTCTACAACTTCCTGTACGGCGTATTCGAGCATGTCGACGAGATCACTGCTGCACACGCAAAGGGTGCTGAGCTGAATCTTGACTTCGCTGCAAGCGTTACTTCCGTTCCGTATCATCCGGGCGCAAAGAAGTACTTCGAGGAGAAGGGAATCACCGTTCAGTAATTGCATTGCTGTAAAATGAAGCCCGCGGCGGAGAGGCCCTTTGCCGCGGGCTTTTCAAATGAAACATGGAGGGAAGAGTTATGGGTAAGGACGAAGAGAAGCTGAATTCCGCTGCTTCTCCGGCAGAGGCGGACACATCGGTCGGTACCGCGGAAGATGTCGAAGCCGTAATGAAGAAGTATGACAGAGAGTCGAATACAAGGATCTGGGAAGGAACGCCGAAGCTTCTGGTGCGCGGCCTTGCCATCGCGTTTTCTCTCTACTGTATCTGGGTCACGCTGTTCAGCACGGCGATGCCGGAGATCAAGCTGAACGTTTTCCTGGGGCTGATCCTCATCATGGGATATCTGAACTACCCCATCCGGAAGGGTACTGCAAAGGTCAACAGCCTTCCCTGGTATGACATCATCATCATGCTGGCGGGAGCCATTCCCTTCTTCTACTTCGCAGCGAACGCCACGCCGATCATCAAGATGGCGACCCGTGTCACGAAGGATCAGAAGATGGTCATCATGGCAGTAGTCGCAGTACTTTCGTACATGGAGCTGTGCCGCCGCTGCGTCGGCATTCCGATCCTCTGCGTGGTCGGCAGCCTGCTGGTCTACACCTTCTCCAATGTGCGTTTCGGAAAAGTGATCTACGACCTGTTCTACACCACCACCGGTCTCATGAACACCCCGATCAATGTCTGCGCGAAGTACATCGTCGTATTCATTATCTTCGGTGCGTTCCTTGAGAGGACGGGAATCTCCGCGTTCTTCATCAATCTGGCCAACTGCGCGGCCGGTGCTCAGGCCGGCGGTCCCGCGAAGGTCGCGGTCATCTCCTCCGCTCTCTGCGGAATGGTGTCCGGCTCCTCCGTCGGAAACACCGTCACCACCGGTTCCGTCACGATCCCGATGATGAAGAAGACCGGCTACAAGCCTGAGTTCGCGGGCGCGGTCGAGGCTGCCGCCTCCACCGGCGGACAGATCATGCCTCCCATCATGGGCGCGGCTGCGTTCCTGATGGCGGAGTACATGGGCATTCCCTACGCCCAGGTCGCTCTGAAGGCGATCCTCCCCGCGGTCCTTTACTTCACCGGCATCTACATCGCGGTCCATCTGGAAGCGAAAAAGCTGGGCCTGAAGGGCATTCCGAAAGAACAGCTCCCGAAGGCGATGGAGCTGCTTCCGAAGATCTACCTTCTGCTTCCTCTGATCATCCTGGTGGTCATGGTCTCCACGAACATGTACACCATGCAGTTCTCCGCTACCGTGGCGATCTTCATCACCATCGCTGTGGGACTGATCAACAAGGATGACCGGATCAACTTTGGAAAGATCCTCGATGCGCTGGAGGCGGGCGGCAAGGGAACCATCACCGTCGCCGTGGCCTGCGCGATGGCAGGCCTTGTGGCAGGCTGCATCACCTCCACGGGTCTTGCTTCCAAGCTGATCACCATCATCGTCAGCATCTCCGGCGGCCGCGCGATCATCGCCCTCTTCCTCACGATGCTCTGCTGCATCGTCCTGGGCATGGGCGTTCCGACCACCGCAAACTACTGTATCATGGCTGCCACCTGCGCCCCTATCCTGATGAGCCCGCAGATCGGCATCCCGCGTGTGTGCGCACACTTCTTCGTATTCTATTTCGGCATCGTGGCGGATATCACCCCGCCTGTCGCCCTGGCAGCTTACGCAGGAAGCGCCATCGCGAAGGCGCCGCCCATGAAGACCGCTTTCAACGCGACCCGTCTCGCCATCGCGGCTTTCGTGGTCCCGTACATCTTCGCCTTCAGCCCGCAGATGCTCTTTGAGTTCGCCGAGGGAACCTCCGGCGTAGCGGCACTGATCCAGACCGTACAGCTCATCCTGACATCCCTGCTGGGTCTGTTCCTGATCGCCGCGTCCCTGAACGGCTACTGGATGAAGCCCATCAACCCCGTGATCCGCGCGGCGATGATCGCCGGCGGCCTCTGCATGATGATCCCCGGCACTGTGACGGACGTCATCGGCCTTGCGGTCTTCGCAGCTTCCTTTGTGCTTCTGAGGAGCGGCGCGAAGAAGACGGAATAACTGAAAACCAAAAAGATTTGACACTTGACCTCTCATGTGCTATAGTAACATGGCGACAAAAGATGAGAGGTCTTTTTTTTTTGACCTAAACCCGCATCAAATCAAGTACTACGGAGGTGGAGACCATGCGTACAAGAATTACTCTTGCGTGCACAGAATGCAAGCAGCGCAACTACAATACGACGAAGGATAAGAAAACTCATCCGGACCGTATGGAAGTCAGCAAGTACTGCAGATTCTGCAAGAAGCACACGACGCACAAAGAGACTAAGTAATATTGAAAGGATTGAGCGATGGCTGATTCTGATAAGACAAATACGAACAAGGTCCAGGAGTTCTCCAAGGGACTGAAGGCTGAGTTCCGTAAAATTGTCTGGCCGACTCAGGAGACATTGACGAAGCAGACTGTTGCGGTCGTCTCGATCTCTGTTGTTCTTGGCCTGTTGATCTCTGTCCTGGACTGGGTATTCCAGCTTGGACTGACGGCACTGTTTCGATAAGATCAGGGAGAACGCATGGCTGAAGCAAACTGGTACGTGGTCCACACATACTCGGGCTACGAGAACAAAGTAAAGGTCGATATCGAGAAGACCATTGAAAACCGTCAGATGCAGGATCAGATCCTGGAAGTGTCTGTGCCGGTCGAAACGGTCGTTGAGGTGAAGAACGGCGTCGAGAAGACGGCGGACCGGAAACTGTTTCCGGGCTATGTTCTGATCCGCATGATCATGAACGACGAGACATGGTACGTGGTCAGGAACACCAGAGGCGTCACGGGCTTTGTCGGCCCCGGCTCCAAGCCGGTTCCGCTTTCTCCCGGGGAGATGGCGAAGCTTGGCTTCGGCAAAAAGGAAGAGACAGAGGTCCGGGAGCAGAAGGTCCTGGTGGATTTCGCCGAAGGTGATACGGTCAGTGTGATCGGTGGTCCGTGGAAGGATACTGTCGGAAAGATCATTGCGATCAACGAGAAAAAGAGGACGGTTTCCATGATGGTCGAGATGTTCGGCCGCGAAACAAAGGTGGAGTTCGACTTCGCCGAAGTGAAAAAGGTAACCTGAAGCCGGAAGGCTTCTTAAACAGTGGAAGGGTCGGACGACCCGTCATCACCACATAGGAGGTGCCGTTATGGCAAAGAAAGTAAAAGGATACATCAAGTTACAGATCCCTGCAGGCAAGGCAACCCCGGCTCCACCCGTAGGTCCCGCACTTGGCCAGCATGGCGTGAACATTGTCGAGTTCACGAAGCAGTTCAACGCGAGAACTGCTGACAAGGGAGATCTCATCATCCCCGTCGTCATCACTGTTTACGCAGACAGAAGCTTCAGCTTCATCACCAAGACCCCGCCGGCAGCTGTCCTTCTCAAGAAGGCCTGCAAGCTCCAGAAGGCGTCCGGAACTCCGAACAAGGAGAAGGTCGCGACGATCTCCAGAGCAGAGGTTCAGAAGATTGCCGAACTCAAGATGCCCGATCTGAATGCGGCGAGCATCGAGGCAGCAACCAGCATGATCGCAGGTACCGCACGTTCCATGGGTATCGTGGTCGAGGACTAAGGGGAGGTAGAAGAGATGAAGCACGGAAAGAGATACAGTGAAGCGGCCAAGCTTGTTGACCGCGCTGCCCTTTATGATGTCGCTGACGCGGTCGCTCTGGTGAAGAAGACCGCAAACGCAAAGTTCGATGAAACTGTTGAGCTCCATGTCCGCACGGGCTGCGACGGCCGTCACGCCGACCAGCAGATCCGCGGCGCGGTCGTTCTTCCGAACGGAACCGGCAAGACTGTCCGCGTTCTCGTTTTCGCGAAGGGACCGAAGGAGGAAGAGGCCAAGGCAGCAGGCGCTGACTATGTCGGCGGCCAGGAGCTTGTCCCGAAGATCCAGAACGAAGGCTGGCTCGACTTTGACGTCGTTGTCGCTACTCCGGATATGATGGGCGTTGTCGGACGTCTGGGCCGTATCCTTGGACCGAAGGGCTTAATGCCGAACCCGAAGTCCGGAACCGTTACCATGGATGTTACCAAGGCGATCGCGGATATCAAAGCCGGTAAAGTCGAGTATCGTCTGGACAAGACCAACATCATCCACTGCCCCGTCGGCAAGGTTTCCTTCTCTGAGGAAGCTCTGAAGGAGAACCTTCAGACTCTGCTTGACACCCTGGTAAAGGCTCGTCCTTCCACTCTGAAGGGTGCTTACATGAAGAGCGCTGTCCTGACCACCACCATGGGCCCGGGCATCAAGATGAACACCGCGAAGATCTCCAACTGATCAAATCAAATGGAGAAAACGCGCGGATGTGAGCGCATCATCGCTTGACAAAGCGCTGCGCGCGTGTTAAGTTTTATCAGTCAGTATTGTTTTGCCGAAGACAGCAGGTGCCCGGAGGCCGGACCGGAAACGGAAGGCCGGAGGCATAAGATCGGAAGACGCCTGCCGAGGGAAAGCGTTCACAGTGAGTGAATTTACGCCCCCGTCTGTCTTTGGGCAGACGGGGGCTTCTATATGCCTTCTTCAGCAAGACGTACATAAATAAAAAAAGAAGGAGGAAAAAAAGGATGAGAGATTCCAAAATCGATCAGAAGCAGCCTGTAGTTAAGGAAATCGCTGCACTGCTCGACGGAGCTCAGGCAGCAGTCGTCGTTGACTACCGCGGTCTGACCGTTGCGCAGGACACCGAGCTCAGAAAGCAGCTGAGAGAAGCAGGCGTCGTCTACAAGGTCTATAAGAACACCATGGTCCGCATCGCTGCGAAGGGCACCGAGTTCGAGCAGTTCGATCCGTTCCTGGAAGGCCCGACCGCGCTCGCAGTCAGCAAGGAAGATGCTACCGCTCCGGCACGTCTTATCGCGAAGTTCGCGAAGACTGCCCCGAAGCTTGAGTTCAAGGGCGGTGTCGTTGAAGGAAAGCTGTTTGACGCAGCAGGCATGGCAGCAGTGGCAGAGGTCCCGTCAAGAGATATCCTTCTTGGCAGACTGTTCGGCAGCATGCAGAGCCCGGTTGCGAACTTTGCCCGCGTGATCAAGCAGATCGCGGAGAAGGACGGCGAGGCCGCTCCGGCAGAGGAAGCTGCACCGGCAGCAGAATAATCCCATTGGAAATGAGCGGCGGCAAACAGGTTTCCGCTGCAGGACTTACAATAAATCACAGGAGGAAAATAAAATGGCAAAGCTTACCACTCAGGAATTTATCGATGCTATCAAGGAACTGACCGTTCTCGAGCTGAACGATCTTGTCAAGGCTTGCGAGGAGGAGTTTGGTGTCTCCGCAGCAGCAGGTGTTGTTATGGCTGGCCCGGCAGCAGCAGGCCCGGTCGAGGAAGAGAAGACCGAGTTCGACGTTGAGCTGACCGAGATCGGCGCTCAGAAGGTTAAGGTCATCAAGGTCGTCCGTGAGGCTACCTCCCTTGGTCTGAAGGAGGCTAAGGAGCTGGTTGACTCCGCACCGAAGATGGTCAAGACCGGTATCTCCAAGGAAGAGGCTGAGGCTCTGAAGAAGTCCCTTGAGGAAGTCGGCGCAAAGGTCACCCTGAAGTAATTCAAAGCGAACCTTACAAAAACGGTTCCCGCGGAAGCGGGGGCCGTTTTTTATTGCATTATGTGCAAGCTTTTGTCGTCAAAATGCCCCGCTGCAGTTGTTTTTCCACGGTATTTTCGCTATATTTAATAATAGAGGTAAACTGTGTCACTCATTATTACAGAGGAGGTTTTCCATATGTATCAGGATGATTACAAGCGCTGGCTCGATGCGGAACTCATTGATTTTGACCTGAAGAAAGAACTTCAGGATATTCAGGGCGATGATGACGCGATCAAGGAGCGTTTCGCTGTCGCGCTTCAGTTCGGAACAGCCGGTCTCCGGGGCACGCTGGGCGCAGGAACAAACCGCATGAATATCTGGGTGGTCCGCCAGGCTACGCAGGGCGTGGCGGACTGGGTCAAGACCCAGGGCGGAACGCAGACCGTGGCGATCAGCTACGACAGCCGTCTGAAGGGCTGGAACTTTGCCCGCGACGCGGCAGGCGTCCTCGCGGC
>CACZFV010000006.1 GCA_902780465.1 uncultured Lachnospiraceae bacterium
CGATGGACACCCTTGCTGTTCAGCTATGTACTTCGTCGTTGCCTACGCGTACTCGGGACTTTCACCCGTTAGAGCGCGCCCATGGCGCGCAAACCAAAAACAGCCGAAATCCAGTGGATTTTGGCTGTTGAGAGTTAATTTTTCTGGAAGTTCGCAGGCTCGTATCGGTTTGCTTACCGGACAAACCGCACTGCCGCCATCATGAACACGCAGCCTTTGTCGTCCGAAGCCAGAAGTTCAAGGCCCACATCCTGGGCATTCTCAGGAATCACTTCACCGGATACATAGTCTTCCAGTCCCAGGACGACCGATTCGCCCGCCATGAGGGTGAGTTCCGGAAGTTCACCGTTAACAGCGCCGCCGACCGCCTGAACCCGGGCGGTTCCTTCCGCAAGGTACAGAAGCACCGTGTCTCCCGGCATTTCCGGCGTGATCCGCTGCTGTCCGCCGCTTCCGAGGCGGATCGCCCGCATTTCGCCTGTGACCTTTCCTTTCCGGAGCATCAGGTTGAAATCCGTGCACTTTCCCTTCGAGATGGTGAGATCCGCGCCGTCGAAGCGGTGCACGTCAAAGGGACGGAGCAGGATCTCCTCTCCCCCGTTGTGGGAAAGGATCATCTCTCCCCGGATCGGGGCGATCAGGCGCTCGTAGTCCGGAAGGGCGGTGAATTCAGAGGTCTCCAGTTCCACCGTCGCGGAGCTGATCCTCCAGAGAAATTTTCTGTCCGCGTACCGTTCTCCTTCCGGTCCGATGGAGAGCTGCACGGTTCTTCCGCCGGACCAGTCGCTGACGGTATAATCCGCCGGTCTCAGATGTCTCATAGCTCCTTCGTTCCTCCACTTCTGCGTTCCGGCTTATTCTTCCACCATCTTCAGGAGTCCCGCGAAGCAGTCCTCCGCCGCGGGGACGGCGCGGTCCAGGACCGCCTGCCCTCTCGCCTCGGCATCTGCCGCGAAGGCCTTGTCCTTCAGGGAACCGGTATTGATCTTTACGTTCAGCCAGGCGCCGAGGATGCCGGCTTTCAGGGACAGCGCCGCCACGCCGAGGTCGCTGGCGCAGTTCGTGTTGAAGCCGTCCATCATGGAGGCCATCAGTTCAACAGCCTCCCCCATCAGCTCCATCATCTCCAGCGGCGTCCTGGTGCAGGCCTTCAGTCCTTCCTGGATCGCCAGGCTCCGGGCCGCCTTCTCTTCGTCCGTCGCCTTCGGAAGAGCGTAGGCATCGCTTACCATGAGGAACGCGTCCGTGTCGCGGTCCATGACGTCCGCCAGCTTTTCACGGAGCAGACCGCACTTCGCCTCGACTTCCTTCGCGTGCTCCTCGAATTCAGCGTATTTCTTTCTGTTCTGTGTCATTCCGCCGACCATCGCTGTCAGCGCCGCACCGAGGGAGCCGTACAGCGCCGCGCAGGAACCGCCGCCGGGAGCGGGGTCGCAGGAGGCGACCCGCTCCGTGAAGGCCAGAACGCTCAGTTCTGATAATTTCATCGTTTATTCTCCAAGCATGTCGATCAGATGATACTCCATCACCTGGTTCTTGTAATCGAAGTTCTCAAGCTTCAGGTAGAATTCCGCGCAGTCCAGGAGTGCCTTGGCCGGCGCAAGTCCCACCAGTTCGCTTCCGACGATGTGTGTTCCGTAGCGCTCCGCCAGGGCGCGGATCATCTCGTAGACCACCGGAAGGGAAGTGACTTCATAGTTCACCATGTTCATGGAGACCTGGGCGATGCCTCTGTCCTCGAGCATGAAGCCCATGGCCTTGCAGGCTTTGAAGCCGCCGGAGGAAGCGCGGATCACCTTCGCGATCTTCTTCGCGATCTGTACGTCGGAGGTCGCCAGGTTCACGTTGAAAGCGACCAGCGGCGGACGTGCGCCGATGGCGGTGATGCCGGCGGTGGGGTGGATCTTCCGCTCGCCGAAATCCGGTGCCCACTCGGGCTGGAGCAGCTTCTCGGGCATGCCCTCGAACTGTCCCTTTCTGCAGTTCGCCAGGTTCCTGCGCTCCGGCACCGTCGCGGAATCCTCGTACAGGAAGGACGGGATCTTCAGTTCCTCCCACATTCTCTTTCCGAGGCGCTTTGACATCTCCACGCACTCCTCCACGGTCACGTCCATGGTGGGCACGAAGGGGATGACGTCGGTGGCGCCCATGCGGGAGTGTTCGCCCACATGGTGGTTCATGTCGATCAGTTCCATTGCCTTCTTCGCGAGGCGGAACGCCACCTCTTCCACCGCTTCGGGAGAGCCGAGCAGCGTGAACACGCTGCGGTTGTGGTTTCCGTCGGTCTGGGCATCGAAAAGGATGCAGCCGGGCACGCTCTTCGCCACTTCGATCAGCGCGTTGTAGCCCGCTTCGTTCTTCTCTTTGCTCAGGCTGAAATTCGGGATGCACTCAACAAGTTTTGCCATAATTCTGTACTCCTCTTGTCTGTTTTAGATCACTCGTGTGCTGCCGGCAGGATCGCCCGCCGTACTGTCTGCCTACTGTATTCCGCACTGTATGCTGTTCAGTCAGAAGTACTGTATTCCGTTCTTCTGTCAGCCCGCGAAGCCCTGCACGAAGAACTTGATGAAAGCGATGGTCTGGGGCTGGTAGATGATATCCACCAGGAACGCGCCGACGATCGGGACGATCATGAATGCCTTTCTGGACATGCCGTACTTGTCCTTGACCGCCGTCATGTTCACGATCGCGGAGGGCGTAGCGCCGAGGCCGTGGCCCAGAAGACCCGCGCACATGACTGCCGCGTCGTAGTTCTTTCCGAGGATCGGGAACACCACAAAGATGGAAAGGAGCACCAGCACCACCACCTGTGCGACGACGATGAGGAGGACCGGTCCGATCAGGTCAAGCAGCTGATACAGGTTCAGGCTCATCAGCGCCATGGAAAGATACAGGTTCAGCATGACGTCGCCGATGCCGTCCACCAGCGGGAAGCTGAAGTGATACCAGTGGAACTGCTCGTTCAGGTTGCGGACCAGCATAGCGACGAACATTGCGCCGACATAGGACGGGAAGCTCATTCCGATCAGCTTGCCGATCCAGCCGGAGATCTCGGTACCGAGCGCCATGCAGAACAGGATCGCGGTCACGTTCTTCAGGACGTCCAGGTTGGTGAGCTTCTCGCCGTGTCCGGCGTTGATCTCTTCGATGGAAGTATCCAGAGTCTCGGAGTTGTCCGGGGTCAGGTGGTTCTTCTCGATCAGCATGCGGGCCACCGGGCCGCCCACCAGAACGCCGAAGATCAGGCCGAAGGTCGCGGCTGCCGCGCCGACGGTGATGCCTGCCGGATAGCCCATCTCGGTAAAGGTGGAACCGTAGGAGCCTGCCGCTCCGTGTCCGCCGATCATGGAGATGGCGCCTGCGAGGAGCGCGTAGGGATATTCAAGGCCTGTGACATTGGCGAGGCCGATGCTGATGCAGTTCTGGATGATGGAGACGATGCCGGCGATCAGCCAGTAGACGATCAGCAGGATGCCGCCCTTCTTCAGAAGGGAAAGGGACGCGCCCAGGCCGACGGTGGTGAAGAACGCCACCATGAACGGACTCTGGAAGGTCGTGTCGAACTTGAACGCGAACGCGCCGCTCTGATGTCCGGCAAAGGTGATGAACATGAACAGGAAGCCGCCCACCACAGGAGCCGGAATGCAGTACTTCGTGAGGAAGCTTACTTTCTTCCGGATCCAGAAGCCGATCAGGAGCAGGATCGCAGCCAGCGCCGTCGTCATGACCATCGTACAGCTGATATTCAATGTACCTTCAACAGTTTCAAAAGACATAAGTTACCCCCTTTTTCTGACAGTATTCTTACTGCTGTCCTATTATTATACCCGGGAAGCGTCCAAGAATCGTCCAAAAAGGGGGTAACAGCCGCCGGGATGCGCGCGCCGCGCAAGTCCGGCAGGCAGTATTGTTTTTTTACTCCGTCATAAAGTGTTTCGTCTTGCTGTACAGCTCATTTGCCCGGAAGCTGGTCTTTCCGGAAAGATCCTGCCTGAGAGCGCGCCTGATCAGGTCCGCTTCGAAGACGCCCGGGATCCCGGCAAAGTGCCGCAGCCCTTCTCTCGCGTACTCTTCGGGCGCCTCTTTCAGGAGAAGCGCCGTCCCGCTTCTTTTTTCACCCTCCAGTTCCGCCTTCTGCTTCAGCGTCATGGAGACAAAGCAGAGGATACCCTGTTCCAGAGGCGATCCCATTCTGCCGCAGCAGCTCTCCGCCTCGGAAAGATAGTCCGCCGCAGCAGCGTGATCCCGGTCTTCCGCCGCGTAGTACGCCAGGTATGCCGCGGCGGCGCCTCTTCCCGGCAGCTCCCCGTTCTTTTCCGAGATCTCCATGGCCGTCCGGAACAGGTCCCTGGCCTTTCTGTGATCCTCCAGGGCAAAGACTGTTCTGGCGTAATGAACGTATACCCAGGTGAGGCCGGGCCAGTTTTCGCCCTCTGCCAGAGAAAGCGCCTTCTTAAAAAAGGCGGATGCTTCCGCGTACCCGTTCCTGTACCGGAACACCCTGGCCAGATCCGCGTACGCTGCCGCAAGCTGCAGCCTCACCTCCGTGGACCCGGGCTGCTTTTCCAGAAGGTCCACCGCTTCCATGTTGTAGTAGGCGGCCTTGTCGTAGGACTGCCGGAGGGAGAAGCAGCAGCCTCTGAGGCGCTGGAACGCGGCATTCCGGAGCGCGTCCCCGCTGCCGGGGAGACTCCGCATTCCCGCCGAGACATAGTGCTCCGCCAGATCCGGATCCTGCCGGTACACCGCCAGCTGGGAGAGAAGATAGCAGATCCGGACGCGGAGGGCCCGTCTCCCCTTGTCTTCCAGGGCGCTGACCCTTCCCAGGAGTTCATTTCCCGTCTTCATATCTCCGCGGGAAACTGCCTCCGTCCCGGCGGCTTCCAGCAGCAGACACTCCGCCTGGACCGCCGCTGCTTCCTCCATTCCCCGGCTCCGCTGTTCCTCCAGCTGACGGAACAGTGCTTCCGCCTCCTGTCTCACCGCCTCCCGGTCCGGGGCTGCCAGCTCTTCCCCGCCGTACCAGGAAAACGGAACAAAGGCCCGCGCGCACTCCATGGACAGCGCGCCGGCCCGGTAAAGCAGCGCTCTGTCCGGCATTTTCGCAAGTTCGAAGCACCGCGCAGTCTCCCTCAGATCCCTGCTGTTTCCCGTGTTTCCTTCCTTTTCGAGGATCGACGCCATTTTCGCGTAGACAGTCCTTTTCTCCCTGGCCGGCGTCATATCATACACCAGCTCCCGGATCCTGCTGTACCGGAAACGGTAAAAGTCGTCGTTGCCTCCGTGATGCTCTTCGATCAGCCCCCGCCGGCGGAGGATGTCCACACACCCGGTCAGAAGGCGGTCATCTCCCCCGGAAAGCTTCAGCAGAGCGCTGCCGGAAAGCTGTTCCGGGAACAGAGAGAGGATCTTCGCGATCCGGAAGGCGTTTTCCGGCAGGGAGGTGATCTCTTCCCCGAGGATCTTCTCAGACTCAGACAGCTCTCCCGGTGTCCTGTTCTTCGTTTTTCTGAGGAGTTCATACAGAAGGACCAGGTTTCCCCCGCTCTCCTTAAGGAAACGCTCCGAAAGCTCCTCCGCTTCTTTCTCTCCCAGCTCCCGGGTTGTGAGGAATCTGGTCTCCTCCAGGGTCAGGGGCTGAAGCTTCAGGCGGAGAAGCACTCCTGTCCGTTCCATTTCTGCCAGGAGCTTGCGGATGCCGAATTCAAAATCATCCCGGCAGCTCAGCACTGCCATGATCCCCTTCAGCTCTGTGGAAAACAGGAGCTGTTCCAGCAGCGTCCCGCCCGCGGGGTCAAGCCACTGTACATTCTCCAGGATCAGGAGGACCGGGCGTTTCCGGAGCAGCTCCCGGAGCAGGATCTGAAGCGTCTCCTTCCGGAAGGTCCCTCCGCTCTCTGCCATCTCCCCCAGCTCCATCTGGGTCCGGATAGGCAGCGCAAGCCCTTCCTCCGCCGCCAGGTCCAGGAGCTGCCGCGTCAGCCTCTTCCAGGGCAGAAGCGGAAACTGTTCCTCCGACTGAAGGCAGTCTGTCCTGACCACGTACATTCCGCTGAGGTCCGTCCAGCCCAGGAAGCACTGGATCAGTTCACTCTTACCGCTGCCGGCCTCCCCCGTCAGGAGACAGGCGCTGCGGTCCATGTCCCCTCGCACCAGCGCTTCCCTGGCGGCGCGGAGAGTCTCCAGGATCCGCTCCCGGCCTGCCGGCAGCACCGGCCGCTTCGGGTCCGCGCCGCTTTTCGTCACTGCGTTCCAGCGGTTCATGATGCTGTAGTAAAGCGCCGTCGTGCTCTCCTGGGGCAGGATCCCAAGCTCCTCCTGGAGCAGCTTTTTCAGCTGCTGGAACACCTGGGCTGCCTTCCCATACTCTCCCTCCGCGCTGCAGCAGCGCATCAGGATACAGTTCACCCCTTCGTGGTACGGATCCTCCCTCAGGTATTCCCGGCACAGGCGCACTGCTTCCCTGGGATCCGTCTGCTCTGCCTCCTCAGCCCGCCGGAGCAGTTCCTCAAGGAAGATCTCCCGGGTCCTCTCCCGCACGGAACGGATCCACTCCTCAAAGGCAAAGGCACGCTTCAGGGAGAATCCCTGCAGGAATTCTCCCCTGTTTTCCGGGATGACCCTGTCCCGGACCAGAAGGTCGTAATCACAGTCGATCTCCCACGCTTCATTCACCACCAGCAGCGATTTCCGGGGTGAGAGCAGAAGATCACCTCCCAGAGCCTTTCTGAGACTGTAAAGCGTGTTTCTCAGGTTTTTCAACCCTGTGGCTTCATCGCAGTCCTCCCAGAGAAGGGAGATCAGCTCCTGTCTGCTGGCGCTCTTCCGGACCAGCATGTAGTAAAGCAGGGCCTCCGCGCGTTTCACCGGCAGGGATACCGGCTGAGAGTCCAACAGGACCGAAGGTGTCTGGAGAAGCACAGCCTTTAAAATCATCGTCTTTCCTCCTATGACTGTGATCGCAGAGCACGCGTGCGCGGCACTTGAATCGCAGCTCTTCTGGTATTTTCGCGGCACTTGATTTTTTCCGTCTCTCTGCCTAATATGCTAAATGAAAGAATCCGAAAACCTCGCGGTCTGCAGTCATTGTGCCGCCCGCCGCAGAAAGGATCCAAATATGCAGAAAAAGACACTGATCCAGTCCATTCCGAATTTCAGTGAGGGACGGGATCTTAAAAAAGTAGAACATATCGTGGATGCGTTCCGCGGTATACCGGGCCTGAGGCTCCTGGACTACTCCTCCGACCCGGATCACAACCGTTCCGTCGCTGTCGTCGTCGGCGAGCCGCAGGCAATGAAGGCTGCTATGGTGGACGCCATCGGGCGCTCCATCGACCTGATCGACATGAACATGCACGAAGGGAAGCATCCCCGCATCGGCTGTGTGGACGTCATCCCCTTTATTCCTGTCCGCGGGGCTTCCCTCCAGGACGCGGATCTTCTGGCAAAGGAAGTAGCGCAGTGCGCGTCAGAAAAGTACAATTTCCCCTTTTACCTCTATGAGGCTTCCGCCTCCGCGCCGCACCGGGCGTCCCTCTCCGGGATCCGGGAGGGACAGTACGAAGGTCTCGCGAAGAAAATGAAGGATCCCCTCTGGCGCCCGGACTACGGTCCCGCCGCTCCGCACCCCACCGGGGGAGCGGCTGCCATCGGCGCCCGGATGCCTATCGTCTATTATAATATAAATCTCGATACATCCAACCTGGAGACTGCCCGCAGCATCGCCCGCAGGATCCGCGGCTCCGACGGGGGCTACCGTTTCGTGAAGGCCATGGGCATTGTCCCCGAAGGCCGCACTAACGCCCAGGTCTCCGTCAACCTGACAGATTACAGCAGGACCTCTCTCTACACGGTTTTCGAGACAGTCCGGATGGAAGCCGCCCGCTACGGCGCCCGCGTCACATCCAGCGAGGTCGTGGGCTATCTTCCGCTCCAGGCCCTGGTGGACAGCGCAGAGTACTATCTGCAGCTGGAGGATTTCAGCACGGACCAGATCCTCGAGTACGATATCTGGAACAGAGAGGACGACGACAGGTGACCGGAGACGGGATCTCATACGTCACTGGGCAAAAAAAGAGAGGCTGCCGCACATTTGATGTAATGCGGCAGCCTCGTTTTCTCTGCATGGGATCATCAAAGTCTTTCCAGGATCTCGGACAGCGATGCGATCCGCTCCGCCGCCGCCTTTTCGGGCGTGTCCGCAGCGTTCTCTTTTTCCGGCGTATCCAAAGCAGTCTGCTTTCCCGGCGGCACGAACCACAGCGCCTTCATCCCTGCCTCCAGGGCGCCGCAGTAATCCTTCCTGAAGCTGTCCCCGACGAACAGGCACTCCTCCGGAGACGCCTTCGCTTTTTCCGCACAGAGACTGAACAGCTTCCTGTCCGGCTTCTCCGCCCCCGCCTCCTCGCTGGTGACGATAAAATCCACGTACCCGAGAAGACCAAGGCGCTCCAGCTTCCGGAACTGGACCCAGGCAGTCATGTCTGTGCCGACACCGATCCGGATGCCGCGCTTCTTCAGCTCCCGCATCGTCTCCTCCGCCCCGGGGGACGGCTCCGCCGCGTCCATCAGGGTCTCCCAGTACATCTCGTACAGCTTCATCGCGTGGGGATGCAGGGGCATCCCGTATTCCTCCAGAATGTTCTGGTAGCGGATCAGGCGGTTGTGGCAGGCTGCCACATCGCCCATTTTCTCATGCAGCCTGCGCATCATGCGGCGGCTTTCTTCCTGGAATCGCCCGGGCTCCCAGCCCAGCTGTTCCGAGGCGTAGGCTGCCAGCACCTTCATGGACGCTTCGTTCGCGCTGTCGTAGTCGTACAGAGTCCCGTCGATATCAAAGATCACTGCTTTCAGCATGGATCATTCTCCTTTTCAGCACCTGACTCGGGACGCTTCGCGGCTGAATCATTTAAAACTTTTCTCCGCGTAGCGGTAAAGCTCATCACGGAAATCCGGATGCGCCACAGAGATCATGGCCTCGGCCCTCTCCCGCACCGTCTTTCCGGTGAGGTGGGCGACGCCGTATTCCGTGGCGACGTTCTCGATCATGGCTCTCGGGGCGGAGGTGGTGCAGCCCGCCGGGATGAAGGGGACGATGTTGGACTTCAGCTCGCCCTCTTTCGTCTTCCTGGCGGAGGCGATGCAGATAAAGCCCTTTCCGCCCTCTGAGCGGAAGGCACCCTCCAGGAAATCCAGCTGCCCGCCGGTGCCGGAGAGCTGCCGGGTGCCGGCGGTCTCCGCGTTCTCCTGGCCCATGAGGTCCAGCTGCACGCCGCCGTTGATGCTGATGTAATTCTTCAGTTCTCCCATGCGGAAGGGGGAATGGACATAGTCCAGGTCATCGGGGTGGAAGAGCTCCGGGTGCTCTGCGAGCCACTCATAGAACTCGGCGGAGCCTGCAGCCAGGTTCCAGGTCATGAGGCCTTTGTCAAAGGTCTTCGCGGCGCCGGTGAGCTTGCCTGCCTTCCACATGGCCATATAGGCGTCGCTGATGGTGCCGGTGTGGCAGCCAAGATCCTTCAGGTCCGACTCCGCCAGCATGTTGGCGACAGTAAAGGGAATCCCCCCAACGCCGAGCCCCAGGGTCGCCCCGTCCGGGATCTCCGCAAGGACGTTCCGGGCGATGGCAAGCTCCGTCTCGGTAGGTGCCTTGTAGCTCTGGACCGGCAGCGGACTGTGGACGCCTTCGACCACATAGTCCGCATTGGAGATGTGGACGCGGTTGGAGCCGTCCACGCCCGGGATCACCGGATAGTACTCATTTACCTCGAATACCACCGTCTTTGCGACGGACATGATGGTCTTAAAGCAGTAGTTCGCCGCGCCCAGGGTGCAGTACCCCTCGCTGTCCGGCTTCGATACCGGGATCACGGCCACGTCCACCCGGTAGTGCTGCCGGTACAGGAACGGCACCTGCCGGAGCAGCATGGGCACGAAACGGATCTGCCCTTCTGTCTGCTTCTTTCTCTCGTATCCCCCGATGTGCCAGCTGTACCACGTAAACGCCTTATGCTCCGGATCCGCCTCCAGTATCTCGATCTTCGGGGCGTACACCAGGCCGCCCCGGACCTTCACATCAGAAAGTTCGCCGGCGCGCCCCGCAAGGGCCCTGTCAAAAAGCTCCGGAAAACCCGTACCGAAGCCGAAGTCCACCCAGTCACCGGACTTCACGACCTTCGCGGCCTCTTCCGGCGTCACAAACTTCTTCATGTATTCCTGATTCATCCCAGACCTCCTGAATGCTCTTTTTTGTATTATATACCATAACCTCGTAAACAGGGGGCCGATTCTCAAGGAAACAGAGAACCGTCCCCTGTCTCCTTTTGTGTTGCCGGATTAATAATTATGCAGTATTTCTGTGGATCGTTTAACTTGACTACTTATTAACAATCGTGTATTTTTACTCTTAATACACTATCAGCAGAATCGATCAAGGAGAATCTGTATCCATGGAAGACAGCTTTCGCGACACTTACCGGCAGTACCTGAAGGATGAATCCAGGACTGTCGGATACGCAGACTCCATCTCCTTTCCGAAAACGGAAGAGGAAGTCTCTGAAGATCTGAAGGCCCACTGCGGAAAGGGCATCCCGGTCACGGTCCAGGGCGCCCGGACCGGACTGACCGGGGGATGCGTTCCCTTCGGCGGCCATATTCTCAACACCTCCGGTCTGGACCGGTTCCTCGGCATGGAAATGGCGGAGGACGGCAGCTTCCTGATCCGCGTCCAGCCGGCAGTCCCGCTCTCCAGGCTGCGGTCCCTTCTCGCCGAAAAGAGCCTTCCGACGGATGGCTGGAGCGAGGAGTCCCTGGCAGTCTACGAACAGTTCCGGATGGCGCCGGAGCAGTTTTTCCCACCGGATCCCACGGAGAGCTCCGCGTTCCTGGGCGGTATCGCCGCCTGCAACGCTTCCGGCTCCAGAAGCTACCTCTACGGCCCCATGCGGCCCTATGTCATGGGACTCCGCCTGGCGCTCACGGACGGTGATATTCTTGTCCTCCGCCGCGGCGAATGCTTCGCCGAAGGGCGCAGTCTGTCCGTCACGACCGTGAACGGCCGGACCATCCAGGCACAGCTCCCCTCCTACCGCATGCCGTCCTGCAAGAACGCCTCCGGCTATTACGCCGCGGACGATATGGACGCAATCGACCTGATCGTCGGCTCCGACGGCACTCTGGGCGTCCTTACGGAGCTCACTCTGAAGCTGATCCCGAAGCCGAAGGTCATCTGGGCCGTCAGCGTCTTCTTCAAAGATGAGCCCATGGCGATCCGCTTCACCGAGGCCCTTCGCCCGGAGATCAAAAACGCGGCTGCCATCGAGTACTTCGATGGAAACGCGCTGCAGATCCTCCGGAACCAGAAGGCGAACAACGCTGCCTTTTCTTCCCTTCCCGTGATCCCTGAAGGCGCGGGCTGCTGCATCTACGCTGAGCTCCACTGCGCTTCGGAGGAAGAGGCGGGCGAAACACTTTACCGGATCGGGGAAGTTCTCACGGAGTGCGGCGGAAGCGAAGCCGACACCTGGGTCGCCCGGGACGATAAGGACAAAAACCTTCTGATCTTCTTCCGTCACGCAGTGCCGGAGAGCACCAACATGCTGATCGACATCCGCCGGCAGTCGGATCCCTCCATCACGAAGCTCGGCTCCGACATGTCCGTCCCGGACGGGAAGCTTGCCGAGATCGTCCGGGTGTACCGGAAGACCACTGCGGAAGCGGGCCTGGACACTGCGACCTGGGGACATATCGGAAACAACCATCTGCACGTAAACATCATCCCCGCGAACCACGAGGACTATGTGAAAGGAAAAGCGCTCTTCTCCCGCTGGGCAGAGACCGTCACCTCCCTGGGCGGAGCTGTCTCTGCGGAGCACGGTGTCGGAAAGATCAAGCGCGACTTCCTGAAGATCATGTACGGAAAAGAAGGTCTTCTGGAAATGGCAGCGGTGAAGGCCGCCTTCGACCCGACCCTGATGCTGGCCAGAGGAAACCTGTTCCCGGAAGAGATCCTGGATGAAGCCGGAAAGGGGGTGCGCGCATGAACAACAAAACTGCGGGTAAGACACCCTTTCATATCATTGTCTGCGTAAAGCAGGTCCCCGCCGGCGCCCAGGCAAAGCTGGACCCGGTGACAAAGACGCTGGTGAGAAGCGCCGGCGCGTCCATCCTGAATCCCTATGACGCTTTCGCTGTGGAAGCTGCCCTTCAGATCCGGGACGACCTCACCGCCCGGAATGAAGCGCAGGCGCCGGATGCTCCTGCCGCGGAATGCAGCGTCACTGCTCTCAGCATGGGCGTTCCCTCCGCGGAAAAAATGCTGAAGGACCTCATCGCCCGCGGCGTGGACGAGGGTGTCCTCCTTACTGACCGCGCCTTTGCCGGCGCGGATACCATCGCCACCTCCCGCTCCCTCTCCCTGGGCGTCCGGGAGATCGGCTACCGGAGCGGAAACCCGTCGCTGATCATCTGCGGCCACATGGCTGTGGACGGCGACACCGCCCAGATCGGCCCGGAGCTGGCGGAGACTCTGAAGATCCCCCACGTCTCGAACGTGCTGAAGATCGTGGAAGTGGATCCGGAGAAGGCCTTTATTATTGTCGAGTGCATCGCAGCGGAAGGCCGGCAGACCCTGAAGGTACAGCTTCCCGCCCTGATCACCGTATCCAAGGATATCAACGTCCTCCGTCTGCCCTCCATCAGCGGCATCCGGAAGGCGGAACAGCAGAAAGTCCGCATCCTCGGCGCGGCGGAACTCAACGCGGACCCGGATCTTCTCGGGAAAAAGGGCTCGGCGACCCAGGTGGTCCGGACCTTCACTCCGGACTTCAAGACCACCGCGGAGCGCATCACAGGCACTCCGAAGGAAGCCGCAGTAAAAATCAGAGATATCATCGGGAGAATAATAGGATGAATTTCAGTCAGAAGAACAGTGAGATATGGGTATACGCGGAACAGCATGCCGGCGTGATCCACCCGGTCGCCTTCGAGCTGCTGGGAACCGCCAGGAAGCTTGCGGACGACCGCGGCCTCCGGGTCACCGCCGCGGTCATCGGCGACCTTCGCGCCAGCTGCGGGGAAGATCTCATCGCCGCCGGAGCGGACCACGTTTTTCTGGTGACTCACGAAACGCTGAAGCTCCCCATGGAGCTTCCCTATGAGGAGATCCTGTACCGCCTCGTGTCGCGGGAACAGCCGGACATCCTCCTTTTCGGCGCCACCCCCTTCGGACGCTCCCTTGCCCCCCGCCTGGCCGCCCATCTGGGGACCGGCCTCACCGCGGACTGTACCTCCCTCTCCATCGATCCGGAGAGCGGCCTCCTGAAGCAGGTGCGCCCCGCTTTCGGCGGAAGTCTCATGGCTGAGATCGTCTGCCCGGTCATGCGCCCGCAGATGGCGACAGTCCGCCCGGGCGTATTTCCCCGTCCCACACCTGATTTCACCCGGGGCGGAAACATTGAACGCATCTGGCAGCCCGCCGGGACGCCCAAGGTCACCGTGCTCCGCACGGAAGCGCGCCGGGACGGCCGCTCCATCGCCGGAGCGAAGCGTCTTGTCATCGCCGGACGCGGCATCGGCCTGAAAAAGAACCTGGCACTGGTGGAGGAACTCGCGACACTCCTGGACGCGGACTGGGGCTGCACCCGTCCGCTGGTGGAAAACGGCTGGTGCGAAAGCTTCCGTCAGGTCGGCCAGACCGGCTGCTCCGTGTCGCCGGAGCTTCTGGTGAGCGTCGGCGTCTCCGGCGCCGTCCAGCACACCGCAGGGATCGCAGGCGCGAAGCAGATCATCGCCGTGAACAAGGATCCCGCAGCGCAGATCTTCGCCTCCGCGAGCTACGCCGTGGAAGGAGACTGTGTACAGTTCATAAAATCCCTGATCTCCGAGCTCCGGGCAAATCCGCCCATGCGGACCATCTGGGGAAGTTCCGAAGAATACAACGGTTAAAAAAACAAGTGGCTGCCGCATCATCAGATTTTCTGGTGATGCGGCAGCCTATTGTTTACGAAACCAGAGACAGTTTCACGCAGACCCTCCGGAAATAGACCAGCTCCGCAGCGGCGGTGATGGCCCAGGAGCAGATGTAAAGAAGATACAGCGACGTGATGGTGTGAAAATACGCAAAGACCGTCATCACCCAGAGCACCCTGAACACACAGGAACCCAGGAGGACGATGACCGTGGGGACGACACCGCGGCCCAGGGCCCGGGATGCCGCAATGGTGCAGTCCATGAAGGCGGAGAAGGCGTAGGAGAAGCCCATGATCCTGAGGCGGTACATTCCGCTCTCCACCACCTCGGGATCGGAGGTGAAGATCCCCAGGAAATGCTCTCCCATCAGGATCAGCACTCCGCCGATCAGTGCCCCTGCCCCGAAGGAATAAATCAGACTGACCCGGTAGCTCCCCAGGACCCGCGCCCGCTTCCCTGCGCCATAATTCTGCCCCATGAAGCTCCCGCAGGCGGTGTAGAAGGCTGCCATCACATCATAGGCCAGACCGTCCGCGTTCTGCGCGGCGGCATTTCCCGCCACCATCACCGCGCTGAAGCTGTTCACGCCAAACTGGACGAACAGGTTCGCCACCGAGAAGATCATATTCTGCAGGCCCGCCGGAAATCCGATGTTCAGGACCGACCGGACCTTGTCCGGGTCTGCCTTCAGCGCTGAGATCCGGAAGGCGTGAGGACCGCGGACCCGGACCAGCGCCGTCATGATGCAGGCTGCGGAAACATACTGGGCAAGAATGCTGGCGATAGCGACGCCCGCCACGTCCATGCCCAGCGCCAGCACAAAGAACAGGTTCAGGATCACGTTCATGATCCCTGAGACCAGGAGGAACATAAGCGGCTTTCTTGTGTCTCCCGCCGCGCTGAACACGGCCTGGCCGAAATTATAGACCGCCAGAGCCGGCATTCCCAGAAAATAGATCCGGAGGTACAGCACAGCTCCGGAAAGCAGCTCCTCCTTGGTGCGGAGCAGAATAAGAATTCCTTTGCAGAATACCTCTCCGAGAAGCAGAAGCAGCATTCCCGCCGCAAGACTGATCAGGAACGAGGTATGGACTGCGCTTCGGACCTCCTCCGGATGATCCTGCCCGAAAAAGCGGGCTGTGAGGACGTTCACACCGCCGCCCATTCCCATGAGAAAGCCGGTGAATATCATCACCAGCGTGGTCGTGCTTCCTACGGATCCAAGTGCCGCAGGGCCCGCAAATCTGCCGATGACGGCAATATCCGACATGTTGAACAGGATCTGAAGAAGGTTGGACAATATGAGTGGAATACTGAAGAACAGTATTCCACTCCATAGAGAACCCTCTGTCAGATCCTTAATATCTGATTTCATGATAAGTTCTTTTATTCCTCGTTTTCTTACTGTTTTGTACGCGAATGTTCCGTACCACAGCAGGCATTATAACAGAAAATCATCCATATTGTTAATTTTTTATTCAAGTTTCGTGGGCGGAACTTGCGCACTGCGCGCAGGCTGCCGCCAGGCAGTTTCTTCAGCAGTTTCCTGTGTAGACGTACTTCAGGTTCTCCCGGGCGACTTCCGCAAGCCGGTATACCTTCTGCACCTCCGTGGGCGGGCGGTCCGTCATATGAAAGCGCGGGAAAAAGCGGGAGATGTGCAGGGGGATCCGTTTCCCCGTGACACTGCCCGACTTGTCCTTCAGACCGGCGATCCAGCCCGAGAGCTTCCGCATCTCCTCCTCCGAATCATTCTCCCCGGGGATGATGAGGGTCGTGAGCTCCACGTGGCAGTTCTTCACCGCCTCCCGGATAAAATCCATGACCATGGAGCGGCTGCCGCCCAGCACGTCCCGGTAGAACCGGTCCGTGAAACCTTTCAGGTCGATGTTCATGGCATCAATGTACGGCGAAAGCTCCGCCAGGATGGAAAGCTCCGCCGTCCCGTTGGTCACCATGACGTTCAGCATGCCGGCCTCATGGACCAGCCGCGCCGTGTCCCGCACGAACTCATAGCCGATCAGCGGCTCATTGTAGGTGAAGGCGACGCCGATGTTTCCATAGGGCCGGTACTGCACCGCCGCCGCTGCCAGATCCTCCGGCATCATCACCCCCGCCAGGCCCCGGCCCCCTTCCGGCGGATCCAGGAACTGTTTTGCCTCCGGTCCCCAGGAGATCTCGTGGTTCTGGCAGAAGGGACAGCGCAGATTGCAGCCGAAGCTTCCCACCGAAAGGATGCGCTTTCCGGGATGGAAGCGGTTCAGCGGTTTCTTCTCGATCGGATCCAGGGCGATGGACGTGATCTTCCCGTAGTTCGCGGCTAAGACCTTCCCGTCCTCCGCGGCACGGCCGCCGCAGAACCCTGTCTCCCCGTCCCTGATCTCGCAGTGCCGGAAGCATACCTCACATCTCATATCCTGCCTCCTTCTTGTACTGAGCAAAGCGGACGTTCGCAGTCCGCTTCACTCCTTTCCATCACCGGTGCCGGATCACCTCGAAGCGCTGCAGGGAGACCTGTTCTCCTGGCCTGATTCCGGCCTTCTGCTTCGCTATGGAGATCTGCTGTTCCACGGTGTCCACGCCTTCCAGATCCGGCAGCAGAAGACCTCTTCTTCCGCCCTTGGAGACGATGACGCCGTACCGCTTCACATCCAGCTGGGCCGGTGAGTCAATGGGCTCCGGATCCCCCAGAACGTCCACGTTGATCTCCAGCCATGGGAGCTCCTCGGGGGTGATGGGATCAAACCGCGGGTCCTGGGTGGAAGCGCTGACCGCGTTGAAGATGATCTCCTCCGCCAGGCTGTCCCTGGTGGGAAGGATGGTCCCGATGCAGCCCCGGAGCTTCCCGTGCTTGTGGATGGAGACAAAGGCTCCGGCGCGGTTCTCTGTCAGCTCGCCGGGCAGGTCTTCCGGACTCACATCCTTCAGCTTCAGCACCTTCCGGTGCAGCACATAGCTCTCCGCGGAGGCTCTCGCCAGGCGGACAAAGGCATCTTCCCCGTCCCGCTGCGCCTTCAGCGCGGCTTCCTGCTTCCCAAGGTACTGATCCAGGAAGTGCCTGGTACCATCCTCCTCCCCCGGGTAAAAGGTGCAGATGCCGTAGCCCACGCCCGTCACATCTTCATGGGACAGCTGCTCCGCTTTCACACTCTTCCCGTCCAGAGCACCCGCCATGATCACAAAGGAACGGTGCCCGCATTCCGCAGCCTTATCGCAGAATGTCTCCTCAAAATCAAAGAGTTCCCCGAAGGCCGCGCGGGAACAGACGTCCATGATCCGGGCGTCGTACTGCGGTCCCTCCGGCGCGAAACCGTATGGGCCGTACTCCTGCAGCTTGTGGGACAGGTCTCCGCTGGCCACCAGGACCACCCTGCGCCCTGTCCGCTCCACTGCTTCCCGGAGCATCATCCCCAGACGGTAGTGATCGGCGAGAGGCAGGCCCGAAAGCCCGATCCGCACCAGCTGAAACTCTGTGTATTTCTGACGGATGAACCAGAGCGGCACCATGGTCCCGTGGTCCAGTTCTTTCTCCCGCTCTCCCTGGGTCCCGGCAGGGAAGCCCGCGTCCTTCGTGATGTGGCACAGCTCCTTCACCAGTTCCGTATCATATTTTTCCGTAAAGCGTACCTGCGGCGCCATGAAATTCCGAAAGGATCCGGAGGCGCCGCTGCCGGGGGAAATATGGAACCAGTCCGAGTAGAGGATGCTGTGCGGACTGGTGATCACGATGGTCTCCGGCTTCAGTGCGGCGATCTCCGCTGCGACCTGCTGATAAGCTTTTGTGGTACTCTCGATCTGTTTTTCACTTCCCCGTCCCACCTGCGGCACAATCATCGGCGGGTGCGGCACCATAAATGCGGCAAGTATCGGCATTTGTTCTCTCCCCCTTCGTAAAGTTCAAGTCCCGCGCGGTCTCCCGCCGGGTAAAAAGCAGGCGCCGGAACGGCACCTGCTTTCAGTATAATTCTTTTTTCAGCTGAAGAAAAGCTGGTGCGCCCTTCATCAGAACTGCCACAGCGTCCTGTATCGCCGTATTATCTGCTGTCACTCTTCTCTTCCGGGAACAGTTCGTCCAGAAGTTCCGCGGCGCCGGCCAGGTCCACCCTGCACTCCCCGTCCCAGATCCCCACGGGGATCTTATCCATAAAGGTGTAGATCGCGGGAATCTTCCCGGATTCAAAATCATGGACCACGACCTGTCTGGTCCGGGGATCGATCAGCCAGTACTCCCGGACACCGGCGTCAATGTATTTGGACATTTTCAGCGTCATGTCCTTCTTCCTGGTGGAAGGGGACAGGACTTCCACAATGAAATCCGGCGCCCCGAAGATCCCTTTGTAAGTGATCTTTGAGCGGTCGCAGACGATGATCACATCCGGCTGCACCATGGTCCTGTTGTCCCGGTCCAGCTGCACATCCACCGGAGACATCATGGGAAGACAGGGACCCTTCCGAGCATTGCGGAATGAAAGCAGCTGCGCGTGGATCTCTCCTCCGATGATCTGATGCGGGGATGTGGGTGCCCCCATATCGTAGAACACTCCGTTGATCAGCTCCACCCGCTGCTCCTCCGGAAGAGCATAATAATCTTCCAGTGTATATTCCCCCTGGCGGTCGTACTCATGCGTATTCGTCTCCGGATTCGGAACATGACGTCTTCTGTCCTCATACTGGTACGCTGCTGCCGCATCCCTTACCTCAACTGAAGGCATCCGGTGCGCCTCAGGGGATCCCGTCCCCGGAAAAGGACTCCGCTGCTCCTTCTTCCCAAGCGCACTCTCCAGCTTCAGGATCGTCTCCCGCCGCGGACGCGAAGTGATCCCGCCGAACACCTTCTGGATCGTGCCAAGCGGCACCTTCGACAGTTCCGACAGTTCCTGATATGAAAAACCAAGCTCGATCCTTCTTTGTTTCAACTCATCCAGTGTCATTTTCTGCCCCTCCCGGCTGTCTTTTCTCAGATCACTGATCACTTTCGATGATCAATAATCGTTTGTATCCTTTTTACAATCCTTTCACGACCTTTTGATATTCTTATTATAACACTTCCCGGTATGCCGTCAATCCGCGCGCCGGTGAATATGGTAATAATATGGATAATATATGATTCACTTCCGGACATGCACTGGATATCCAGCTGGCAACGGGGCTGGCGGCGGGCACGCAGGTGACGCGGGCACGCAGGAACGCACGCAGGAACGCAGACAAAAAAGACAGGGGCCCCTGTTCAGTCTGAAGGATTCCCTGTCCTTTTTATATCCAGCAGTTTCCTGCACCGACGTATTTCAGTTTTTCCCGGCCCGCTTCTTATCCCAGCTCGCCTTCGCAGTACTGGCACTTTCCTGAAGCGGAGGATGTCATGGACCCGCACCAGGGGCATTTCACCTGGGAGGGAGCCGCCATCGCCGCAGCTGCCGCCGCGCCGCCTTCCAGAACTGCCTCTGCACCGCCTTCCGTAACTGCTGCTGCATGCAGCCCCTGTGTCTTTGCGACTACTTCCTGGGCCTTCCGGAGCTGCTCCTCATAGTAAGCCCGCTGCTGCTCCGGCGTCAGTTCCTGGAAGGCTTTCATTTTCGCGATCCTCGCTGCCAGCTCGGGGTCATCGATCTCAGCGGCTCCGGCTGCGGTTGCTGCTGCCGCTGCAATTGCCGCCTCTGCCTCTGCCGCCGCAGTGTTTCCTGCCGGCTGTACCTGCAGGTTCTGGCCCTGCATCCGCGCTTCTTCCAGAGCCTGCCTGATCTCGTTCCCCATGTTCATATATTCGTAGTACTCATTGACTCCGGAGTTCCGGATCAGCGAAGAAGTGAAATCCGTGCGCATGTTCCAGCCGTTATTTGCCCGGGACATCGCCTGCTCTCCCGTCCGTACCGAACCGGAATTCAGCAGGAAGCGCATCTCGTCGAAGTACGGGGCGTTGACGCGGATAGTGCAGTAGAAGTTATAGGAGTACTCATAGCGCGGCGGGTCGTAGCTCACCTGCTTCCCCTCCGCGTTCTTCTGCTTCAGCTCCGATCTGCTCTCATTGATATCCAAGTCGCATCCCGTGATCTGGGCAAAATCCAGCACGTCCGGATTCGCCTCCGCGATGCGGCCAGAATTCGTCACCATGAACTTCCTGGCGTTGTCGTCCAGGTAGATCTTATAGTATTTTCCGAAAGTCCTGGTAGTGTTGAACAGCGTCACGGCGTTCTTGTTCTCCTCCCGGTACTGGAGCTGCTGCTTTATCTCCGCCAGGGTGCTGTGGCGCCGCTCGCTGAACCAGGGCGACAGCTTTGCCGCGCAGTCCTTGCAGAGATTTCCGTCCTCCAGCTTCCGGTTGCCCAGGAGCCCGATCTTGTTCCCGCAAACATCACAGTTCTTTTTCTCAAACAATCCGCCCAGAAATCCCATAACAGATCCTCCTTCCGTTCCTTATACTGCTATTATAGACCGGATGAGGCTCCGGGCTCCATCTTTTTTTAAGTCCCGCGGGCGTGACTTAAATATTAAGCCTCCCGCACTCCGTTCTTCATGCTCTTCACATATCTGCCGATCTCCGCCGGCGCGTCCTTCCCGTACTTCGCGAGAAGCTTCACGATGGCGGAGCCCACGATCGCTCCGTCGGACACCGCCGCCATCTTCCGCGCCTGCTCCGGGGTCGAGATGCCGAATCCCACCGCACAGGGGATGTCCGTGTTCTCCCGCACCGTCTTCACGATGGAGCCAAGGTCCGTCGTGATCTCGCTCCTGACGCCCGTCACTCCGAGGCTGGAGACGATGTACAGGAACCCCTCCGCCTCCTTCGCGATCATCGCGATGCGGTCCTCCGAAGTCGGCGCCACCAGGGAGATGAGGTCCACTCCGTATTTTCTGCAGACCGGCAGGAACTCTTCTTTTTCCTCAAAGGGAAGGTCCGGGAGGATGATGCCGTCGATCCCGATATCCTTGCAGGCCAGAAGAAAGCGCTCTGCGCCGTAGGAATAGACCACGTTCGCGTAAGTCATAAAGACCATGGGGACCGTCACCGGCTCCGTGCCGTCGGGTTCCCCGATCTCCCCGTCACCTGTCACCACCCCGCCGTCTGCCTTACCGCTTCCCCGCAGTTCTCTTACCATCTCAAAGATCTTGTCCGTGGTCACGCCGCCCGACAGCGCCCGCACGTTCGCCTCCTGGATCACCGGCCCCTCCGCCGTGGGATCCGAGAAGGGAATGCCGAGCTCTATGAGGTCCGCGCCGTTTTTTACCATCTCCCGCACCGCTGCCTTCGTGGTCTCAAGGTCCGGATCCCCGCAGGTGATAAAGGGAATGAATGCCTTGCCGTTTTCAAACGCTTTCCGGATATTACTCATGGAGATCCTCCCCTCTGTAGCGGGCGATAGCCGCGCAGTCCTTGTCTCCTCTTCCCGAAATGGTGATCACGATGATTTTGTCCTTCCCCATGCCTGGCGCGATCTTCATGGCGTGGGCCACTGCGTGGGCGGATTCGATGGCGGGAATGATGCCTTCGGTCCGGGCCAGGTACTCAAAGGCCTGCACTGCCTCCTCGTCCGTCACCGGCACATATTCCGCGCGGCCTGTGTCGTGCAGATACGCGTGCTCCGGTCCGATGCCCGGGTAATCCAGCCCTGCGGAGATCGAGTATACCGGAGCGATCTGTCCGTACTCATCCTGGCAGAAATAGGACTTCATCCCGTGGAAGATGCCGAGCCGCCCCGTAGCGATGGTCGCCGCAGTCTCAAAGCTGTCCACACCCCGGCCCGCCGCCTCGCAGCCGATCAGCCGGACGTCCTTGTTCTCAATAAAGTGGTAGAAGCTTCCGATGGCGTTGGAGCCGCCGCCCACGCAGGCGATCACCGCGTCCGGGAGCTTCCCTTCTTTTTCCATCATCTGCTCCTTGATCTCCCGGGAGATCACCGCCTGGAAGTCCCGGACGATAGTCGGGAAGGGATGGGGTCCCATGACAGAGCCCAGGCAGTAGTGAGTGTCAGCGATCCGGGATGTCCACTCCCGCATGGCCTCAGACACCGCGTCCTTCAGGGTGCCGGTGCCGCTCTTCACCGGGACCACCTCCGCCCCCAGAAGGCGCATGCGGTACACGTTCAGGGCCTGCCGGACCGTGTCCTCTTCTCCCATGAAGACCACGCACTCCATGCCAAAGAGCGCCGCCGCCGTGGCCGTCGCCACGCCGTGCTGTCCCGCGCCCGTCTCCGCGATCAGACGGGTCTTCCCCATTTTCTTCGCGAGGAGCGCCTGTCCAAGGACGTTGTTGATCTTGTGGGCGCCGGTGTGGTTCAGGTCCTCCCGCTTCAGGTAGATCTTCGCTCCGCCCAGATCCTCCGTCATCTTCTTCGCGAAATAAAGCCGTGACGGCCGCCCCGCGTAGTCATTGAAGAGCTCCGAGAGCTCCCGGTTGAATTCCGGGTCGTTCCTGAAGTGATCGTAAGCCGCCTCCAGTTCGATCACCGCGTTCATCAGTGTCTCCGGGATATACTGTCCGCCGTGGATCCCGAACCGTCCTCTTGGATTCGTCATTTTAACTGCCGCTCCTTTCTTCTTAGTCCCAGTGTCCTTCCGCCCGGACTGCGCTGACAAAAGCTTTCATTTTCTCATGATCCTTCACTCCTTCGGTCTCAATGCCGCTGCTCACATCCACCACAAAGGGATGCAGCATCCGGACCGCCGGCCCCGCGTTTTCCGGATCCAGCCCGCCGGCCAGGAAATACGGCCGCCGGAAGTTCTCCAGAAGAGACCAGTCGAACACCTTCCCGTCCCCGGCGCCCGCGTCCAGGAGCACGTAGTCCGCGGTGCTCCGTTCCGCCGCCGCAAGATCCTTCCCGGACCGGATCCGGAAGGCCTGGATGAGCGGCACCGCTGTCAGTTCCCTCAGTCGGCGGAGATACGTCTCGTCCTCGCCGCCGTGGAGCTGCACGAGGTCGATGATGCCGCGCTTCGCGATCTTCGCGACGTTCTCCGGCGTTTCGTCCACGAAGACGCCCACCGCCCGGATCCCCGGAGCCAGATGCTTTTTCAGCTCCGCAGCGTGCTGCCGCGTCACGTGCCGTTTACTCTTCGGGGCGAATACGAACCCGACGTACTCCGGCAGAAGCGTATTCGCCGTCTCAATGTCCTGCAGCCGCGACAAGCCGCACAGCTTGATCCTCGTCATTTCTCTTTTCCTCCCGGTCTCAGCCGGTCCCGGGCCCCGTCTGATCTCATTCCTTCTTCACCCGGTCCCCCGCAATTCTCTCAGTTTCTGTTTCTTGTCCGGCGCCTTCATAAGCGCCTCCCCGATCAGCACCGCGTCCGCGCCGGCTGCCCGGAGGGCGGCGACATCTTCCGCGTTCTTCACGCCGCTCTCGGAGACGAACAGCACGTCCTCCGGGACCATTTCCCTCAGGCGGCGGCTGTTCCCTGTGTCCACGGTGAAATCCTTCAGATTCCGGTTGTTCACGCCGATGATCCTCGCGCCGGCTCTCACCGCTGTCTCCGCCTCCGCTTCGTCGTGCACCTCTGTCAGGGCCGAAAGTCCCAGTTCTTCGCTGATCTGCAGGAACTCCCTGAGGCGTTCCTCCTTCAGCAGGGAAACGATCAGCAGCACTGCGCCGGCCCCCAGGGTCTTTGCTTCCCAGATCATGTAGGAATCCACCGTAAAATCCTTCCGGAGACAGGGGATCCGCACCGCCGACGCGATCTCTTTCAGATACATGTCGCTGCCCAGGAACCACTTCGGCTCCGTCAGCACGGAGATGCAGTCCGCACCGGCGGCTTCGTATTCCTTCGCGATCTCAAGATACGGGAATTCCGGGGCGATCAGCCCTTTGGAGGGAGATGCCTTCTTGCACTCGCAGATAAAGGAGAGCCCCGGCTTCCTGAGCGCCGCCTCGAAGGGCGGGATCACACTTTCGGGCGCGGCGTTCTCTTTCGGCTTTGTCTTTCCGGAAAGCTCCGCACAGTACACAGCCTCCGCCCTGCTCCTCATTTCCTCCGTAGGGATCCTTCGCTTTGCTTCCTCTGTCCGCTCTTTCGCGTGCTCCGCCAGTTTTTCAAGAATGTTCATGTCTTCCCCCTGGCAAACCGGTTTGCAGGTTCTTTTTCCTCTGATGTGCCGCTTTCATCGGTTGCTTTCTTCTTCCGCGGTGCGACATTTTGTCAGCTGTCTTCCTCAGGCCGGTTGCTGACCTCGATCAGCTTTTCCAGCGTCTCCAGCGCCTTTCCGGAATCCAGGATCTCCGCCGCCAGGGAAACGCCCTCTTTCATGCTCTCTGTCTTGCCGCCGATATACAGGGCCGCTCCTGCGTTCAGCAGCACCGCGTCCCGTCTGTGTCCCTTCTCACCCCGGAGAATGGCGCGGGTGATGTCGGCGTTCTCGGCGGGGCTGCCGCCCTTCAGTTCTTCCTTCGCGCAGCGCTCCAGGCCGAAATCCTCCGGCTTGATCACGTAAGAACGGAACCATCCGTCCCGGATCTCGCAGATCCTTGTGGGGGCGCTGACGGAGATCTCGTCCAGCTTGTCCATGCCGTAAACCACCATGCCGCGCTTCACGCCGAGATTCACCAGGACCTGGGCCAGGGGCTCCACCAGATAGTCGTCGTACACGCCGAGGAGCTGCATGGAAGGCGAGCCCGGGTTCGTCAGCGGCCCGAGGATATTGAAGACCGTCCGGAATCCCAGCTCTCTTCTTATGGCGCCCACATACTTCATGGAGCTGTGGTACTTCTGGGCGAAGAAGAAGCACATGCCCACCTCGTTCAGAAGCTCGATGCACCGGGCAGGGCTCTGGCTGATGTTCACCCCCAGGGCCTCCAGGCAGTCCGCGGTGCCGCAGAGGGAGGAGGCCGCCCGGTTTCCGTGCTTCGCCACCTTCATGCCGGCTGCTGCCGCCACCAGGGCGGAAGTGGTGGAGATGTTGAAGCTTCCCGCATTGTCCCCGCCGGTGCCCACGATCTCAAAAAGCTCCATCCCAGTCTCTACCCTTGTGGCGTGATCCCGCATAGCCGCGGCGCAGCCCGCGATCTCGTCCGTGGTCTCCGCCCTGGCGCTCTTTGTGGAGAGAGCCGCAAGGAACGCCGCGTTCTGCGTTGCCGTGGTCTCCCCGCTCATGATCTCGTTCATCACAGTGTAGGCCTCGTCGTAGGTAAGGTCCCCTTTGCTCACGATTTTTACGATAGCTTCTTTGATCATGGTGTTCTCCTTTCATTCTGTAAGCCATGCCGACAGGCTCGCGGACTGCGTCCTGCCACGCTTTTTCCTGCGCCATGCCGACAGGCTCGCGGACTGCGTCCGCTCGCTGTCGCGGCATTCGCCGTATGCTTCCGTCCTGCCAGCTGGCCTTCTGTGAGCAAGCTCCCGCGGCCAGCTGGCAGTCCGTAAGCGCATGGCTCATTGCTTCGCGCAAAAATAAAACGTCCCTGACAGAACATGGAAAAGGTTCTGTCAAGGACGAATAATAATTACACTATCCGCGGTGCCACCTTGATTCACGGTATGACCCGTGCGCTTAGCAGGATACCTTCATATCCCCGGCAGTTTACGCCTGCCTCCGGCGTCGCAGAATACTCTGCGGTCTCCCACCGGAATCTCCGGTGTCTGACCCGCATTTCCCTGCGCCCTCCGCGGTCCATTTGACAGCCTGTTTCCTGCCCGGCTCTCACCTTCCCGGGCTCTCTGTAGGGGCATCACTGCCGTTATCTCCGCTTCATCGGTTTAGCATATGAAATTTTCTGAATTATAAGCCCTGCGGCATCGTATTGTCAACACGGTTTTTGCAACACAGACGAGCCGATACACAATGCTGCCAGAAGCTTTCTATACCCCATCGGGGTATACAGGCATGTCTGTATCTTATTTTGACATACGAAACTGCTGAAAAAAATGGTTTCATATGTCAAAAACATTCTGAATCGCGCCACGTCTCTCAGTCAAAGAGAGAACCTGACATATGAAATACTCTTATTTATTGATTTCGTATGTCATCATTTGCCGCCTGGGTCGTTCCAAGTCCTTGAAATTCTGACTTTTGGAAGATCCTGACATATGCAACCCCAGATAATAAGGAGTTCGTATGTCAGCCGGGAGCTCATGGCATTTTGAAACAAACTATTCCAAAGGTTTTGACATATGCACCAATCCGTTTTATAGATTTCATATGTCATCTGGCTGAAACAAAAGCGGGTCCGCAATCCTTGCAGACCCGCCTTTTCCCCCGCTTTTTCACTTTTCTGAACACACTAAAAAAGCCCCGACCCCAGCTCTTCTGAAAGCACTAAAAAAGCCCTGACCCCGACTCTCGCAGACGTCAAAATCAAGACTTTCTCAGTGCGCCCTCAGGGACTCGAACCCTGGACAAATAGATTAAGAGTCTACTGCTCTACCAACTGAGCTAAGGGCGCATTCATGTGTTTCGTACCAGGTTTTTCCTGAGCACGAAACACATTCTACCTTTTTCCTGAGGATTTGTCAACAGCTATTGAAAAATCTTTTTTGCAGATCTTTCTTTACAGATCCCTCTTTACTAATCCTTCCT
Organism: uncultured Lachnospiraceae bacterium; assembly: GCA_902780465.1. GTDB lineage: Bacteria > Bacillota > Clostridia > Lachnospirales > Lachnospiraceae > Moryella. Next base: position 26,474 of record CACZFV010000006.1, read on the forward strand.
TACATGACCTTCTCGATCAGGGCCTTCAGTCCTGCGAGATTCTGGGCGCCGATGGCTCTTGCTGCGGGCTGTCCGCCCTTGAACACCACCAGGTTCGGAATGCTCATGACCTGGTATGCCTGGGCGATCTCCGGATTCTCATCCACATTGATCTTTACGATCTCCACTGCGTCCTGCGCCTCAGAAAGCTTGTCCAGCACCGGCGCCGTCATTTTGCACGGGCCGCACCAGTCCGCATAAAAATCAACCAGAACGGGCTTCGCGTTCTTCAGGACATCTGCCTCGAATGTTGCCGCACTGACCTGCTTTACCATAAAATGATCCTCCTTTTCAGGCTCTGCCTGAACAATGAAAAACAATAACTGTCGGGCGGCCGGATCTTCCGGATGCCGGCGCCTCTACAGACAGTATACCAGATTTATCTCAGCGGGAGAAGGGGGACCAGTCTCCTGCCGGGATTAACGTTCCGCGGGGTGAGAAGCCCCCTCTTAAGCGGCGGACAGCCGCAGGCCTGTTCTCCCGCTGCGGAGAATTGATGCTTCAGCGGACCGCCACCAGTTTGTTGATCTTCTGCCCGCGGGAGGAGAACTTCTCCTCGTACTCTGTCATCACGTTCTCAGCGGCCTCGGGCTCCGCGTGAAGGTCCCGGGTCAGCCGGACGATCTTCCAGCCCGCCTCCGGGATGGTCTCCACGGACCACTCAAACAGGGCCTGGTTGTCTGTCTTGAACTCAACGCAGCCCTCCGGCTGAAGCACCTGATCGTAGAGCTTCAGGAACACCGGGGAGGTGAGTCTCCGGTGGGCGTGTCCGGACTTCGGCCAGGGGTCCGAGAAGTTCAGGTAGATCTTTGAGGCCTCGCCCGGCGCGAACAGCTCCGGCAGCCGCAGGGCGTCTTCACACAGAAACACGAGGTTCTTTCTCCGCTCTTCCTCCGGGAGCGCCGCCTCTTCCCGCTCCTTTCTCTGGATTGCCTTCATAAGGACTGTTTCGTAACGTTCCAGTCCGATATAGTTCACCTCCGGGTGCATCCGTGAAAGCTTCCGGATGAACTGCCCTTTTCCCATGCCGATCTCCAGCTCCACAGGATGGTCATTTCCGAAGAACTCCTTCCATTTTCCGCGGTACTGCTCCGGACTGTGCGCCACGCTGGAACTTGCTGCCACGAAATCCTCGCAGCCCTTGATATGTCTAAGCCGCATGCGCCGGCTCCTCCTTTTTCTGTACTTGTTTTCCGGTCTGGAACCGGAACGCGGATCTTTGCAGTCCGCTTCGCTCCTTGTTCCTGTATCCTACCAGTTTTTCCGGGAAATCACAACAGCCGCACCGTGCGCTGAAAAGATAACATTATTGTAACTGTTCCGCACCCCAGACTCGGGATGCGTTGCATCCCCGCACAGCACACATTACACTAAGCTCGTACCTCGCTAAGTGCAATTAGTGTCGTTGTCGGTGGTCAGAGGTCTACGTTCCACTTCGGTCGGCGCTAAACGGACGTCCACTGGACGTCCAGCGCCGCTTCGCGCCTTGGCCACCTGGAAAAAATGAGTAAAATCTGCCCGGTGAGCAAGCTCCCCGTTCATATTTCACTCATTTTTTCCGGGGTGCTGAATTGTTAAACATTTTTATGTCAACAAATGATGCAAAAGCCTGAGGAATCTATTATAATAGAACCAGTATCATCATGGAGGTTTCTATGGCTGCAGAAAGAAAGACCGCAAGAGAACTGATCGAGACGGGCCTGAGCGACACTGAGCGCCTCATCTCCCAGAAACAGTACAGTCTTGCCATGATCAAGGCACGGCAGACTCTGGAATACATCGCAAGAAGCCTTTGCAGGAAAAACGGTCTGCCGGAAGGCGAACTGATCGACATGGTGGATGACCTTTACCGGCAGGGGATCATCACCCGCGATTCCTGCACACATTTCCACAAGATCCGTATGCTGGGCGAGGCTGCCCTGCAGAACGGCGACAACAACGCTTACAATGCCAGCAACGCTTACCAGCTGCTGAGCCAGGAGGTATTCGCCTACCGGAGCGTTTACTCCCAGCGGCCGAAGCGCGGTGGTTCTTCCGCAAAGCGGAAAAGCGGCTCCTCCGGGAAAAGATACTCTGGTCCGGCGTTTGAGCCCTTCGATCTTCTGAAGATCCTGATCCCGGTCCTGGCTATCGTCCTGCTCTTCAGCATCTTCCGTCTTGTGACGGCGGACAAAAAAGAGACGACTGCCGCCCAGACCACAGAAGCCTCCCAGGAGGCCGGTACCGGCTCCGAGACCTCAGAGACTACGGCGGAAGCACAGGAGACCGAAGCTCCCGCTCCGGTCGTGACCACAGTCTATATCGCGGACAAGAACCTGAACGTCCGCACGGCGCCTTCCACGAATGCTGACATCGTTGTCACCCTGCCGAAGGACACGCAGGTGGACTATGTAAGCGCCCACAACGAGGAATGGTCCGTCATCAATTACAACGGCGCCCAGGCCTATGTCGCCACCCGTTACCTGAGAACGGAGGAGCGCACAGAGTAACGCTGTATGCCTTCTCCGCTGTGATTCTGCCGCGATCCTTCACTGTTTTTTCACTTTACCTTTACATAAAAACGGTCTATACTGTGGAAAGTCATGCCATAGCATGGACCGTTTTTCTTTGTCTTCAGCACTCTATCCCTGTTTCCGGAGGTTCGTTTTGAATATATTAAGACTGAATCGGCGGGTCTTTTCTCTCTTTCTCCCGCTCTGTCTGATTCTGACCCTGATGGCTCCCGCGAGGACCCTCGCGGCACCTGCCTGGCCCTCGGAGATCGCCATCCAGGCGGAAGGCGGCATCCTGATGGACGCGGATTCCGGGTGCGTGATCTTCGGTCAGAACATCCACCAGCAGTTTTTCCCCGCAAGCATCACAAAGATCCTGACCGCGCTGATCATCGTGGAGCGCTGCGATCTGGACGATACCATCACCTTCTCCCACAACGCCGTGTACAACGTGGAGCGCGGCTCCACCAGCGCGGGCTATGACACCGGGGACCAGATCACAGTCAGGGAAGCGCTCTACGCCATGCTTTTAAAATCCGCCAATGAGGTGGCCAATGCCCTGGCGGAGCACTGCGCCGGCAGCATCGAAGAATTCGCTGTGCTTATGAACGAGAAGGCTGCGGAGCTTGGCTGCAAGGATTCCCATTTCGCGAATCCCTCCGGTCTGAACGATCCGAACCACTACACCACGGCTTATGATTTCGCCCTGATCTCCAAAGCAGCCTTTGAGAATCCGGTCTTTGTGGAGTTCGATTCCACAACTTACCACGAAATGGGGCCCAATGCCACGAACAAAGAGCCCTTCACTGTCTACTGCGGCCACAAGATGATGAAAAAGAATTCGGGTATGTATTATCCCGGCATTCTCGGCGGCAAGACGGGCTACACCACCCTGGCGGGCAACACCCTTGTGACCTGTGTGGAGCGCGACGGGCTGAAGCTGATCACTGTTGTGCTGAACGGTCATCAGACCCATTACACCGACACCCAGGCCATGATGGACTTCGGTTTCGCGAACTTCAAGAACGTCAATATCAGCGATTACGAGACCTCCTACACTTCCCCGGAATCCGACATCAGCCTGACCGGAAACCACAGCTCGCTCCTGCAGCTGGACACCGGGCGCTCCGTGACGCTTCCCAAAAACGCGGAATTCAGCGACGCCTCAACAGAGCTTTCCTATGAGCTCACCGACAGGGATCCCGGCAACGCCGCCGCCCGTCTCACCTATCTGTACAACGACCGCGTGATCGGCACCACCTGGCTCCTAGCCTCCCAGGACGATGTCAGCATCGCCCCGGACGCGGTCCCCGGGACTGCAGGCTCCGGCGAACCGGCCCTGCATGAAAAGCTTCTGGAGACCATCTCTACTCCGGACGTGTTCCAGAAGGTCCTGATCGGCCTGGGCTATCCTGAGACGACCTGGGACTGGCGGGCGGACAAGCTGTCCGGCGGGCAGAAAACGCGTCTGATGCTGGCTTCCGCCCTTGTCAATTCACCGGACCTGCTGGTCCTCGATGAACCGACGAACCATCTGGATATCGTTATGTCGGAATGGCTCGAAAAATATCTCCGGCAGTTCCGCGGCGGCGTCCTCGTGATTTCCCATGACCGGGCTTTCCTCGATGCCGTCGTGGACAGCATCCTCGAGATGGAAGGCGGGACTTTGCACCGGTTCAAGGGAAATTATACCCGCTATCTGGAACAGAAGGATCTCCAGGTCCTTTCCCAGGAGCGGGCCTATGAGGCCCAGCAGGATTATATCCGCCGGACCGAAGCCTATATCCGCCGTTTCAAGGCGGGCATCAAAAGCAAGATGGCCCGGGGCCGTCAGTCCCAGCTGGACCGGCTCGAGCGCATCGACGCGCCCGTCCGGGAGGAGACCTTCGAACTGCGGCTGCCCCATGCGGCGGAGTCGGCGGACAAGGTCATCATCATGGAACATCTCGATGCAGGCTACCCGGGACGGATCCTTCTCAAAGATGTGAACCTGGTCCTGCGCCGCGGGGAAAAATGTGCCATCATCGGTCCCAACGGCAGCGGGAAATCGACGCTGCTGAAGACCATCCTGGCGGAGATCCCGCCGCTTGGCGGGGAATGCAAAGTCGGCAACCGTGTCAGGATCGGCTATTTTTCCCAGAGCTACGAACGGCTCGATCCGGGAAAGACCATCATGGAGGACTTCCTGACAGAATACGGGCTGACCGATGAAGAGACGCGGCGCCTGCTGGGCAGCATGATGTTCCACGGGGAAGACGTGTTCAAGACCATCGGCTCTCTTTCGGGAGGGCAGAAAGCGCGGCTGGTCCTGTTGAAGCTTGTGCTGGACGGCGCCAACTGCCTGCTCCTGGATGAGCCGACGAACCATCTCGATATCGCTGCCAAGGAAGCGGTCGAGGCTGCCCTGGAAAGCTTTGACGGGACGGTCCTTCTGGTGACGCATGACCGCTACCTGGTCAATGAGGTGGCCGGGCGGATCTGGGCCGTGGAGGACGGGACACTTGCTGATTACGCGGGAAATTATGATTTTTACCTGGAGGAGCGCAGCAAACGCCAGGCCGCTGCAGCAGGAAGCCATGCTGCAAAGCCCGCTCAGGCGGTGCGGAAAAAAGCGGCAGAGGCGGCACCGGCAGGACCTGCCGGACCTGCCGGAAAGCAGCCTGTCCGCACGGCAGAAAAGCGGGCTGCGGCCGGGCGGCAGTATACGCCGGCTGAAGCAGAGAAGCTCCTTCCCGATGTGGAGCTCCGGATCCGCGAATACGAAGCCCTGCAGAAAGTGCTGAGCGGGCAGATCGCCGATCCGGAAAACCAGGCTGACCCGGAAAAGAGCCTGGCCCTTGCCAGGGAATACGAGTCCCAGCAGAAAGTCCTCGACGGACTCATGGAAAAATGGGAAGCACTCATGGAGGCAATCGGATGACCATGGAAATCGACACACTGCTGAAGGCTCTGCAGCAGTATCACAGGGAAGGGACTTTCAACCCGTGGGCGGATTATGATCCGGTCTGCGACATCGGTCCGGAGGCTCCAGTCATCCGGGCAGCGAACCTGAAACGCTATCTGTCCCTGCGGAAGGGGGCCCGGTATCTTTTCATTGCCGAGGGACTGGGGTATCAGGGAGGCCATTTTTCCGGCATGGCCATGACGAGCGAACGGATCCTCCTGGGATTCCATCCCGCTGTACGGCCCGAGTCCGTCCTCGGCGAGGGCTGGGATTACCGCCGCACGAGCAATCCCGGCTGCCGTCTGCTGAACCGAATGCAGCGGGAAAAGGGCTTCAACGAACC
>CACZFV010000007.1 GCA_902780465.1 uncultured Lachnospiraceae bacterium
AAAAAAAGGAACCGGATCTCTCCGGTTCCTTTTTTGTATCATCAGTTGATGACGCCCTTCGGGCACTTCTTCGCGCAGAGGCTGCAGTTCTTGCACTTGGTGTAATCGATCTGCGCCACATTTCCGTTCATGTGGATCGCGTCGAAATGACACTCCTTGGTGCAGAGGGTGCAGCCGATGCAGCCGGCGGTGCAGGCGTCCATGACAGCCTTGCCCTTGTCCTGGCTCACGCAGCGCACGTGGTACTTGGACTTGTAAGGCACGATCTCGATCAGGTGCTTCGGGCAGGCCTTGACGCACTGGCCGCAGGCCACGCACTTCTCCTTGTCGACGACGGCCACGCCGTCCACCACATGAATCGCGTCGAAGGCGCAGACAGCGACACAGGAGCCGCCGCCCAGACATCCGAATTCACAGGCCTTGTCGCCCGCGCCGGGGATGACGGACATCTGGATGCAGTCCTTCGGTCCCACGTTGTTGTAGCGGGTCTTCGCCTTGTCGCAGGTGCCGGAGCAGCGCACCAGGGCCACGTTCTTCTCCGCCTCGTCAGCGGTGACGCCCATGATGGCGCCGATCTTCTCGGCGACGGACTTTCCGCCCACCGGGCACTGGTTTACGGGGCAGTCGCCCTGGGCAATCGCGTGGGCACAGCCGTCGCAGCCCGGGAATCCGCAGGCGCCGCAGTTGTTGCCGGGGAGCGCCTCGCGGATGGCGACCTCTTTCTCGTCAATTTCAACTTTGAACTTCTCACTCGCCACACCGAGGCCAAGACCGCAGATCAGGCCCACGATACCGACCACGACGCAGGAAATGATGATTACGGTTGTAGTTACTGTCATTCCCATCTCCTCCTTCTCAGGTGATCATTCCGGAGAATCCGGTGAAGGCAATGGCCATCAGGCAGGAGCTGATCAGAACGATCGGCAGTCCCTGGAAATACTTCGGGATGTCATTTTCCTCACATCTCTCGCGGATGCCCGCCAGAATCACAATGGCAATCGCATAGCCGACTGCAGTTCCGATACCCCATGCCAGACCCTCGAAGAAGTTGTACTCCTTCTGCACGTTGTCCAGAGCCACGCCGAGCACGGCGCAGTTGGTGGTGATCAGCGGCAGGAAAATACCGAGTGCCGCGTGGAGTCCGGGCATGCTCTTCTTCATGAACATCTCGATGAACTGCACCAGGGATGCGATGAGAAGAATGAACACGATGGTCTGCAGATAGTCGATTCCGAAGGGCTTCAGCACGCAGGCGTAAACCACGGAGGAAAGAATCGTCGCCAGGAAGATGACGAAAATAACCGCGCCGCCCATACCGGTGGAGGTGTCGGTCTTCTTGGAGACGCCGACGAAGGAGCAGAGGCCGAGGAAACGGGAAAGGACGACGTTATTGACCAGCGCGCCGCTGACCAGAATTAAAAGAACTCTCGACATTATTCAGCCTCCTTCTTCACAGTCTCGGCTGCCTTCTCCGCCGCTTCCTTTACGGCTGCAGGCGCGGGCGCCGGAATCTTCTCTTCGATCGCCTTCGCCGCGGCGGGAGCAGCCTTGGCTGCAGCAGCGCCGGCCGCCGGCTTTGCGGCGCCGGCCGCGGGAGCCTTCGGCGCGGGCTTCACGACCACGGTCTTAACGTCCTCGAGAGACGGATACTTCTCTGCTTTCTTTCCCTTGTCCGGATCCTGATAGTACTGCATCGCAGCGACCAGGAACGCCATCACCAGGAAAGCGCCCGGAGGAAGGACGAACAGGGAGATGTGGAATTCTTCGGGGATCAGCGGGATGCCGAAGATCGAGCCGGCGCCGATGATCTCGCGGAAGCCGCCCAGAAGGAGCAGGGCGAAGGTGAATCCGAGGCCCATTCCGATACCGTCGAACAGTGCCGGGATCGGCTTTGCGCCGAGGGCATATGCCTCTGCGCGGCCCAGGATGATACAGTTAACGACGATCAGCGGGATGTAGATGCCGAGGGCGTCGTAGACGCTGGGGGCAAATCCCTGGATCAGGAGCTGTACGATGGTGACCAGAGACGCCACGACGACGATCTCGGCGGGCAGACGCACACGGCCGGGGATCAGCGGGGCGATCAGGGAGATCACCAGGTTTGAAAAGATCAGAACTGCCATAGAGGAAAGACCCATTCCGATGGCGTTCGTGGCGTTCGTCGTGACGGCGAACGTCGGGCAGAGACCCAGTGCCATGATGAAGACGGGGTTCTCTGTGATAATGCCGTTTTTCAGGCGTTCCATGCATTCATTCATTGAATTCCCCTCCTTCCTCACTTCAGATGGTTGTTGACAAAGTAGACTGCTGCGTTCACTGCGCCGGTGACTGCCCTGGAAGTGATGGTTGCGCCGGAGATGGCGTTGATCTCACTGTCGCTGGTGGCGCCAGTCTTGGTGACGGAGAACTTGTCCGCCTTCTTGCCGGTGAACTGCTTGTACCAGTCGGTGTCGCGGGCGTTCATTCCAAGTCCTGCGGATTCGGAGATGGAGAGGAAGGCGATGCCGTTCAGGGTGCCGTCCTCCTGGATGCCGGTGGAGATGCTGATCCAGCCGCCGAAACCGTCTTTGGAGGTGGAGTTGATGACGTGTCCGATCACGTTTCCGCTGGCGTCCTTTGCGTCGATGACGCCGTCGATCAGGACGTTGCCGAAGCCCTGGGCTGCAATATCCGCTTCAGAAGCGGCGATCAGCGCAGCTGCGTCGGGATTGTCAGTGAAGTCAGCCGCGTCCGGGAAAACCTGCTTGTACGCCTGGATGGTAGCCGCGCGGAGAGATTCCTGGATGGGCGCATAAGTGACATAGTAAACAACTCCCAGCAGAAGTCCCGCGATGAGGGTGATGAACATCAGCCGGATCGCGTCCGCTACGAAGCTGCTCTGCTTTTTGGTCTCGCTCATTTCTTCTTGCCCCCCTTTCCGAATGCGACAGGAAGTGTGGCTCTTTCAATCAGCGGGGACAGCATGTTGCCGATGATGATCGAGTAGGAGACACCCTCCGCTCCGGTACCGAAGCGGCGGAACAGTCCGGTCAGGAGACCGATGGCGACCGCGTACACGATCTGGCCCTTCGGCGTGATGGGCGTGGAGACATAGTCCGTCGCCATGAAGAAAGCACCGAAGATCAGGCCGCCGCCCAGGATCTGTGCCAGGACATAAGTCATGTTGTGCTCGCCGAAGATGAACATGAAGATCGCAGTGGTGGCGATGTAGATCACCGGGATCTGCCAGGTGATGACCTTCTTCCAGAGGAGGTAGGCCGCGCCGAACAGCAGAGCGATGGCGGAAACTTCGCCGATGGTTCCTGCGTGGCGTCCCACGAACATCGTCATGAGGTCGATGTTTGCGGTGGCGCTCTCTCCCGCCTTCAGGGCGGTCTTCATCACTGCCAGCGGGGTAGCTCCCGTGGTAGCGTCAAAGCCCAGGGGCTTCGAGCTGAAGTTGTTCATGAACTTCGCGCAGGAAATGATGAGGAAGCAGCGTCCTGCCAGTGCCGGGTTCATCCAGTTCTGGCCGAGGCCGCCGAACATCTGCTTCGCGATGATGATCGCGAAGACCGCGCCGAGCGCCGGGATCCAGAGCGGGATCTCCGGGGGCATGTTCAGCGCGAGGATCATTCCGGTAACGACGGCGGAGAAGTCCGAGATGGTCACGGTCTTCTTCATGCCTTTCTGCCAGAGGAACTCGGATATCACGGCGGCTGCGACGGTGACGACCATCACCAGCAGCGCGCTGATGCCGAACTGCACGACGCCGTAAGCGGCGGTGGGCAGCATGGCGATGCAGACATCCTGCATGATCCCTCTGGTATCATTCTTATCCCTTACATGAGGGGACGAAGAGACGTTCAGCATTTTCATTTCTTCGCGTCCTCCTTTCCTTTCTCGGCAGCCTCAGCCGCGGCTTTTGCCTTGGCTTCTTCCGCTCTCTTTCTCCTGAGGGCGCCGACCTCACGCTTCATCTCCTTGAAGGCCTGGGTGAGAGGTCTTCTTGCCGGGCAGATGAAAGCGCAGCTTCCGCACTCGATGCACTCCATGCCTTCCAGCGCTTCGAACCCTTCCAGATTGCGCTTCCTGCACTCGCTCATCATGAGAACGGGGACCAGGAACTCCGGACATGCGCTGACGCAGCGTCCGCAGCGGATGCAGGGAGTCTCCTTGTACTTTTCCACTTCGTCCACGGTGAAGCAGGTCAGGGAAGAAGAGTTCTTCGTGACCGGGACGTCCGTCGTGAAGATGGACTGGCCCATCATGGGTCCGCCGGAGAGGATCTTCGCCGGCTCGGTCTTGAATCCGCCCGCCGCGGCGATGATGTCGTTGTAGTTCATGCCGGTGCGGACCTTGAAGTTCTGGGGCTCCGCGATGGCGTCGCCGGTGATGGTGACCACGCGCTCCAGAATGGGGGTGCGCTTCGCCACGGCGTCATAGATCGCCATGACAGTGTTGACGTTGTCCACCACGCAGCCCGCGTCCGCTGGCAGCATGGAGGAGTTGATGGCACGGCCGGTGACCGCGTAGATCAGGGAGCGCTCGCCGCCCTGAGGGTACTTGGTCAGAAGCTCGCAGACTTCGATCCTCGGCTCGTCCTTCACCATCTCCTTCATCTTCGCGATGGCCTGGGGCTTGTTGTTCTCGATGCCGATCACGCCCTTCGCGTTGTCGAACAGCTGAAGCATGATCTTCAGGCCGCCCACCAGACGCTCCGGCTCTTCCAGCATCATCCTGTAGTCGCAGGTCAGATACGGCTCGCACTCTGCGCCGTTCACGATCACGTAGTCGATGGCGTTCTCATCCTTCGGCGTGATCTTGACGTTGGTCGGGAAACCTGCGCCGCCCAGGCCGACAATACCTGCCTGCTTCACGATCTCGCGGATGTCCGCCTTGGAAAGAGAAGCAGGATCTCTGTCCTCTCCCAGTCCTTCCACCGCGCGGTACTCACCATCGTTCTCAACGATAATGGACATGACCTTGCTTCCGTTCACCATGATGCGAGGTTCGATCTTCTTCACCTTGCCTGAGACGGAGCAGTTCACGACAGCGGAAATAAATCCTCCTGCATCAGCGATCTTCTGTCCGACCAGCACCTCGTCGCCGACCTTCACGAGTGGTTTCGCCGGAGCACCGATGTGCTGCGAAAGCGGATACACCATCTCGCCGGATGTCGGTTTCAGCTGGGTGACCGGTTTGTCCATTGAAAGCTCTTTGCCCTCGAATGGATGGACGCCGCCCTTAAATGTTGCCAATCCCATCAGACTACCCTCTTTCTTGTAGATTTACACAACTGGAAAAACGATCCAAACGTGTATTATTACAAAACTCCGAATTTATTATAACATAGACCTTTTCCTTCGCAAAAAAAAAACCACGGAAACGTGGTTTTTTTTCGATACATTGCTGATTCTGTTTTCTTATACCTCTCTCGATTCTGCTTCTTATAACCCGCAGTGCAGATTCACAGCTGGGCGAGGATGATAGCCGCGAACATAATGACGCAGCCCAGGATCTTCCGTCCCGACATGGACTGGTCCAGGATGAGCCACCCTGCCAGGGCGGCAAAGACGGATTCCAGACTCATGATCAGGGATGCCGCGGAAGGATTCTGCATTTTCTTCTGTCCCACCGCCTGCAGAGTGTAGGCGACAGCGCCGCTGAGAAGGCCCGCGTACAGCACGGGGATCAGAGCAGCCCTGAGCGCCGCCGGGTCCGGATCCTCAAAAAGAAACGCAAGGATCCCGGCGATCACCGATACGGTATAGAACTCCACGCAGGAAAGCAGCACGGCGTCCGTCTCCCGTGTGAAATGATCCAGCGAAAGGATCTGGAAGGGGAACGCAAAGGCGCAGAACAGGCAGAACAGGTCTCCCCTTGAAAGCTTCAGACTCTCCTCCATGCAGAGAAGATACATGCCGACCAGGGCAATGCCGGCCGCTGCCGCCACCGTGGCCTTCGGCCTTTTCCCCAGGAACACGCTGTAGATGGGGACGAGGATGATGTAGAGCGCCGTCAGGAACCCTGCCTTGCCGGCAGTGGTGTACTGGATCCCGATCTGCTGCAGGCCTGATCCGAGAAACAGGAATATCCCGCAGATGATCCCGCCTGTCACTGCAGTGCGGAAGCGGGCCCTGCCCCTGCCGGACCGCCGGCTGCAGCCGTCGTCGATTCCCATCCGTTTCCGGAGAAGGATCACCGGTACCAGCGCGGTGCCGCTCAGGAAAAAACGCGCGCCGCAGAAGGTAAAGGGCTGCACGAAATCCATGGCGACGGACTGCGCCACGAATGCGCAGCCCCAGATCACTGCCGTCACCAGCAGAAGGATCGAGCCCAGAAGGGGCTGCGGCTGGTCTTGCTGATACATATGGTACTTGCCTTTCTAAATATCTTTATGTCCGTGCCTGCACGCAAGCGTGCGGCACTTCCACGGTCCTCGCTGCCGAAAAACCATCCGGGCGCCCAGCGCTCCGCTGCTGCGCAGCTTACATGCGCTGAGGAATTTCCATCCCGAGCATGTTCATGCACTGCTCGAGGATACCTTCGGTGATCTTGATCAGAGCGAGCCAGGAACGCTTCTTTGTCTCGTCCTCTTCTGTCAGGATGCGCACTTCGTGATAGAAGGAGTTGAAAGCCTCGGCGACGCTGTAGAGATACTGGCATACTCTGTGGGGCGCGAGGTAGCGGTAAGCGCCTTCCACGTTCTCCGCATACATGCAGAGCTCGCGGCAAAGAGCCTGCTCCTGGGGGATCTGCGGGGCGATGAGGTCTGCGGCGCTGACGTCTTTTCCGCCGGCCGCGGCGTACTTCTTCAGGATGGACTTGATACGCACCGCAGTGTAGAGGATGTAGGGCCCCGTGTTTCCTTCGAAGGATGCGAAGCGGTCAATATCAAACACGTAGTCCTTGGAGGCCTGGTTCGAAAGGTCGCCGTACTTGAGAGCTGCCAGGGCCACGATGCGGGAGGTCTCCCGGGCTTCTTCCTCCGGGATCTCCTTGTTCTCCGCGATCCTCTGGTACACAGCTTCGCGGATCTCCCTGATCAGGGTCTCAAGCCGCATGACGCCGCCGTCTCTGGTCTTGAAGGGCTTTCCGTCCTTGCCGTTCATGGTCCCGAAGCCGATATAGGTAAGACTGTGCTCCGGCGGGACGATGCCTGCCTTACGCGCCACGCGGAAGAACTGGGTGTAGTGCAGCTCCTGCCGCTTGTCCGCCACATAGATATAGCTGTCCGGGTCATAGAGCTTTTCCCTCTCCACCAGGGTCGCGAGATCGCTGGTGGCGTAGAGAGCCGCGCCGTCGGACTTGCGGATGATGCAGGGCGGGAACTCCCTGGAGTCGCCCTTCTCGGCAATATCCACCACCAGGGCGCCGTCCGAGCTGTAGGCGATGCCGCTCTCCTCCAGGTCCTTGATCAGGCCCGGGATGATGGGCTGCACATCGGACTCTCCCTTCCAGAGTTCAAAGGAGACGTTCAGCGCGCTGTAGTTCTTCTTCAGATCCGCCACAGAGATGCGGAGGATGTGCTTCCATAGGGCGATGAAGGGCGGATATCCGCTCTGCAGCTTCACTGTGGCTTCATGGGCTTTTGCCGCGAAGTCCTTGTCTTCCTTGGAGCGCTTCGACGCGGTGGGATAGATCTCCTCCAGCTCGCTGATGGTGAAGGGTGCTTCCTCCGGGTAAGGTCCGCTGAAGCTCTCGTCAAAGTAGGGGAGCTCCGGCTTGCGGAGTCTCAGCTCTTCGATGATCAGGCCCATCTGCAGGCCCCAGTCCCCCAGGTGCACGTCGCCGATCATCTTATTGCCGAAAAACGCGCCCATCTGCTTCAGCGCTTCTCCGATGATGGCGCTTCTCAGATGTCCCACATGCAGAGGCTTTGCCACATTTGCCCCGCCGTAGTCCACGATGATGGTCTTCGGCGCCTCCTTCCGGATGCCGTACTGCTCCTCTGCTTCCATGGTGCGGAGGCAGTCCGTCAGCGCTTCCGGACGGACCTTCAGGTTGATAAAGCCGGGCGGGCACACCGCCGCTTCGGAGAAGAGCCTGCTGTCCCGCAGCTTCTCCGCCACCTCGGCCGCGATGTCCAGGGGCTTTCTCTTCGCCTGTTTCGCGCAGGCCATGGCTCCGTTGCACTGGTACTCGCAGAGATCCGGCCGGTTCGACACCACGACCTTGACCCTTGAGCTGTCAAAGCCGCAGGAAGCAAAGGCTGCCTGCATCTCTTCGTTCATCTGCTCCAGTATCGTCTTCATGTGCTCTCTCTACTCCTCTTAACTGTGCTCCTCTTAATGAAAGGGCAGTCCCGCGAGGGACTGCCCCAGGTAATAGCTTCTTTGCGATGCCGCGGCGCGCGCCGAGGCTGGCTGAAATTATCCGTTTGCTCTGCCAAGATACTCGCCGGTGCGGGTGTCGATCTTGATCTTGTCGCCGATGCTGACAAACAGCGGGACTGCGACCTGCGCGCCGGTCTCGACAGTGGCAGGCTTGGTCGCGCCGGTGGCGGTGTTGCCTGCGAAGCCGGGCTCGGTCTCAGTGATCTCAAGCTCGACGAACAGCGGCGGCTCGACGGAGAACACGTTTCCGTTGTAGGAAACGACCTTGACGCTCTCGTTCTCCTTGACGAACTTCAGGGCATCGCCGATGATGTCCTTGTTCAGGGAGATCTGGTCGTAGGTCTCGGTGTTCATGAAGTTGTACATATCGCCGTCCGCATACAGATACTGCATCTCAACGCGGTCGATCCTTGCGGTCGGGAACTTTTCGGTGGGACGGAAGGTACGCTCTGTCACAGCGCCGGACATGACGTTCTTGATCTTCGTGCGGACAAACGCAGCGCCCTTGCCCGGTTTCACGTGCTGGAACTCGATGATCTGATATACTGCACCCTCAATCTCAAGCGTAATGCCGTTTCTGAAATCACCTGCAGAAATCATAAAAAATATCCTCCTTATTTAGCTTGATCAGGCACAGACCGTTCGCTGACCGATGCCGATAAATAATTTCATGTAACTTGACATCAACATATTTTACAGTAAAACGCATATTCAGGCAAGAGGTTTTCTCTTCCTCCATGCCATAAGCACGGGTTTTTCAAAGAGTCGCTTCAGAAGGATCTGAGGTTCCTCCTTCGGCTCCATGGGTTCGACGAGCACGGCGTGGATTCCCATCCGCCTCGCGCCCCAGATATCGGTAAAGATCTGGTCGCCGATGGAAATGGTCTCCTCCGGCTTTGTTCCCATGATCTCCATGGCTTTCCGGTAGCCGAACCTCCGCGGCTTCAGGGCTTTCGCCACATAGGGTGTCCTGAGCGCCTCCGCGAAGGGGCGGATGCGCGGGCCTTTGTTGTTGGAGACCAGGCAGGTCTTCAGCCCGATGGCCCTGAGCCTCCGGAACAGTTCCCGGCTGCGGGTGTCCGCAGGGGCGTCCGGCGGTACCAGAGTGTTGTCGATATCGAAGATGATCCCGCGGATCCCCATTGCGTACAGCTTCTCGTAGGGGATCACATAAGTGTCCGGGTATTCTTCTTCCGGGAAAAATGGATTCATGGAATTATCTCTTTCTCCTCTCCTGATGCTCCAGAAGCTTCGTCAGCTCCTGCATGAAAGTGTCCACATCCTTGAACTCCCTGTAGACGGAAGCGAACCGGACGTAGGCCACCGGGTCCAGATCCTTCAGCTTCTCCATGACCATCTCTCCGATCACGGAGGAAGAGATCTCCCGGTCCTCCCTGCTGAACAGGGCGTTCTCGATCTGGTCCACCAGGCTGCTGATCTGCTCGGAGGAGACGGGGCGCTTGTGACAGGAGCGGATGATGCCGGCTTCGATCTTGGATCGTTCATAGGGCTCTCTGGAGTTGTCCTTCTTCACGATCATCAGCGGCATCGTCTCCAGCTTCTCGTAGGTCGTGAACCGCTTCCCGCAGGTCTCGCACTGCCGGCGCCTGCGGATGGAGGCGTTGTCGTCCGCGGGTCTGGAATCGATGACTCTGGTATCTGCTGCATTGCAAAACGGACATTTCATGGTCTGGACTCCTCCTCACTTCTGTTCCTCTGCAAATCTCTCTTCAAAGCATCTCTTCGCTCCCGGATGAAGCTCCACAGGCAGGTCTTCCATCAGGAACGACGGATCTGCCATCTGCGAGAGCATTGCGCCCTGCTCCGCGAGGTCCGGCAGGGCGTCGCAGATCAGCCCCGTCAGATGGTACACTTGCTCTTCCGGCATGTCCGCACTCACGCAGAGCAGACATTTCACGCCAAAAGTACGGATGTCCTCTTTCTGGCCGGGATAAGTGCCTGCCAGGATGGTCACCGGGAAGTAGGCAGGCTCTGCATCCAGGATCTTCTGCAGCTCCTCGTCCCTGTATTTCAGAAGACGGCACGCGTGGTTCCTTGCGAGTCCCGCGAGCCCGGGCACCGGCGCGCCGGCGAAGGCATGCACGGCGTCCACTTCCCCCGAGGCAACCATGTCCGCTCCGGAGCCGAGTCCGGCGTTGATAAATCCCGGTGCCTCCGGATCCATTCCCAGCGCCTTCAGGGCTTTCTTCGCCGCGATCTCGGTGGCGGAATCCTCCGGACCGATGGCGGCTTTCCTGCCCTTCAGGTCGGAGACGTATTCCAGACTGCTGTCGCTCAGAGTCAGCCAGTTGGAGAGGCTCGGATACACCGCGCAGACCGCCCTGAGATCCTTCTCCTGCTTTCCCTCGAAATGACCGCGTCCTTCGGCGGCCTCTGCCGCGGCGTCCGCGCTCACCATGGCGAGGTCCATCTCCCGCGTCTTCAGTCCCTCAATGTTGTGAAAGGAACCGGTGGAGGCGATGATATTGAACCTGATATTGTCGTCCCGCAGGGTGATGGCTGCTGCGATGGCGGAACTGGCTGCGTACATGCTGCCTCCGCTGTCAGCGGTCCCGATCGTAAGCAGAGTGAAATCATCTTCCTTCTTCTGTTCCGCGGTCTGCTCTGCGGCATTCTTTTCTGTTTTTTCCGCGGCGGAGCAGCCGGCGCAGAGAAACGCCGGGATCATCAGCATGATAACAGGAAAAACGCAGCGGTACAGATGCCGGATCATTCCTCTCATACTTCCGTTCCTCCAACTGTTCACAGATATGGTGTATTTTATCATAAATGCGTGCCATGGTCAAAAGAAGAAGCCCCGGGGCCTGTTTTCAGGCTCCGGGGCGCGGAATCCGTTTTCTGCCGGGGCTGCCCTTAATGGAGCATGCCCGCAGCGATGTTCAGGAAAGTCGTGATCGCTATGGCGTTCGTAATGTTGCTTATGAATCCGCCGATCAGCGGCACGACGAAGAAGGCGAGCTTAGAGTAGTAGTACTCTTCGCAGACGGCAGTCATAGTCGCCATGGAGACCGGGACAGCGCCGAGGCCGAAACCGGTGTGGCCGACTGCGATGACTGCAGCGTCATAGTTCTTTCCGCAGGCCGGGAAGGTGATGAAGCGGACGAACAGGTAGATCACCAGCAGCTGGATGAACAGGATGGTGAGCAGCGGAAGCGCCAGGTCAATGAGCTGCCACAGCTTCATGGTGATGATGGACAGGGAGACGAACAGCGCCAGGCTGATCTCGCCCACGTTGGAGGTCGTCTCGTAGAACTCCTCGTTCCCCTTGCCGGTCTTGTCCATGTACAGACGGATCAGGATGCCGGCCAGCATGCACATGACGTGGATGGGCATGTTCAGGTTCGGAAGGATCAGCTTTCTGATGAAGAGCAGGAACTGTCCAAGTCCGCAGGCGATGATCAGGTAGAACCACGCATTCTCGCATTCCTTGCTGCTGAAGATGTGGGTCACCTTCTCGGCGATGGTCTCTTCCTTCTGCTCAACGTAACCCTTGTCCAGGTTGTACTTCTTGATGATGGAGCGGCCGATGGGTCCGCCGATCAGGCATCCGGAGATCAGGCCGAAGGTCGCGGCAGCGACAGCAACTTCGACAGCGCCGACACCGCCCATTTCAGCGGCGATCGGTCCGAAGGAGGAAGCGTTTCCGTGTCCGCCGGTCAGAGGAGTGGAGCCTGCCATCAGGGCGGTCAGGGGATTCATTCCCATCGCGGTGCCGACGCCCAGAGCCACAGCGTTCTGGATCACCGCCAGGGCCGCGGCCAGAATGGAGAAGATGACGACCAGTCTGCCGCCCTTCTTCAGGAGTCCGAGAGAAGCTTCCATACCGGAGGCCGCGAAGAAGATGTTGTAGAAAAAGTTGTTCATGATCGACTGGTTTTCCCACTCGAACTGTACGATGTGCCCCATGTAGAGAGCGCAGGTGATGATGGAGAAGATCGTGCCTCCCACGACTGCGCTGGGAATGCAGTACTTCTTCAGGACCGGAGCTTTCTCGCGGATCCACTGGCCGAAATAGATGACAAGGACGACGATCGCCATCATTTCAAACATTTCGATCTTGATTGTTGGAATTTCCATGTTTTTCCCCCTTCTTTTTTAACCGATGCCTTCAGTTTCCCTTTCCGCATTCAGTTCATTTTTTATGGCCTGATGATAGACCATCACGGAAAACAAGGCAATTATTCGTAAATAAAGAAGAGGTTATGTAAGTTTTGTAAGCATCCCGCGTCCGGGGTGCTGAACAAAACATACCAGAACTCTCCGGGCGTCAAATGTAACGGTACAGGATCCCGGGGCGTCCGCCGGTGCGGTAGTCGATCTCGCTCGTCAGTTCCCCGCTGTCCTGCAGGTACCCGAGGTAGCGCCGCACAGTGATCCTGGACAGCCCTACCATCAGGGCGATCTCTTCACTGGTCATCTTTTTCCCGGTATTCTCCTTCATTCTGCTCCGTACCATCTGCAGCGTCTTTTCATTCAGGCCCTTCGGCAGCTCCAGGGACTTATTTCTCTCCACGGAGCTGCCGGCATTGCCCGCGAACAGCCGGTCAAGCTCACTCTGGTCCATGCCGCTGCCGGCGCCGGTCAGCAGCTCCTTGTTGCTGCGAAAGCGTTCCAGGGCAGCCTGGAACCGCTCCAGCTCGAAAGGCTTGATCAGATAGTCCCGGACACCTTTTAAGAGAAGGGACCGCACTGTATCGGCGCTGTTCGCAGAGGTCACCATGATCACGGAGACCTGGATGCCCTCCTCCCGGATGCGGTCCATAAAGACATCTCCGTTCATCTCCGGCATGTAGTAGTCGAGGATCACCAGGTCCACATGATTTTCACGGAGGTATTCCAGTCCTTCCGCGCCGTTCCTGAATATGCCCGCGACCCGGAAGCCCGGAACGGTCTCCGTGTACTTTTTATTGATGGCGGCGACCATCGGGTCGTCCTCAACGATCATCACCTGATAGTACATTTTCTTCTTCCTTTCTTCCGGAAAACGTCACCGTGAAGCAGGTTCCCTCTCCTTCTTCTGTCTCGATCTCGATCTCTCCGCCGTATTTGTCCGCGAGCTGCTTCACGAGGAAGAGTCCGGTGCCGTGGTTCTCACCCTTTGAGGTGACTCCCTTCTCAAAGATCCGCGGCAGGATCTCCTCCCGGATGCCTCCTCCGGTGTCTTCGCAGGTAATAATGTTCGCGTCCGGCGCGCAGATGACCCCGAGGCGGATCTCCCGGGCTTCCGTCTGTCCGCCGTTCAGCTCTTCGATGGCGTTCTCCAGGAGATTCCCGATGATGGTCACAAAGGCTTCCTTCGGCACCAGCAGATCCTGCTCCAGCATGGTGCTGTCCGGCTCTATCTTCAGGATGATCCCGAGCTCGGCCGCATGCATCATCTTCCCGATGACCAGGGCGCAGACCTCCGGGACACGGATCGCATTGGCCGTGTCGCGCACCGACTTGCTGGACACCAGGCTTGAGTTGGTGATGAAGCGTTTCGCCTCCTCGATCTCCCCTGTCTGCAGGTACCCGAGGATGATGTGAAGCTTGTTCAGGAATTCGTGGTTAAAGGCCCGGAGGGTGTCCATCATGTTCTTTGCGCCGGTCAGTTCGTCTGACATCTTCAGCGCCTCTGTGCGGTCCTGGAGGATCACCAGCACCCCCTCCGGGTGCTGCCTTCCGCCGGAGCGGATAGGCACCTCTGACATCAGGACTGTGCGGCCGCCGATCTGCATCGTGCGGTTCAGCCGGCTGCCCTTCCCGGCGATGACCTCCTGAAAGGCGGTCTGAGGGAGGACCTCGGGAAGCTGCCGCCCGGTCAGGAGCGTCTCGTCGTTTGTGATCAGCCTCCTGGCGGCTGCGTTGGAAAACAGGATCCTGCCGTTTCTGTCCGCGGAGACCAGGCCCTCGGAGATGGAATTGATCACTTCATCCTGGCGGATGTACAGACTTAAGAGTTCCCCGGGGCGGTGCCCCAGCAGGGCGCTCCTCTGGAACCCGAGGAAGGCGTGGGCAGCCAGCGCGCTGACCAGGAGCATCGTGAAGAAAAGCAAGGTATAGAGGAGAACGATATTCCTGGTGGACTGGCTGATCCTGGAGGCGGGAACAGAGACCATTACGAAACCGGTGATGTTCCCCGCGCCGTTTTTGATGCTGTGGAAAGCGCAGTATTTGGCGCCCAGGGTGCCGTAGACTCTGGTGATGTAGGGGCTGCTGCCCTCCAGGATGGCCTTTTCATCGCCGTTAGTGTAGACATCTCCCACCGTCAGGCGGTTCGTCTGGTAAAAGCGGAGTCCGTTCAGGTTGGCGATCAGAACGGCGTCGATCTCGCCGAAGCTGTCGACGAAGCTGTCCAGGGAAGCGATGGTCTCCTGATCGGGATAGCCGCTCTGGAGCATCTTCTTCACGCTCTCCTGGTCCGCGATGTAGGCCGCGGAATCGCTGATCATCCTGTCCAGCTCCTGCCGGTTCCGGCGGATATCCAGGGCAAGGGTGATGCCGAATCCGCAGAGCAGAACGAAGGCCACCATGATCATCATTGTTACATAGAGCCGCTGCTCCGGCGTCTGCGCCGTTCTGCGGCCGTTCTTTTTCTCCATAGATCCCGTCCGGACAGGTCCGGTCTCCTTTCGAAAAAGATCCTGCTTCTGAATACTCGGAAAGCAGGATCTTAAAAATGATTATTTTGTCCGGTGTGCTCCGTCAGACTTCGAAGATCATGTCTCCGTAGCTCGGCATCGGCCAGTAGTCCTTGTCCACGATGATCTCCAGACGGTCGATCGGATTCCGGAGCGCCAGCATGGCAGGCACCACTTTGTCGTGATAGGCTCTTGCGCGGTCGGCCATGACAGGGATGGCCGCGCATTCTGCCCGCACCTCCGCCAGGCGCTTTCTCGCATCCCTGGCTTCTGTGAGGAGGGCGCTGCACTCCTTCAGGAGATCTCTCTGGACAGAGACGTCAGCTTCGGGGCACGCTTCCCGCACTTTTGTCAGGGAGTCCGCCAGGATGGAATTGTAGCGGATCACCGCCGGGATCAGATGCTTCCCGGAGATATTGATCATGGCATTGGCTTCGATGTTGATGGCCTTCGCGTAGGTCTCAAAGCAGATCTCCACCCGGGATTCCAGCTCCGCCCTGGTGTAGACACTGAACCGCTCAAAGAGCCTGACCGTCTTTTCCGCGCCCATGAAGGGGATCGCGTCCACCATGGATTTCAGGTTCGGGAGTCCTCTTCTGCCAGCTTCTTTTACCCATGCTTCGGAGTAGCCGTTTCCGTTGAACAGGATCCTTCTGTGCTCCCGCAGGAAGCGTTTGATAACGTCGTGGATCGCGTTCGGCCTGTCATCGGAGGCTTCGATCTCATCCGCCGCTTCTCTGAAGCAGTCCGCAACGATGGTGTTCAGGACGATGTTCGCGCTGGAGATAGAGTCGGAAGCGCCGACCATGCGGAACTCGAACTTGTTGCCGGTGAAGGCAAAGGGCGAAGTGCGGTTCCGGTCGGTGACGTCCATCTCGAAATCGGGCAGGGTCGCGACGCCGGTGGCCAGGGTCTGGCCCTGTTTGCTGTGGGTGGCGGCGCCGGTCTCGCAGAGCTGGTCGATCACGTCCTCCAGCTGCTCGCCGAGGAAAATGGAGATAATGGCCGGCGGGGCTTCGTTGCCGCCCAGTCTCAGATCGTTGCCAACATTGGCAGCGGACATCCGGAGCAGTTCAGGATAATCGTCCACTGCCTTGATGATGCATGCCAGCACCAGCAGGAACTGCAGGTTCTCATGGGGCGTCTCACCGGGATTCAGCATGTTGATGCCGTCGTCCGTGGAGATGGACCAGTTGTTGTGCTTACCGGAGCCGTTGACGCCGGCGAAGGGCTTCTCGTGCAGGAGGCAGGCAAGACCGTGCTTTTCCGCGACCCGCTTCATCACCTCCATGGTGATCTGGTTGTGGTCCGCCGCCACGTTGACCTGCTCGTAGATGGGAGCAAGCTCGTGCTGGGCGGGAGCCACCTCGTTGTGCTCGGTCTTTGCCGGGACTCCCAGCTTCCAGAGCTCCCGGTCCACGTCGTGCATGAAGCCGCCGATACGCTCCCGGATGGTGCCGTAGTAGTGGTCATCCAGCTCCTGGCCTTTGGCCGGCGGGGCGCCGAACAGCGTCCTGCGGGTGTAGACCAGGTCTTTTCTCTTCTTGTAGTTTTTAAGGTCGATCAGGAAATACTCCTGTTCCGCGCCAACGTAGGGGACCACTCTCTCGGAGGTGGTGTTTCCGAAGAGCCGGAGGATGCGGAGCGCCTGAGTGTTCAGGGCCTGCATGGAGCGGAGAAGCGGGGTCTTCTTGTCCAGGGCCTCGCCGCCGAAGGAGCAGAAAGCCGTGGGGATGCAGAGCGTGACGCCCAGGGAGTCCTCCCTGAGGAACGCGGGCGACGTGCAGTCCCAGGCGGTGTAGCCTCTCGCCTCGAAGGTGGCGCGCAGGCCTCCGGAGGGGAAGCTGGAGGCATCGGACTCTCCCTTGACCAGCTCTTTTCCGGAGAATTCCATCATGACCTGGCCTTCCTGGCCCGGCGCTGTGATGAAAGAATCGTGCTTCTCGGCTGTGGCCCCGGTCAGCGGCTGGAACCAGTGGGTAAAATGGGTGGCTCCCCGCTCAATGGCCCACTCCTTCATGCCGTGGGCGATGAAATCCGCGATCTTCGGGTCCAGCTCCTTCCCGGTGTCGATCGCCTCCCTGAGCTGCTGGTACACGCGCTTCGGGAGATACTCTCTCATGGCCGCGTCGTTGAATACGTTGCATCCGAAATACTCCGGGATCTTTTTAATATCACTCATATAAAAACCTCTTAATTGAACAGGATTACAGCTTCAGGAGATCCGCGATCGTCTGCTCCATCTGGTCCGGATCGCACTCTGTCCTGTGCCGCACTTCCGCGGTCCGGATCTCTTCCACTGCCGGAGGCACCGGCACGCCGGCGGTCTCAGACAGAAGGTCGATCACCTGCCAGTCGTCCATCTCTCCGAGCTCTCCTTTGATCGCTGTCATGACAGCGCGGGAGAACTTGAAGGGGCTGGCAGTCCCTGCGATCACAGTCTTCGTGGTGTCGCCGGTCTCGCTGCGGTACTGCTCGTAGGCGGCGGATGCCACGGCAGTGTGGGTATCCAGAACATAGCCGGTCTTCTCGTACAGCTCTTTAATACGGGCAGCCACCTGCTGCTGGTCCGCATACCGTCCGGTGAAGTCCGCCATGCGCTTCTTCATCTCCTTAGTCACGGTGTATTTCCCGGTCCGGGCGAGTTCGATCATCATGACCCGGTTCGCAGCGGCGTCGCAGCCGCAGCTCATGTAGATGAGGCGCTCCAGGTTGGAGGAGATGAGAATGTCCATGGAGGGCGACGTGGTCAGAATGAACTCTCTGTTTCTGTCATAGACGCCGGTGGAGAAGAAGTCAAACAGCACCTTGTTGTCGTTGGAAGCGCAGATCAGTTTGTTCACCGGCAGTCCCATCAGCTTAGCGAAGTACGCGGACAGGATATTGCCGAAGTTTCCGGTGGGGACGCAGATATTGATCTTTTCACCCTTCGCGATCTCGCCGTTCTCGCGCAGCTTCACCCAGCTCCAGACATAGTAGGCGATCTGGGGCACCAGGCGTCCGATATTGATGGAGTTTGCGCTGGAGAGCTGGATGTTCGCTTCGGCGAGACGTGCGTTGAAGGCTGCGTCGCCGAAGATCTTCTTCACATTGTTCTGGGCGTCGTCAAAGTTGCCGTGGATGGAAACGACATTGGTGTTCTCCCCCTTCTGGGTGACCATCTGCAGCTCCTGGAAGCGGCTCACGCCCCCCTTCGGGTAAAACACGAAGATGCCGGTGCCGGGGACATCGGCGAAACCCGCCATGGCTGCCTTTCCGGTGTCGCCGCTGGTGGCTGTCAGGATCTCAATGGTATTGGTAACGCCGTTTTTCTTCGCCGCCTCCGTCATGAAATAAGGCAGGATGGAAAGGGCCATATCCTTGAAAGCGATGGTCTTTCCGTGGAACAGTTCAAGGTAGTAAGCGCCGTCCGCCAGGACCAGGGGGGCGATCTCCGGAGTGTCAAATTTGGAATCATAGGCGCTGTTGATGCAGTGCCGCAGCTCTTCCTCCGTAAAATCCGTAAGGAACAGCTTGATCACCTGATAGGCTGTCTCCCGGTAATCCGCTCCGACCAGGGTCTCAAGGTCAAAATCGAAGGCCGGGATATGGTCCGGCATGAAGAGGCCTCCATCCTCCGCGAGTCCTTTCAGGATCGCCTGGGAAGCCGTCAGGCCCTTCTGTTTCCCTCTGGTGCTGCTGTATAAGATCTGTTTCATTTTCCACTCCTTCCGGTCCAGAACTTTTTCCGGTACACGTGAGACAATAGTTTTTTAATACATGTAATATAAAGCCCCGGCGAAAATTTGTAAAGTCACAGCCGAAAAAGAGGACTGCGCCGGGGCACAGTCCTCTTTACGTATCTCTTGTCTGTTATCAGAATTTCCCGCCGGTCTTGCCGCCGAAGGTCATGCCGCCGGCGCCGGTGTGTGTGGTGGAGCCGCCGAAGGGCTTATTGCTGCTGCCGCCTCCGCCGCTGCCTTTCGGTGCAATTGGCAAGGCGCGCCGCACCGTATGGCTGTCGATCAGGTCGTCCTGCCGGTTGGCAAAAGCGAAGCCGAGTCCCGCGATCGCCAGAGCTGCCATAGTGCTCTTCGCGGCTGACGCAGCCTCGTCCTTCATGGCGTACTTCCGCTTGACGGAATTGACCGATCCTGAAGCCGTCAGAGCTGAGAGCAGCGCAGAGATCAGGAGCTTCAGCGGGGAGAGGGATTTCTTTTTCACCGGCGCGGTCCAGATGCCGGAATCCGCGTCGTAGGTATATCCCATGTCGAGAGCTTTGTCATAGTATCCCACGAAATCAGAGATGACAGACTCGGCACTCCCGGCGAAATCGCCGTTTCCGAGGTAAGCATAGGCGTTGTCCATCACCTTGTCCAGGTTGGAATCGGAGAAAACGGTGATGGCTCCTCCGGCCGTGCTGATGTGGGTGACGCGCTCTTCCATGTCGATAAAATACAGGAATCCGCTCTTTCCGCTTCCCTGTCCGAAACCGCCGGTGTAGTAGCACTCCTCCGCAAAATCCTGGGTGCTCTTTCCTTTTTTGTCCGTGGCGGTGACCACCACTGCATCCATCCCCGTACGGGACCGGAGGTCCTGTATGGAGCTCTCCAGACTGTTTTTCTGCTCCGCGGAAAAGAGTCCCGCGGCGTCATATACCCGCTGGTCCGCAGCGAATACAGAGATCGCCGCTGCGAGCATCAGACATAAGCACACCGCAAAGGCGCAGAACCTTTTCATGATTCTCATTTGTCCGGCACCTCCTTACAGCAGGAAATACGAGAGCGCCAGCAGCACCGCGAACATCGGTATAAAGATCTTCAGGAAGTGCTGTGTCAGCGCCTGCTTGTCCACCGGGAGTTCTCCGATCACCTTGCCGTTCTGGCCGTTCAGGGAGAAGTAGTACATCTTGTCGGAACCGGGATCCTTGTAAGTGACCGTCCAGACGGGCATCAGGGCATATTTCCAGCTTTCTTCCGACACGCGCAGCGCATCGTTCGTCACCTGGATGTCGTTGTAGCCCGCGATGGAATTCGTGAGCTGGGATGCCGCGTACTGGCGTACTTCGTCAGAGACCTGAGGCTGAAGCTCCGCCGCCTCCATATCCTTCGTCTCCGCCAGGAATCCGGATAGATAGCTCATCTTAAAGGGCTTCATCTGGGCGGTATCAAAGGGCTGCACGCCCTCCACCAGGATCCGGTTGGCCTTTTTCAGGGCGTTCTTCGCCACGTTTTCCACCGGCATGTCGCCGTCCCTGCGGACATGGTATGTACCCGTGGTGACATCCTCGTATTCTCCGACCCGGACCGTACTGACCTTTGTGCCCCTGGCGTCGATGTGTCCCGTCACCTTGCAGCTGTACAGCAGGTAGGGGAAGTAGACGCCGGAGAATTTCTCGATCTGGTCCTTGTTGTAGAATGCTTTCGGAACGAATTTCTTCTGGCTGATCCACTGGCTGAAAGTATCCAGTGCTTTTTTCCTGTCGATGGCAAAGGGCACCACATAGTCCGGCTTTTTGTTCCCGCCGAGTCTCCCGGAAAGAATGATGGGATTGTGGCAGTAATAACAGAAAGTCGCGGCAGTGCTCTCTTCGGTCATGATCTCCGCGCCGCAGCTGGGGCAGCTGTATACCAGGACACCCGCTTCATCCGCGGGCTTCGCCTGGGGCTCCGCGGCCTGCTGCTCTTCTTCCGCTCCGCCGTGTTCTTTGTAGTACTTCTCGAGATCCGCTTCGGTAAAACGGGAACCGCAGTATTCGCACTTATAATCGCCGGTGGCGGGGTTGAACCGCACATCCCCGCCGCAGGCGATACACTTATAGGAAAACAGATCTGCCATAATTTATTCTCACTGTCTCGGCTTGCCGCACTCCGTGCAGAACTTGCCCTTGTTCACAGCGCCGCAGGAGCAGGTCCACTCTCCGGAAACGGGAGCCGGCTTGCCGCACTCTGTGCAGAACTTGCCTTTGTTCACGGTGCCGCACTCGCAGGTCCACTCTCCGGCTGCGGGCTTCGGTGCCGGCTGGGGCTTGCCGCACTCCGTGCAGAACTTGCCTTTGTTCACGGTGCCGCACTCGCAGGTCCATCCGCCCGCTGCCGCTCCGGCGGCCGCCTGGCTGGGCGCCTGCATCTGCTGCTGCATCTGCTGCTGATACTGCATCTGCTGCATGTTGGTCTGGCTCGCCATGCCCATGTATCCAAGGCCGCCTGCCATGCCGAGTCCGACACCCATCATGCCGCCGGCTGCGCCGTTCGGGTTGTGTCCCGCGGCGTTGATGCCGTTCGCGATCTGGCCCTGCACATAGCCTTCGCGGATGCTCGGGTCGCTGAGCATCGCACCTTCGTTTCTCTTGTTGATGAGGGCCTGGGAGGTCTCGTCATAGCTGATGCTGGCGATACCGACTCTGACGACCTCGAATCCTCTCATCTTGGTCCACGGCTCATCCAGTGCGTTGTCCATGTATCTGGACAGGGTGCCTGCCTTGGAGGTCACGAAGGAGATCCTCTCTCCGTCCGCGGACATCTGGTTCAGGGCTGCCTGGAAAGCCTCAAGGAACTCTGCGCGGTACTGGTCCGCAATGTCCTCGTATTCGACCTTGGTGGCGTTCTTCGGAATGACTTCACTGTAGAACAGCAGCGGGTTGGTGACCCGGATGGAATAGTCTCCGTGGGCGCGGAGGAACAGTTCCGCGTTGTAGAAGGTATCAAAGTACTGGACCGGGTTCGGGGTGCCGAACTTGATTCCCTTGATCTCCTGGGTGTTGATGAAGAAGACCTTCTGCGCGGAAGAAGGAGTTCCGCCGTATTTGATACGTCCGAACACTTCCTTCAGGGAGTCGCCGAACTGTCCGTTGAACAGGGACGGAGCAGAGGAGTTCTGCACTTCGTAGTAGCCTTCTTCAGCTGTATAGTCCACGACCTTGCCGCCATCCACCAGCAGCATGAACTGGTTCGGATAGACATGGATCTTGGAACCGTTGCTGACGATATTGGAGCTGCCCTTCGTGTTGGAGCCTTTGCCGGGTCTTACCGGAACACCGCTGGTGAACACGGTGCTTCCGCCCATGTCGTTCGCCTCAAGAACCTCGAGCCACTGGTCCCCGAGACCGCTTCCGATCGCGCTAACCGCCGCTTTAATAAGTCCCATAACCTTTTCCCTCCTTAAATTCAAATAAACAGGCTGAAACGCCTTTACTCAGCTGGTTCTATTCTATCAGACCTTATAAAAATGAGAAAGCCCCCAGATGGCGGTGTTTGTGAAGAAGCGGTGAAATTTTCACCGCGGCGGCGATGAGAAACGCGCCGCAGAGAACTGCGAGCACCACACATCCTGCGGGAAGAAGCGCCGGGGAAAGAAGGATCCTCTCCGGGAGCCCTGCCCCGATCAGGGGCGATGAAACAGCGCTGCTCTGCCCTGTCACTGTCTGGACCGCCCTGTCGAAAACGCAGACCGGCAGGATCGCCAGCACAGCCACCAGCGCATAGGAAGAGGCTGCTGCCACCGGTGTCCTGCGGCTCACCGCGGAGAAGAACATGCCGATGCTCCCGGTAAAGCAGGCGGTCAGGAGGATCAGAAGATACAGCAGCGCCAGGTCTCTTGGGCGCACGCCGCCAAACAGCAGCACCGCCGCAAAGACCGGGGTGCCTGTCAGGAGCAGCACCACCACGCCGGAGAGCGCCGACAGAAGCTTTCCCAGGATGATCTCCGCCGGCGTCATGCGGGTCGTCAGCACCAGCTCCAGCGTCTTCTTCTCCCGCTCCCCCGTGATGCAGCCGGAGGTGATGGCAGGCATCATCACGGCGGAGGCTGCGAATTCCAGCCAGGCAAGTCTCGAGAACATGCTCAGGAACACGCTGTAGCGCAGTTCTCCTGTCTCTGAAACTCTGTGTATCGTGACCCACATCGCCGCCAGGGCGGCGGAGGCGAGAAATATGTTGAACGTCGTCAGGACTGCCGGGAACCGGACGCTCCTGGAGCCGGACTTCCGTTCTCTGTCATAGATCGGATTCATCATCATCATTGCTCAGTATCAGCCTTTCTTCCGTTTTTCCTGTCATCTGCAGGAAAAAGGACTCCAGGGTCCCGGGCTCCCGCATGAAGCCGTTGACCGGGATATCTGCATCGATCAGCTGCATCAGAAGGGCCGCTTCATCTTCCGCGCCGCCCTCAAACTCCAGGCTGAAGGTCTTGTCCGACAGGGTGACAGAGCGGACACAGGGATGCCGCCGGAAGATCCCCATGGCGGTCTGTGTCCCCGCGAGGACAGAGATCCGCAGGGGATTCGAGTTCCCGATCCGCTCCAGGATGGGCTGCACCTCTCCTGTGGCTTTCACCGTCCCCTTCTCCAGGATCCCGATGTCCGTGCATATCTCGGAGAGTTCGGAGAGGATGTGGGAGCTGATGACGATAGTCTTGCCGGTGTCGCACAGCTCACAGAGCATCTCCCGGATGGAGACGCGGCTGTGGGGATCCAGACCGCTGGTGGGCTCGTCCAGAACCAGGTACTCCGGGTCGTGGATCAGGGCACGGGCAATGCTGAGGCGCTGCTGCATACCCCGGGAAAGAGTCTCCACGGGGTGGTCCGCGCGCTCCTGCAGCCCGACGTTTTTGATCAGTTCCTCACAGCGCACCCGGGCGGTACGCCCCTTCATCCGGAAGGCGGAGGCGAAAAACTCCATGTACTCCATGACGGTCAGGGAGTCGTAGCTGCCGAACTCGTCCGGGACGTAGCCGATCTTCATGCGGGCTTCAGCCGGGTTCTTCAGGGCGTTTACGTCGTCGATGAACAGCTCTCCCTTATCTGGTGCAAGGATCCCCGCGATGATCTTCAAAAGCGTGGTCTTGCCCGCGCCGTTCTGTCCCATCAGCCCGAACAGGGTGCCGTCGGGGACAGTCAGGTCCAGGCCGCGGAGCGCCTGCACCCTGCCGTAGGATCTGCTGATCCCTTTTAATTCAAGCATCAGTTTTCCTCCCCGATCACATAGGGTATGGGCAGTGCGGTGTCCAGACGTCCTCCCGCCGGGTCTCCGCTGTCCGCGTACCGCACAGTCAGCATGTTGTCGGGAGAAAGATATCCCGAGAGTTCCTCCTCACTGAGGCTCCTCTGGTCCGGCTCCAGCTCGTCAAAGCTTCCGGTGCCGTAGTTGTAAAGGGAGATGGTGCCGCGGAAGCTGTGGCTCCCGCTGCTGTCGTCCCCGCTGTCAAAGACGGTGTCCGGTTCCTCAAAGTACAGCTCCGTAATGTGGATGTCGAAGCCCGGCAGGTACCCCAGCACCACCGGGTCGCCCCGGTAGCAGGAATTCGTCTCCAGGATAT
This sequence comes from uncultured Lachnospiraceae bacterium, assembly GCA_902780465.1. Taxonomy (GTDB): domain Bacteria; phylum Bacillota; class Clostridia; order Lachnospirales; family Lachnospiraceae; genus Moryella. The sequence goes on from CACZFV010000007.1 coordinate 24,254, forward strand.
AGTCCCCGCTGATCACCTCCGGCGTCCTGGACAGCATGGACCGGCAGATCAGGGTGCCGTCCCGCATCTCCACAGGAAGTGTGGATGTCACAAGGGTCATGCCGGTGTGCATCATATTGTCGGCCACCAGGTCCTCCCCGGTGTCCTCTGCGAAGCCGATGACTCTCGCGTCCGGGGTGTATCCCCGGATGGCGTCGGAGAGGTAGAAGCTCAGGAAATTTGCCCGTTCAAGAGCTTCAATGTGTTCCCGCAGCCCGACGGAACCGTCGAATACTCCAGTGAGGAAGGACGCCACGGTGTCATTATCGTTCAGAGGAGGATGATACAGCATCAGCCCCCCGATCTCCACTTTCTCCCCCGGCTCCAGGGTCCCCAGGGGGATCACTTTCCCGTGGAGACAGACCGCCGCGTCCCGCACCCGGAAGGGGAACAGGTTCTGCACGGCGCCGCTGCACTCTTCTCCCATAAGGAAAAGGCTGCCCGAGAAGCCTTCCCCGTCCCTGTTGGAGCCGCTTTTTTCCAGCCGGAAAAAGCTGGATTCAAAGGCGCCCGCGCTGGTGACGGAGATCTGTCTGCCGCCGGTCCCTCCGGAGATCCTGACGTGCACTTCTTCATCTCCGGTCACTGTGTCCTTCCTGCCCTGGTTCAGGGCATTGGTCAGCGGCGTCACCGTGTAGGGCGCCGGGATCATGACCTGGTAGGACCCGGTGACGGGATTTCTCAGGTTCAGATAGGCAGTCTCGTTCAGCGTCGCCTCTCCCGCTTCCCGGATCCTCGCGTAGGTACAGAAGGTCTCTTTCAGACGGGAAGGACTGCCGGCGGCGTAAAGGATCCCGGAGAACACCACCGCAAGGCCCGCGGCGATCCTCCGGTACAGGATGGTCTTTCCGGTCCGCTTCAGGAGCAGCCAGAGGACCGGTCCCAGAAGAAGGAGGTACAGCGCCAGGATGCCGCCGAAAACAGCGGTATCCGGCAGCGATTTCTGCACGCCGGCATCGATCAGGGACTGGGCGGACCAGTATTCGTCGTACTCTGTCCCGTAGGCCTCGGAGACCAGCCTCTCCAGCCTGCTCTCTCCCAGGGTCCTGGTCAGGACTACGTCCGTGAAGGAGGAGTGGCCTGCTGCATACTCCGCGGTATCGGTAAAATCAAAGGACGCCGCTGCCAGTATCCCGGTGCCCTTGTTCACTGTGGAGATCAGCGGCACTGTGTCGGCGGACATAACGGTGCTGCCGCCGTGGAGTGCGAAGTTCACGAGGGGCAGTTCAAGGCCTGCAGTACCGGGTGTATCAAGACTCTGCAGGGCAGACATGCTGAGTTCCGTCTTTACAGGCGGCTCATACATATCCTCCAGAAATTCCGGTGCGAACTGTCCCAGGGTGTCATCCACCCGCTCGCCGGTACCAAACAGCAGGACGCCGCCTTCCCGCATCCACTGCATCAGGGCGCGGGTCTGCTCCACCGACAGTCTGGACATACGGAAGGAACTGACCACGATGACATCTAGCATGTCCAGTCTTCCGCGGTCCACCGGGAAATTCTCCGGCTGAAGCGTGAAGGCCCTGGTCCGGAGCTGTCCGTAGTTTACGGAAGCTTCGTTGAAATACTGAAGGTCCTGGGGTCTGTCGGAGAGAAGTCCTATAAAGATCTCCGGCGGCGTCGTGCTGATGTTCAGCTTGACCCGTTTCACCGCGGCGGCGCTGCCGTCCTCTCTCAGGACCCGGACCGCCAGCTGGTCGGAGCCCGGGCTGATGGGGACCGTCATTTCGGAGGCAAAGGTCTCTCCGGGGGCGATCTCCATCGGATAGTCATAGGCGTAGACCGAGTTGTCGGACTGCCGGGTCAGGATCTCCACGATGCCGGAAAGCTCTTCGGCTTCGTCGTTTTTCAGCACGACGTTCAGCGGCAGATTCCTGCCGCCCTTCGCACTGTTTCCGTATCCGTATTCAACTTCGATCGATGGCATTGGCAAATTTTTCCTTGTCGATATCAAAATGCACCGGCAGCACCACAATGAAGGACGTGCCGGAAAGGTCGCTCGTCACTGAGATGTTCCCGCCGTGCATCTCCACGATGTTTTTCGCGATGGCGAGTCCCAGTCCTGTCCCGCCGGTGCTGGAGGATCTTGACTGCTCCACCCGGTAGAACTTGTCGAAGATCAGGGGAAGCTCGTTGGCGGGAATCACCTTCCCGTAGTTGATCACCCGGACTTCCGCCTGAGTCTCTGTCCCGTGGACCTTCACCCGGATCCGCTTTCCCTCCGCGCCGTACTTGATGGCGTTGTTCACCAGATTGTCGAAGAGCCTGGCCAGAAGATTCGGGTCCGCGGTGATCATGAGGGCGGGCACGTTGGATTCCAGCTCATACTGGAGTCCCGCCTCCTCAAAATTCGGGTAGAACTCGGTCAGAAGCTGGCTCAAAAGCTTTATGAGGTCGATGTTGGACACCCGCATGGAGATCTTCCCGTAGCTCAGCTTCGTGAAGCCGAACAGGTCGTTGATCAGCTGCTGCAGCTTCTTTGACTTTGTGTAAGCGATCTCAATGTACCGGGTACGGGTCTCCTCCGGGAGGTCCGGCTTCTGTGTCAGGATCTCGAGGTATCCGATGATGGAGGTCAGCGGTGTCCGGAGATCGTGGGCGATATTCGTGATCAGCTCGTTCTTCGACCTCTCCGCCTCTCTCTCCCGGTCCATCAGGTCCCGGATGTCGGCAGTCATCAGGTTCAGGTTCTCCGCCATCCCGGAGAACTCATCATCCCCTTCCACCTCCACGAAGGCGTTCAAATCGCCGCCCGCGATGGTCTGCATGGTCTCGGAGATGCGGTCGATGTACACGAAGGACTTCCTCTGCAGGAACCAGAATACTGTGGCAAACAGGCAGATCCCGAACAGGAGGAGCAGAAGGACCGCCACCACGCGGAAATCCGACAGCGCTGCCGCCGCCGAATTGTCCGGTTCTGCCTCATGCACGTAATCTGCTGCTGTCAGAAGATTCCGGACCAGGAAGAACTCCGCGATCAGCGTGATCAGAAGACTGTAGATGATCCCGGAGAGCACTTTCTTCCGGAAGCTCTCGCCCGCGTTTTCTTTGTTATTTTTCAATCTTGTATCCCACACCCCAGACAGTGGTGATGATCTTGTCTGTTCTGGTGTCCTCCTTCATCTTCCCGCGAAGCCGGCGGATGTGCACCATCACGGTGTTGTTTGCCTCATAGACCTTTTCATTCCACACCCGCTCAAAGATCTCGTCCGTGGAGAAGACTTTGCCGGGATTGCTGGCGAGAAGGAACAGAATGTCGAACTCGATGGGGGTCAGCCGGATCTCTTCGCCGTCGATGGTGACCTTGTGGTTGTCCCGGTTGATGGTCAGGTTCCGGACTGTGATCTCGCTCTGATGCTTCTCTCCGGCCGGTCTGCTGTTGGGGTTCAGCTGCATGTAGCGGCGCAGCTGGCTTTTGACTCTGGCGGTCAGCTCCAGCGGATTGAAGGGCTTCGTGACATAATCGTCCGCACCGGTCCCGAGGCCCTTGATCTTGTCCAGGTCCGTGCTTTTCGCACTGAGCATGATGATCGGGATATTCCTGGTCTCACGGATCTTCTGACACATCTCCAGGCCGTTCATGCCCGGCATCATGATATCCAGAAGCACCAGGTGGATGTCCTCCCTGGCGAGGATCTCAAGGCCTTCCTGCGCATTCTTCGCCTTGGAGACATGGTATCCGTCACTGACCAGATAGATCTCCACCAGTTCGGCGATCTCTTTTTCGTCGTCCACTACCAGAATGTTAATCTGATCCATACTTCTCCTTTCCTCAGACCTTGAATCTGTATCCGACGCCCCAGATAGTCTCGATATACTGCGGCTTCGCGGAGTTCATTTCGATCTTTTCGCGTATCTTCTTGATATGCACTGTCACGGTGGCGATGTCACCGACGCTCTCCATGCCCCAGATCTCCCGGAACAGCTCCTCCCGGGTATACACATGGTTCGGATTCGACGCCAGGAATGAGAGGAGGTCGAATTCCTTGGCTGTAAAGACCTTCTCCTCTCCGTTCACCCAGACCTGCCGGCTGGTGCGGTCGATCTTCAGGCCCCGGATCTCCAGGACCTCGGAACGGCTCTGTCCCACCAGGCGCTCGTAGCGGTTCAGGTGCGCCTTCACTCTCGCCACCATCTCCCCGGGCGAGAAGGGTTTGGTGATGTAATCGTCCGCGCCGAGTCCCAGCCCCCGGATCTTGTCGATGTCCTCGTGCTTCGCGCTGACAATGATGATCGGCGTGTTTTTCTTCTCCCGCACAATGCGGCAGATCTCGAATCCGTCCGCCCCGGGAAGCATCAGGTCGAGGATGATGAGGTCATACTCCCCGTCCAGGGCTTCTTTCAGCCCCTGCTGTCCGTCGTCGCAGATGGTCGTCTCAAAACCGTTGATCTCCAGATAATCGCGCTCCAGTTCCGCGATGCTCCGGTCATCCTCTATGATCAGGATCCTGCTCACGCTACGTTTCTCCTTCCATGTATTTTCTCAGGGAGAAGATGATCTTCGTCCCTTTTCCAGGTTCGCTCCGGGCCCAGACGCGGCCGCCGTGGTCCTCGATGATCTTCTTCACGATAGAGAGGCCGATGCCGCTTCCTCCCTTGGAGCTGCTTCTTGAGGTATCCGCGCGGTAAAAACGGTTAAAGATGTTCGGCAGATCCTCCCTCGCGATCCCCTTCCCGTTGTCCGCGATCTCCACCCGCACGAAGTCGCCGTCGTCCTCCAGCCTGAGGGCGATCTCTCCGGTCTCCTTGTCGTTGTATTTCACAGAATTGCCTATGATGTTGTTGATGACCCGCTTCATCTGTTCCACGTCCGCGATGACCACCACGTCCGGCTGCACGTTGCTGACGTAGGAAAACAGCATGCCGCCGGCTTCCATCTCGGTCCCGACCTCGTCGGCGCAGTCCCGGAAGAATTCACTGACCCGCACCTTCTCGAAGTGATAGGGAATGCGGTTGGCGTCGATCTTCGTGTAGAAGGTCAGCTCGTCGATCAGGCGGTCCATGTCGTTCGCCTTGTTGTAAATGGTGCGGATATAGCGGTTCATCTGCTCCGGGCTCCTGGCGACGCCGTCCAGGATCCCCTCCACGTATCCCTTGATGGAGGTGATGGGCGTCTTCAGGTCGTGGGTGATGTTGCTGATCAGCTCCTTGTTGTCCCGGTCGTACTGCAGCTTCTCCTCCTGATTTTCTTTCAGGCGGATGCGCATCTCCTCGAAGTCCTCCATCAGCTGGCGGATCTCGCCGCCGACATCCTCTGCGTCGAGGACTTTATCCAGGTTCCCTTCCTTGATCTCATTCATCGCCTCATGCAGCTTCTCCAGAGGGCGGATGATCCCGCTGTAGATCCAGACCGCCATGGAAAAACCCACAATTACAAGGACAGCGATCCCCGAAGTGAGCACCTGCGTGGTCAGATGGGAATCGCTGTTCTTCCAGATTCCCAGGAGATACAACGCCATGGGAATAATGATGATCATCAGGACAGAGCCGAACAGTCTGATTCTGGTCTGCTTCACAGACAGTTCCTCCGTGTCTCAGATTAGATGTACTTCTTAAGCTTCTCGACGCGGTCCGTCTTCTCCCAGGGGAGATCCAGATCGTTCCTTCCGAAATGTCCGTAGGATGCGGTCTGGCGGTAGATCGGCCGTCTCAGGTCCAGGGTGCGGATGATAGCCGCGGGCCGGAGGTCGAATTCCTTCCGGACGATCTCGCAGAGTCTGCTGTCCGACAGTTTTCCGGTGCCGAAAGTATTCACGGACACCGAGGTGGGCGTCGCGACGCCGATGGCGTAGGACAGCTGGATCTCACAGGCGTCGGCCAGGCCGGCAGCCACCAGGTTCTTCGCCACATAGCGTGCTGCATAGCAGGCGGAGCGGTCCACCTTGGTCGGGTCCTTGCCGGAGAAGGCGCCGCCGCCGTGGCGCGCATAGCCGCCGTAGGTATCGACGATGATCTTCCTTCCGGTCAGTCCGGAGTCGCCGTTGGGGCCTCCGATGACAAATCTTCCGGTGGGGTTGATGTAGAACCGGGTATTCTCATCCACCATATCCGGCGGAAGCACCGCGTTGAAGACATATTTGCGGATATCCTGATGGATCTGCATCTGGGTGACATCCGGATCGTGCTGGGTGGAAAGGACCACCGTGTCGATCCGCACCGGTTTTCCAGTCTCATCGTATTCCACAGTCACCTGGCTCTTCCCGTCCGGACGAAGGTAGGGGACGATCCGCTCCTTGCGTACCTCTGCAAGTCTCCGGCACAGTGCGTGAGCCAGGGCGATGGGATACGGCATCAGCTCTTCCGTCTCTCTGCAGGCGTAGCCGAACATGAGACCCTGGTCTCCGGCGCCGGTGTTCAGGAGCTCCTCCTCGCTGCCCTCTCGGGCCTCCAGCGCCCGGTCAACGCCCTGGGCGATGTCCGGGGACTGCTCATGGATCGCCGTGAGTACCGCGCAGGTGTCGCAGTCAAAACCGAATTTTCCTCTGGTGTAGCCGATATCCCTGACAGTGTCACGGACGATCTGCTGGTAGTCGATACGTGCGCTGGTAGTGATCTCTCCCATCAGGACCACAAGTCCGGTGGTGGTGCTGGTCTCGCAGGCAACACGGCCCTGGGGATCCTGCGCGAGGATCGCGTCCAGCACAGCGTCAGAGATCTGGTCGCAGATCTTGTCCGGATGTCCTTCTGTTACAGACTCTGATGTAAAAAGTCTTCTCTCCATTTGTTCTTCCTTCGTTATTTTCTCTTTCTGAAGTTTCATGACAGATCCGGCACGTGTTCCGTCACACGGCGCGCATCTGGAATTTTCTTATGTCTCTTTCGTCCTCAGCGATGACGATATCCGCCCCGAGGCCCTGCAGTTTCTGTTCGAAGTGCTCATAGCCGCGCTGGATGTAGTGGATGTCGGACACCGTGGTGCAGCCCTCGGCGGAAAGGCCCGCCAGCACCAGCGCAGCGCCGGCTCTCAGGTCGCAGGCTTTGATCTCCGCGGCGGTGAACCGCTCAATTCCCGTGATGATTGCAGTGTTCCCTTCTACCTTGAAGATGGCGCCCATGCGTGCCAGCTCATCGAGGTACCGGAAGCGGTTCTCGAAGATGCTCTCGATCACGACACTGGTCCCTTTTGCCAGCGCCAGGGCGGTCCCGGCCTGGGACTGCATATCCGTGGGGAATCCAGGATACGGCAGCGTCTTCACGTTGGTGGGGCGGAGGCGCCGTGTCCCAACAACGCGGATCGCGTCGTCAAATTCCAGCAGCTCGCATCCCATCTCCTTCAGTTTCGCGCCGATGGCTTCCATGTGCTTCGGGATCAGATTTCTGACCAGGATGTCTCCTCTTGTGATCGCCGCGGCGAACATGAAGGTCCCGGCTTCGATCTGGTCCGGAATGATGGAATAGTTTGTTCCGTGGAGCTTCTCCACGCCGCGGATCCGGATCACGTCCGTCCCGGCGCCCTTGATGTTCGCACCCATGCTGTTCAGGAAGTTCGCCACGTCGACGATGTGCGGCTCCTTGGCGGCGTTCTCAAGGACAGTCCGCCCCTGGGCAAGCGAAGCAGCCATCATTATATTAATGGTGGCTCCGACTGAGACGATATCCAGAAAAATATGGTTCCCGACGAGGCTCGTCGCTTCCGCACGGACCTTTCCTCCGGTCACCCGGACATCCGCTCCGAGGGCCCGGAATCCCTTCAGATGCTGGTCAATCGGCCTGCTGCCGATATTGCAGCCGCCCGGAAGCGGCAC